>JACRNH010000020.1 GCA_016219325.1 Candidatus Collierbacteria bacterium
CCTTCTTTTCGGATTATCTCCTGGAGACCGAATGGCGGTTTAATCATCGTGATACAATGGAGACAATGTTGAAACGTTTAGTGAGAAACGACCGGAGGATACCGCTGTAAAAGTGGACGCTTATCTGGGCAAGACCCTTGTTATTTATTCCCGCTGTGCGCCCGAAGATGGATATCACGCAACTCGCGGTTGGTAACATGAGTATAAATTTGAGTGGTGGCGATATTTTTGTGCCCCAATAATTCCTGGACCGCCCGCAAATCGGCCCCACCCTGAAGCAAATCGGTAGCAAACGAATGCCGCAAGCCATGAGGAGTAATTTTTATCGGAATTCCGGATTTAAGCCGGTAATATTCCACCAGCCTTTGGACCGATCGGGGAGTCAAACGCATTTTTTCATCCGGCGTCACCACCTCCGGCTTTTTGCCTCCGACTCTGATAAAAACGGGTTTGTAGTGATCTTGACGTTTAACAAAATATTTATTCAGCCATTCGATTGCCCTCTTGGATAAAAAAACCACTCTGGCCCGACCGCCCTTACCGATTACCGGAAACTCGCCCCGGTCCAAATTTATTTTATCCCGGTCCAACTTCACCAATTCCGACACTCTTAATCCGGTAGAAAATAATGTTTCCAACAATGCCCGGTCGCGTAAATCTTTAAGCTTTGAGCCGTTAACAATATTCAGGAGATCGCTGACTTGAGCCGTAGATAAAACAGTTAACTCTCTGCTGCGGCTCTTTGGAATGTCAATGCTTTCCGGACTCATGGCCGCTATCTTCATTTTAGAACACCATTTTAAAAAACTTCTTAAGGCAATCGCGTGAAATCCTTGGGTCACTAAAGACATCTGCCGGCCACCCCTGCCTTTCTGCCTACCCAGCCATAAACGGAATCCTCTGATCTTCTCCGAATCCACTTGAGCTAAACGACAATCCGGATAATCAGCTAACAACCATTTAGCAAATCGCATCAGCCAAAATCTATAATTTCTAACGGTTAATAGCGATAGACCGCGCTCTATTTCAAGGTGCTCTAAAAAATCATTGATTAGGCCGGTAATTTCTTTTAAATTATTGTCACTCATCCTAAACTTCTGCTAACTTCTGTATCCCATAACCAAATCTTGATATGTCAATATAATCACTTGTATTTTACTCATCAGATATGTCTTAACTTATCTTCTGTGTGAAAATATTTAACAATATGTTTCACGGGAGATCTCCGAGAGAGTAGGGGAGTCACTCAAAGTAATTTTAATTTTAAATTTTTAAACTGGGCTCCCAAAACCACTCTTTATCTAAGATTATCAGAAGATTATTTATCTGTCAACATTGTGCGACTAAGAAAAGTGTCATTCTGAGCAAATTGCGACGACCTATTGCATTATGAGCTTTTTGAAACGCCTATAGAAGCTATTGTCAGAGAGAAACAAATAAAGGGAATATTAAGATCTAAAAAAGAATTGCTTATCAAATCACAAAATCCTAAATTGATCGATCTTTACGAAAGTCTTCTGTAAAACCAACTGGATTCTTCGCCTAATAAATTCGGCTCAGAATGACGTTTCAATGGCCTCGTACAATGCCCCCAGGAGACGTTCCGGAGACATTAGATGTGGGGTAATGCCTTGGAAAAGGCTAAGGTTTATATTGATACATCAATCTATACTGATTAAAAGCTAAATAATACTCCGGAAAAAATTCGGGTATGATTTGGAGATATAAAAATCAGGATAAACGACAAAAATGTTGGGGGACAAAGAAATTTTTTCCGGCATTATCTGAAATGTAGCAACACTTGAAATAAGTTATGGATCAGAACCAGAATATCAACCACACCACCATCCCGAATTATTATAGAATAATGTCGTAAAAGATATATTGTGCGACCTATTATATTAATCTCCTACCGGATTTTTTGGGGGAAGTGTTGATCAATTCAATAAATAAATAATTTTTGTCTTTGTCATTCCCGCATAAGCGGGAATCTATTTAAATATTTATTATAGATTCCGGATCAAGCCCGGAATGACAACCTGCCCCTCTTTAGCCTGAGAGCTCCCAAGCTTCTTCGGGTTTTTTCTGTCACCCTATATATTAGTTATCCACATTAAAATACCTCCATCAAACTATATCAACTATCACTTCCCTATTTAGACTGCCAGTCCGTGAAAATATACTGATATATCTGTGAAAAGCTAAATTCTGAGTCACCTATCCTCTACTCCGGACGCTCTGCCGCTAACGGTATGTAACTAATAACGCGGCCAAAAATACTATTATTCCGACCCAAACATATTCTTGAATTGTTTTAGAAAATAATCTTTCCTGCAAATGTTGCTGCATCAGCCCCAACGTCACATACAGATATCCCGAAACCAGGATAGCCGCAACCAAAGAAGTCATTGGCAAAAAAGCCGTAAACATAGCGATTTCTCCTCCAACCAAGGCTAAGACTGCCGAATACATCCAGATCGTTCCTGAAATATTTTTTTGGATTGTCGACGACCACAAACCCTTGATAAACAACGGCCACAAAATAACCATTACCATTATTCCGTTGGCTAAATAAGATAGCCTTAAGCCAAACAATGTCCCTATAAGAAAAACAGCGGTGATAACTGTTAAAAGGAAACCAACTGCGTGAGCAGCCCGGACTAACTGAATGGTCCTGCTGGCGGCAACGGCATAAATATTCTCCGTCAATAGCAAAGCGTACATTCCTATTCCAAACAAAGACAGTAAAACTGTCCGCGAAAATATATTAACCGGGAGCAAAAAATAAAACAGTCCTACGGACGCCGGGTATAAAGCCGGCAAAATCATTGCAGTCAGCCAATTAATTCCTTTAAGATCTGAATATAGAGACCACAGAGATAAAAGCACTGAAACGCCGGAGAAAAAAATAATTGCTTCATAACGCCGGTCTAGAGGGATAAACTGTAGCCCTATCAACCCAAAAGTCAATATTGATGAAACCAAAACAAACTTTTTGCGTTTTGTCATTTAAGGAAGCTGACCATTATGTTTCACATCCTGAACATCTTCCTGTTCATCCAGGGCGTCTAACAGTGACCTGACTTTGGAAACATCTTCCGTTGACACCGGAATTGTGTAGGATGGCGCCCCCTCCGGTCCGGAAAAAACGTAAGCCACAGATCCAGGCTCTCCGGTTGAACCTCCGTGATTATCAAATATGGACATTAGCTCTGCTTTAGTCCTATTAGGATTATCGGTAATTGCCGAGACCATAATCCCCACTCCTGATGGCCCATAACCCTCAATTACAACGTCAGACATGACTCCGCCACTCCCCTTACCCAATCCTCTGTCAATTGCCCGCTGAACGTTTTCTTTGGGCAAATTTATTTCTCTGGCTTTTTCCAGTATTGTCCTTAATCTGGGATTATCATCAGGACTTCCGGACTTCCCCTCTCTAACTGATTGAGTAATTGACCGGGCCAATAGCGAGAATGCTTTTCCTTTCTTGATATCGGTAACCGCCTTTTGATTTTTGATTTTCGACCACTTTGAATGTCCGCTCATAGAGAATTAATACTATATTATCACGATCTTACAAGCATCACTTCAAAATTAAAATGTCCGCCCGGGCGTCAAAATCGGAAACAGATGGTTTCATTTTCAGCCAAGAGGACAACTTCCTGACTGTTTCGGATTTCAAACTCTCCTTTGATTTAATTTTAAACCCGGGTTTGCCTTCACCCGAAGACACTGCTACGACTCTTATCCCAACGTGCTCCAATTGACGGGCCAATTTTCCGCCGGCGTTTGTTTTTCCACTGACGTTTACGACAGCCACCGTCAGGCCTTCGCGGCGCAAAGATTCAATTCTAAACCAATCTAATAGCTGTGTAGATAAAGCCTCTGTGTCGATCTCCAGCAATTCAGTTCCTGAAGGATCAGCCACGATTCTGGCCGCCAAAACATCGCCGATATTTTTTTTCATAAACTGATTCTGGTTTAAATTTCTGATAAATCTGATGACTTTAATTGTTTCCAAAAATGAACCGGGGTCAAGCGTCTTTAGCAATTTAACTTGACTGAAATAATTTGTATTTTCTCCTTGATAATTTCCGATTTCAACCACAAAATCAACCGGCGCTTCCAGCAATTCCCAACCTATTGGTTTCAATGGATCAACGCTCTTTTCCAAACGCGACAATCTTTTTAAAGATCCGGCTTGCCATTTTCCACTGCCCACTTTCACAATAGTATTTTCAGGAATAGATATTTCAATCAACTTTTTCTCTTCCGGCCTTAATGCTAAAAACCACACCTGATCCCCTGAAGATACGACTACATTCATCGGATCCCGGCCATTCCAACCAGAAAAACGAAAGGGGGTAAAGAGTAATAAGTAAAGAGTAAAAAGTAATGCAAAGAGAGGTAAAATAATTGTGTTCAGTTTTGAGCTTTGAGTTTTAAACTTTGAGTTTTTCTTCATCCCATCCACCTTTCTCTTACTTTCTCCAACTTATTTTCTGCAATCCCTTCCCGAATTTCCGCCATCAACTTTTCCATGACAAATAAATTATGGATTGTGGTTAAGGTATAGCCCGTCAGTTCTCTTGACCACATTAGATGATTGACGTAACTTTTAGAAAACCCCTCCGAGCAGGACGGACAGCCGCAATTAATGCCCAGCGGGGTCAAATCATCTCTAAATTCTGCTACCGCAATATTAGCCCTCCATCGATTCTTTCTGGTACCGCCATCATCCGGCGACAATAAAATATCTCCCCTTCTGGCAATTCTGGTCGGATCGGCGCAATCAAAAGAATCGACCCCCTTCTCCACCCCGGCAAAAATGTCATCAATACCGCCTATGCCTAAAAGATGAACCGGCTTTTTCCCAGAAAGCCCTTTTGAAACCCAATCCAAGATATCCTCCATCACTGTTTTATTAACTAATGCGCCACCTATACCAACTCCAAAAAAATCGTGGGATTCAACAAATTTGGTAGATTCCGTCCTCAAATCTTCGTAAGGCCCACCCTGAACAATTCCGTATATCTCTTGCGCCTTATTGTGAAGTTTACGAAACTTCACAATACTCCTCTCCTCCCAAGCATGAGACCTATGTAAACTTTTCTCCGTATATTCCCGGTTATGTAAAGGCGAAGTGCATTCATCTAAGGCAAAAACAATATCTGCTCCTAATTTACTTTGAATTTCCATTGACTTTTCCGGCGTCCATTCATGAAATGTCCCATCTAAATGGGATTTAAAAATAATCCTTTCGTCTGAGACAAAACAGAATTTCTCTTTCGTAATTATTTCCCCACGCGATTTTTTCATGTCTACTAACGCTTCAACTCTGGAATCATCGGTTGAATCAGCAAATAATTTAACCGTCTTACCGACCCCATGCTCTATTCCCGCTCCGAGAGATAAAACCTGAAAACCGCCTGAATCTGTCATTATTGGGCCTTTCCAATTCATAAAACCGTGCAAACCTCCGGCATTAGATATAACATCCACGCCGGGACGCAAATATAAATGATAAGTGTTGCAAATCAACAATTGAGACTTAATCTCCAGAAGGTCGCGCGGCCTGATGGATTTTACAGTTGCCTGCGTTCCAACCGGCACAAATGCCGGGGTTAAAATTTCACCGTGCGGAGTAGACAGCCGACCAGTCCTGGCTTTCCCCTGAAAATGGCTTACATTAAACTGAAACATGTTAATAGTAAATTGTCTTTGTTAAATGATGCATTTTCATATCCGGCCGGGCCTTAGCTTCAGTCCATAAAATATTATCCAAAACAGTGCTGGATAAATTAGCTCCAAGTCTTGATAGCGCTTCTACTAGCAATTCAACTGCAAATATTGTGGCCCCGCGGATTTCGATCTCTTCCCTACTGTCTTTTTCAAGCAATTCAAGTGAGTCGATTTTATTTTCCAGTTCATGATTATATATAAATATTTCTTCATCTCTGAATAATTGCGGCAATTTATAATCCGCGAAGGCAGTTAATTCATTAATATTATTAAACGGCACAATCCCATGTTGAGATAAAATAAGATTTAAATCCATAGCTAAAATTTGCGCCCTTTTATAAAAACCCACTATTCTTCCTTGGAATTTCGTCTCATCCTTAAAACTTGGGAAGGCGTTGATTACAGAGTCAACAAACCTGATTACGTCATAATCTGAGTCTTTTATAATTTTCATGGCAGAATTTTCATTTTTAAGCCCTCGGCCCAATTCGTTAATCGCGGTTTTTCTCTCTGCCAATAATTGGAGTTCCCCTCTACCTTCTAATAATCGAACAACATCCTTAAGCCTGACTAAACTCAGAAATTCCGGATTCAACCAATTTCTGTTTTTTTTGATTCCTGTTTTTAAAGCCTCGATTAAACCGAAATATCCGCCTTTCCATTTTTCGCTCAAAGTTTTAACTTGCCATTTTTCTTTCCCGGCGGCCGGCCAAAAACAAAAGTTGAGCGCATCTACCAAAAAACACCACATGGCTGACTCTGAAAAGTTTCTTCCTTTGAACGGCATCGCTTCCCCCTGTTTGGGCATCGCGTATTTATTACCGGCAATTTTTTTCGCAACAATATTTATCTTCTTTGAATCTATTTTTACAAACTCTAGGTTTTGACAAATAAACTGGCTTGAGGAACGGACATCAATCATCAGCTACTCCACTACTTCTTCGGCTTCGTAAGTGGTATTGCCGGCCGGAACAGGATTTTGATTGTTGCCGGTTACGGCAGTTCCGGTTGAAAAACTTTCAACTACTGCTTGGTGAACTTTTTTCCAATAAGCTGTATTAGGACTAACGATTTCGTAAAGAATATTTTGATTTATGGCCAAAGTTGTTAACTTTACCGGAGATTCGTAATATTCCGCTTTCATTCCACCCAAAGTTAAGGTTTTAGATGATTTAGAATCCGGCGGGACTTCTTTTTCTTTATCTTTGACCCTAATCCGAGTAGTTTCCCCAGATTGGTTTTTTAAATAGACTAAAGAATAGTGGACAGAATCGTCGGGAGTCTGATCGGAAACCGTCAGATCGCCGGGGTAGCTAAATGAAAATCCGGCACCGTCTTCATAAACCTTTTCCGCTAAGGCAACTGCTGTCGGAACAGCCAAAGGAGCCAATGTGGAAGCTTTGTTTTCCGGAGAAACCAGCGGCGTCTTTTGGCGACTTCCGGAAATAAAATAAGTTGCCACCGCAAACCCAATAGCCGAAGTTAAAACAATTATTCCGGCAATTATCCATCCTCTCTTTGACATAGGTTAAATTCTAATATAACATTATCGTTAACAAATGAAAAGTTTAATTAAATCAAGTTTCAAAATTCCGTCGTTCCGAGTCCCGATGAAATCGGGACGTGGGAATCTGTTTGATAGATTGCCACGTCGCCTGCGACTCCTAGCAATGACAACTGTTGCAATTTTTGTTTTTGGTACTTTGATTGCTTTGCCAACCACAGTTCAAGCCAAACGGAAATTGCCGGCGCTTAAATCTGCCTCTACGGCCGGATCAACCGCTTCCAACGTCACAGTTAAAGTAAAATTCCGCTCCGACCGCAAAGGAGTAGTTATTAATTTCGGAAACCTAACTGCCGCAAAAGACGTCAGTTATGATTTGGTTTACGACACCCGTGGGACAACTCAAAATGCCGGCGGAGCGGTTAAAATTTCGTCAGACACTACCAGTGCCGAAGTAATTTTCGGGACCTGCTCATCCGGGGTCTGCCGCTATGATACCGATATTTCCAATGCCAAATTGCAAGTTTTTATTACTCTAAAGAACGGGCGGAAAATAGTTAAGCCTTTCAGATTAAAGGTTTAAGATTCTTTAAAACTCCTTCTAAATCCGAAGGTAGATCGGCTTCAATCGGAACTTTATCCTTTGCGACCGGATGGGAAAACTGAATTTTGGCCGCATGAAGAAAAATTCTGGAACACCATTTTCGGTCTTCCAAGGCAATGTTGCCTCCATATTTCTCATCAGAAACTAAAGGGTGGCCGAAATATTTAAAATGAACTCTGATTTGATGAGTCCGGCCGGTCTTGGGAAAAACGCGGATAAATGAGTAATAAGTAGAAAGTAAAGAGTAATGAGAAATAACTGCATAAGATGTTTCTGATTTTCGTCCGCCGGCAACGACGGTAAATTTATCCCTGTCATGATGGGATCTGGCAATCGGGACTTTAATCGTTCCCTCTTTCGGCTCAACTTTTCCATGAACCAATGCCAAATACTCTTTTTTAACAAGCCGCTCACTAAACTGCCTCTGCAAATCAACGAATGCCTCTTCAGTTTTGGCAATTATCAAACATCCAGATGTCTCCTTATCCAGCCGGTGAACAATTCCTGACCTGGAAAAAAATTCGGAGTTGTCATTCGTAAATCGTAAATCATAAATCGTAATTCGTTTCTCCGCCCAATCTTGTATCGTCTCCCCCTTTTCCGTATCCACCCTGTTGACCACCACACCGGCTGGCTTATTGATAACCATCAGATAGTCGTCTTCATACAGAATGGGAATATTAATCATTTAACCATTTGAACATTTGAGCATTAGAGCATTTGTTTTCATGCTCTCATGTTCTCATGTTTTAATGTTCTAATGAAAATTATCTTTATAATTATTAATGTCACTCCGACAGCAATATACCCATCCGCCAAATTAAACCATAAATTTCCAAACCTTATCCAGTCAACTATTTTCCCATATATCAATCTGTCTAAAATGTTTCCTGCTCCGCCGGCCAACAATAACATTTCCCCAAGACCTGATTTGCTTTTATAAACCCACAATGAAAGCAAAATAAAAACAATTAAGATTATCAATCTCGGAATATTTTCACCAAATCCAAAAGCTATCCCTGTGTTAAAAACCGGTTGAAAAAATTTTATCGCTAAAAGCTTTAGAATTTGATCGGAAGCCACAAACAATATGAATAACTTTAATTTCACAATTTCCGGCCGGAAGGTTTTTTGGGTTTCATCTTTGTTGCCGGGTGGCGGACGGTCGCAACCGACTTTTTTTGGCAGTCCATACAAAATTCCGCAGTCGGATTAATGGCCAACCTATCGGTGTCAATCAATTTACCACACTTTTCGCACAATCCGTATTTGCCGATTTTAATTTTAGTTAAGGTTTTCCTGATATTAATCAATATTTTGTCAACTTCAGACCGCAAAGCTTCACTGCGCTGATGTCCAAACTGCTCCGCGGCCTCTTTACCGATATCGGCGTTGTCATCCACCCTTTGTGAATCAGTAAAAGGGTCTTCACGCTTAAGTTCGCTTTTGCTTTTCATCAGTTTCATTTGCTCATGCTGTAGGTATTCCCTTATCGGGGTCAATAGTTTAGATGGAAACTGGATTATTGACTTCATAATATTAAGATTTGTGTCTTTTTGGCTTAAATTCAAATCTGCGCTTTAGACTCTCAAGATCTGATTTAAGCACTCTGCCGGATCTGGCATATCCGGATACCGCTGCCGCCAAAATTCCGGCAGCAAACAACACACCCGAGAATACCATACCTTTAGTTTGCAACGCAACTAACGAAATTCCTGATAACTCTAACCCCAGCCAGATTGACGAGACCAATCCTGTTTTTGCGGCGCTATGCCGGCCTTTAAACCAGTCCCATAATCTATATTCTTTCTCTATCCAAACCAAAATCCCAAACCCTAATATCCAAACTGCGGCAGCCGGGAGAGAAAATAATAAAGAGATGATTGCCTGCCATAATATTAAAGGGGGCAAAAAAATGTCCCAAGTTTTCCAAACTTCCCATTGACGTTTTACCCCGGCTAAATAAACCATGATCAGAAATGTTAAAAGAGCGGCTAAACTATTCAATCCGGGTAAAGAAAAAACCGAAAACCACCTGATAATATTCCAGCCAAACTCGTTAAATCTGACGGCGATCTCAAATGCCCTGGAGGATGCCAGCGCCCAAACAGCTGAAACAATATAAATATCAAAAACCTCGTCTTCGGGAAGATTTTCATCTTTAGCTCGCAGCCACAGATAATATCCTGAAATCAGAAATCCTAAAGATACTAATATTCCGAATAAAGTTATAGACATAATTAAATTGTTGATAGAGGTGAAGTGATTCAGTGACTGGTAATGGAAAATAGAAATTAGTGCTTAGAAATATCTAATTTCAAATTTCTAATCTCTATTACTCGTCTCCAAACACCGCTCCTCTAATTTCTGTAGACATCTTATGCTCGACTACGGTATCCGCCGTCTTCCGTACTGACAATAATTTTTTCTCCGGCATTAATAAACAACGGGACTTTAACCGCCAACCCTGTTGACATTTTCGCCTGTTTCAAAGTATTGCTGACAGTGTCGCCTTTAACACCGGGATCGGTTTCCTTTACCTCCAGTTCAACCGTCGGAGGTAAAATGATACTGATCGGCTCTTCTTCAAAAAAAAGCGTCCAGATCTCCTGTTTTTTGGTTAAAAATTGAATTTCCCACTCAACCTTATCGATTGGGATAGCTATCTGTTCGCCCTCATCTCCCCCATCAAAGATTGCTTCGTCACGAGTCCGATAAAGATAGGTCAACTGGCGCCGTTCCACGTCAGCCTCCTCCACCATTTCCGAACTTTGATAAGAAATTTCCCTTACAGTCCCTGTTTTAAGATTTCTGGCCTTAACCGTTACTTTTCCCCGGCCGCGGCCTTTAAATGAATGCTCAAACTTAGTTACCTTCCATGGTCCGTCTTCGTAAGAAAATACCGTCCCGTTGCGCAATTCATTGGCTGACAACATAACAATATATGTTACCATATATTCAGGCTAAGTTATAAAACGGCCTAGGTGGCGGAACCGGTAGACGCGTAGGTCTCAAAAACCTATGACCCTCAAAGGTCGTGAGAGTTCGATTCTCTCCCTGGGCACCAGTAGTAACTTGTTCGGAATTAAGAATATGGAGCGATTTTGCGGAAGCCAAAATCGCGCTTTGATTTTCGCCAAAACCCTTTCCGCCGAGGGCGGTGCAAGTGAAATCCCATAA
>JACRNH010000022.1 GCA_016219325.1 Candidatus Collierbacteria bacterium
CCTTCTTTTCGGATTATCTCCTGGAGACCGAATGGCGGTTTAATCATCGTGATACAATGGAGACAATGTTGAAACGTTTAGTGAGAAACGACCGGAGGATACCGCTGTAAAAGTGGACGCTTATCTGGGCAAGACCCTTGTAAAATATCTGCTTATCATTCTTTAACCCTTTTTGCAAACGATAAACTTATATTAATGCAGAACAGCGCAGAAAGCAATCCGATTATCAGAGATAAAAATAAAATTGGTTCAATTGCCAATTTTGTCGATAGAGGATCGATTAGTTTTATCACGAATGATAGAAAAATATATTTGGCCATATCTAGCCAAATGTCAGATAGTTTTTTAAGTTCGTAGTTTAATCTGGTTTGATGACGAAGCATTTGTTTCCAATCTATCGGGAAATAGGCGGGATGTCAAGAATAAATTGTTGCAGGGCCAGCTGGACGTTGAGGTTGTTTTTGAGGCGGCGGTGGGAGAGGCAAGCGGATTGGAGGCATATGGTAATTGATTTATGATTTATGAATAATGATTTATGAATCAGTGAAGAATGTAAACTGTCAATGATATTTTCCATAAATTTCAGGGCGTCGGGGCGGGGAATACTCCCCTGGTACGGAGAAACTTTTTTGCCGGAGAACTCCGACAACAAATCGTAAAGAATAATTAATTTTTCAGAAGGCGATTTATTTCCGGTTTCCGTTAAACGGTGTAGATTGCCACTGCTATAGCTTATCGAATCTACATGGGCGGTTGATGATTCGGCGGGTAAAGCGGGCAATCGGATAATTTTGCATCTTGATCGGATGGTGGGAAGCAGGGAGGTCTCTGAGTCTGCCGTCAGGATAATCGTTAATCGCGAATCGTTAATCGTTAATAGTGATGAATCGGGAAAAGGTTCTTCCAGAATTTTTAATATTGCTTGCTGGGCCGGAACAGTTAAGCATTGGGCTTGATGGATTATGACTGCCCGCGATTCTGATGATTGCCGGGAGAACCAATTAGAAATAAACCTGACATCTTCAATTGTCAAGGTCGGCAGCTTGTTATCTTTTTTTGCAGACGGGCGTAAATCAATCCTGCTTTCAGGCGCAATCTTGCCTGAGCGGGAACGGAGTAAATTTTCGATTCCCTCCCCTACTCTATTTTGATTCTGGCCGCAAATTAAAAATGCATGCATGATTTACTTTTAAGCTAATTCATACTATATTATATAGAGTATATGAATGTGCCTACTGCCCGGGGAACAATTCTGGAGATTTTATTGGCCAGGGGGTCAATTACCCAAGATCAGCTGAATAAAGCCAGTCTGGAGTCGATAAATACCGGTATCCCGCCGGAGCAAGTGCTTTTAAACCACAATTTCGTTGATCTTCAAAAATTGACTCAAGCCAAATCAGAACTTTATAACATCCCTTACGTCAATCTTTCCGAACAGGCAGTATCGCCGGAAGCCTTGAATGCTTTGCCTGAAATAGTAGCCCGGCGTTATCATGCGTTCCCGGTTTCCATTGATAAAGAAAAAGGAATTATCTCGATTGCGCTGGAGAATCCGTTGGATCTATCGGCGCTGGAGTTTTTGGAAAAGAAAACCGGATTTAAGATTAACCCCCTGATCGCAACTGCGGATGACATTAAGGAAATGATTGACGGAAAGTATTCCCAAAGTTTATCAACGGAAGTTACCGAAGCCTTAAAAGAGACAGGTGAATCTGTTCAAAAGGTAGTTGATATCAGCAATTTAACTTCAGGGGTTGCCGTCAGGGAAGCTCCGATTACTAAAATTGTGGCGACTGTTTTGGAATTTGCCATGAAGTCAAGGGCCTCTGATGTTCATATTGAGCCTCAGGCAGATAGAACTCAGGTCAGATATAGGATTGATGGAATTTTGCATGAGAAATTAATTCTGCCGCGCCGGGTCCATGACGCGGTGATTTCCAGAATAAAAATTTTAGCGGAAATGAAAATTGACGAAAAGAGGGTTCCGCAGGATGGCAGATTTACTTTTAGGGCCGGAGGCGAGGAGGTTGATTTGCGGGTTAGTTCACTGCCGACAGTTAACGGCGAGAAAATTGTAATGCGTTTATTAAAAAAATCAGGACATATCCCCAGTTTGCCGGAACTTGGAATCAGAGGTCGGGCTCTAAAAAATCTGGAAGACGCGATTGCCGTCCCTCATGGAATTATTTTAGTGACCGGTCCGACCGGGTCCGGAAAAACTACAACTTTATATTCGGTTTTGAATAAAATTAATACTCCGCGGGTAAATATCGTTACCTTGGAAGATCCGGTGGAATATCAGATTGCCGGGGTGAATCAAGTTCAGGTAAATCCCCAGGCCGGTTTGACATTTGCATCGGGATTAAGAAGTTTTTTACGGCAGGATCCGAATATTATTATGGTAGGAGAAATCCGTGATTCCGAAACGGCTGATTTGGCCATCCAGGCTTCGTTGACCGGGCATTTGGTTTTTTCCACATTGCATACCAATTCGGCAGCCGGTGCCCTGCCTAGATTATTGGATATGCGGGCAGAGCCGTTTCTTTTAGCCAGTTCAATAACATGCGTTATGGGCCAGCGGGTTGTCAGGAAAATCTGCGAGCATTGCAAAGAAGAATATCAGCCTCCGGCAGAAGTCGCCGAAGATATCCGTAAAGTTTTGGGCAATCTGGCTCCATCGGGAGACTTCAAACTTTTCCGCGGACGGAAATGTCCGGAATGCAACGACACCGGCTATATTGGCAGAATTGCCGTATTTGAGGTCTTGCCTATCAGTGAAAAAATTGGTAGATTGATATTGGAAAGGCGGCCGGCTGTTGATGTTGAACATCAGGCTGTTGAAGAAGGAATGGTGTTAATGAAACAAGATGGATATTTGAAAGCGTTAGATGGGATTACATCTATTGAAGAAGTGTTAAGAGTAGCGCAGACTTAAATGTAAGTACAATAAAGTAAAAGAAAGTACAAAAAAGCACAAGAAGGGCCAGAGCAATGTTTCTTTCTTGTACATTATTGTATATTTTTGTACCTTTTTGTACTTTAATTAATAATGACAATACAAGAATTGTTGGACATAGTGGTGGCAAAGGATTCTTCCGACTTACATTTGGTAGTCGGGTCTCCTCCGTCCATCAGAATTGACGGCGCTTTGATCTTTATCAGAAATGAACCGTTGACTCATGATGAATCAACCCAATTAATTAGTTCTCTGTTAACCCCGGAACAGAGGGACCAATTTCAGATCAACAGAGAAATAGATTTTAGCTATCAGTTCGGAACCAGGGGAAGGTTTAGGATTAACGCCTATTTCCAGCAAAATCATCCCTCGGCGGCTTTAAGGCTGATTCATTCCAATATTAAAACTCCGGAGCAGCTGCGTTTGCCGCAGATAGTCCATTCTTTTGCCAGTCTTAAACAGGGATTTGTATTGGTGACCGGTCCGACCGGACATGGAAAATCTTCCACATTAGCCGCCATCATTGAAGAGGTCAATCAAACCAGATCCGATCATATAATTACAATTGAAGATCCGATTGAATTTATATATACTCCCAAAAAATCCGTGATTTCGCAACGTGAGATGAAGGCCGATACCCACGGATGGGATATTGCCTTGAGGTCTGTATTGCGGGAGGATCCTGATGTGGTGCTGGTTGGTGAAATGCGCGACCATGAGACTATTTCAGCTGCTTTGACCGTTGCTGAAACAGGGCATTTGGTATTTGCCACACTTCACACAAATTCCGCAGCTCAAACTATTGATAGAATAATTGACGTTTTCCCCGACGAACAGCAACAGCAGGTTAGACAACAATTAGCAGGAAGTTTAGAGGCGGTTATATCTCAACGGCTAATTCCGGCGGTTCCGGCCGGAAGAATTCCGGCAACTGAAATCTTGCTAGCGACTCCGGCTGTCAGGAATTTAATCCGGGAAGGAAAGTCTCATCAGATTGACAACGTTATCCAAACTTCAGGAGCTTTGGGAATGATGACTTTGGAAAATTCTTTAGTCTCGTGGGTTAAGGCCGGAGCGATTACCATGGAAATGGCCAAAACCTATGCTCTAAGACCGGGCGAAATTGAAAGGCTGGTACACGGCGCCGAAGCCTAAATTAAATGTTGTCTTTCTCATACAAAGCTAAGTCGGTTGACGGACAGACTCTAAAAGGCCAGGTTGAATCCCCGTCCAAGGAGTTAGCGGTTGAAATATTGCGGCGGAGAAAATTGTTTGTGATCTCTGTTACTTTGATCAAGCCGTCAATTTTTGACCTGATTTCAAAAAAATTGAAGAAAGCCGGACTGGACGACGTGGTGGCGTTTACCAGGCAAATGTCAACAATGGTGGCTTCCGGTTTGCCGTTGACTGAAGCTTTAAGAATTTTGAGAGGCCAGGCTAATCCGACAATGTCAGCGGTAATTAGTGAAGTTTTGCAGGACGTAGAAGGCGGCGCCAGTTTAGCGGCAGCTTTAGGAAAACACCGCGGAGTATTTTCTCCGGTTTATGTTTCTTTGGTTAAAGCCGGAGAGTCTGCCGGAGTCTTAGACAATATTCTGAATCGCCTGGCGACAAATTTGGAGAAGAACAAAACTTTCTCAAATAAAGTTAAGGGGGCCATGATTTATCCGTCGATTGTGGTCGGCGGGATGGTGGTGGTGGGATTAATTATGATGATTTTTGTGATTCCCAAGCTATTACAGATGTATGAGACTTTTAATGCCGAACTGCCTTTAGCTACTAAAATATTAATAGCCTCATCCACCTGGATGAAAGACAATGTGATTTTGGTGTTTGGAATAATTGTGGCTGTTGCGGCCGGATTTTCAATGTGGATCAAAACCGAAGACGGCCGGCGCAGATTTGAGCTGTTTGTTTTCAAAGTTCCGATTATCGGAAAGCTGCAAAAAGAAGTTATTATGACTGAATTTACCAGGACAATAGGATTATTGGTCGGAGCCGGAATTTCAATTATTGACGCTTTAAAAATTTCAGCTGATTCCGTTGATAATTCAATCTATAAAAAGACTTTATTGTCAGCGGCTGCTCAAGTAGAGAAAGGTTTGCCTTTGGCAGTTCCGATTGCTCAAAGTCCGTACTTTCCGCCGATTCTAGCCCAAATGATTTCGGTTGGCGAAGAGACCGGAAAGGTTGATGAAGTTTTGTCAAAACTGTCTTTATATTTTGAAGCAGAAAGCGAACAGGGAGTATCGGCATTGACAGCCGCTATAGAACCGCTTATTATGATTGTATTGGGAATTGGAGTAGGATTTTTGGTTATCGCGGTGATATTGCCTATCTATAATTTGACAAGCACTTTTTAAAAATATATATGAACAAAATTTGTCCCGCTAAACTCTTGCTTGTTCCCGTGGGCTACGTCCACGCGCCCGCCCGCCTGGACTTCGTCCATGCGAAGTCGGGCAGGTCGCAAGGGCGAGTCAACGGGACTGCATGCTATTTATAGAAAATAACACTAAGGAATTTGAAAGGAGGTGAAAATAAATGTTAAAAATAAAGAAAAGTTTACCCGCCAGTTTGCGAAGCTTACGGCGGGGTTTTACATTAATTGAATTATTAATCGTCATTTCTATTTTGGGAATTTTGGCGGTAGCGGTTCTTTCCGCCATTAACCCGGTTGAACAGCTTAAGAAAGCCCGGGATGCCAGACGGAAATCAGACGTAGCTGAACTTTTAAACGCCCACGAGCGTTATTTCACCACTTTCGGCTGTTACGTTTGGGACAATTACACCGGCACCTGCGCCAACGGAACCAATCCGTCAGCGACCGTAGTAAACGCTGCCTCGTTCGGGGCATCAACTGTCAATGGCGATTTATTGACCAAGGAAGAACTAAAAGCTCAATTCTCCAGTCGTCAGTCGGTGACTTTGAATGAACTGTTTATGACTGAAGACAGCATTAATCAGGTTTCACTTTGTTTCTCTCCGGAGAGCAAATCAGCCAGAGCCGGAGGTTTGGGACCATTGCGGACCCAGACTAACGCGGCAACCGGAAGCTGTGGAGCTACCTACGCTATCAGCGATGCATCCTGCAACGTCTGTGTGCCGCAGTAAATTGGACATTTGTATGTCCGCATAAGTTAATGCCGTGAACGCCCGGAGACTAAAAATCAAGGGCGTTCACGGTTTATGGAAGAGAGTTTTCTTTATTAAAAGAATAGTTGCTAAAGTAAAATAAGCAGTGCTGAATAAACCGAATAGAGACAAATATCGCGGTGTTTTCCAAATTAGGTTGATCGGCCCGGAAGCGTAAATAAGAATATTTCCCGGAGTAATCCATTGAGGTTGAGAAGTGAAATTTTCGTTGGCTGAACTTGCAACCCAATAAGGGCTATAGTTAAATTTTACGACAACAGGTGCAGGTTTCTCGCTCTCAACAGTAAAAGAAATCTTCATAGGATGGATTCGGAGGTTGGAAATTTCAGGTTGGGATAAATTGACTTCAGGCGGAACTTGAGAATCGCCGTCTATATATAAATTAATTTTGTCCGGATCCAACCACCATTCTCCTAGGTTTAAATCTTTGGCAATTTCAGGATTGTAGTCAAGGGAATCAACGAGTGAAACACCTTCAATTCTTTCCAAGAAATAATTCAGAGAAAATTTATCCCCGTTATTATCATTCCATGATATATCCCCTATTTTCCAAATGTTCCCCTTCTCAGCTGGTTGTAAATCAGTAGTTGTATAGGCAATATAATTGACTCCTAATAAATCGGCTATTTTCTTGACGTTAAATTTTCGCCTGGGGTTTCCAAACGAGTCGTTAAAAAGGCTTAAATATACTCCGTCTTTAAATGATTGGGGTTCCAGAGCGTTCTTTAGTGAATAAAACATTAATCCTTTGGAACCAGACTCAAAAATCCACCTGGTACTCCCGGACAAATTTGTATTTTTAATCAGGGCGTGTTCCATAGCCTGAGGATAATCAAGTTTGAAAGTATGACGCGATACATCCATAACCCGCCCGGAAAAATTTTTAACTTCTGAAAAATCGGAGTTAAATTTAATATTGTCACGAGGTTGAGGGCCGATCAAAATTGCGAACAGGGTGATGGCCGTGAAGGCTGCTATGGTTCTATTGTAAATTTTATTTTTTCCGGAAGTTTTGGCCAATGAAATTAATATGGGTGGAAACATGATCATCATATACCAACTAAATCTAAAAAAATGAATTCCCCGGATTCCGAATCCTTCCAACCCGCGGATTATATTGTCAGGAAGAACAGATAGTCCTCCCAGCAGAATTGTTGTCAGTATGAGAGGAGAAAATTTCGACTTATCGTTTATTACCATTAAAATCAAAATAACAATAATTATCCAGGGAAAAAGAGTAGGGCTTGAAGGTAAATTAAAAGCAGCAGTTTTAAATGATGGGTCGAGCTTCGTTAATATCCACGGCAAGCCGATCAGGAAGCCGGTTAAACAAGTGAAGATACTTTTTTTAAACCCAATCGGATCTTTATTTATTAAAAATAAAAGCATGGAGATGAATAAATAGGCTATCGCTACCATCGCGGTTAAAGGATGGGTTAAAAACAATAATCCCAAAAACCATCCGGACGGAGTTGTTAGTCCTAAACCGCTGTCGCGGAAAGCTATCAAATAAAATAATAGAGCGGTAGCCAGACTGCCGGGCCCCCCGCCGGTGAACAGCGTTCCCAGGAAAGATCCCATAAAAGATCCTCCGGCATAAGCCATAATAATAACTGTTGTCAGAAACGATAATCTCATTAATTGAGGTTTCGGCTTGAGTTCTTTTTCTGTAAATTTCCATAAGCCATGAAGCTGAAGACAAAAAATTAAAATTGTCAGAGAAATTATTCCTAATGTTTCAGACTTAAATAAATAGATAAAGAACTTTAGGAGTAAGTGGTAAAAGTTTGGGTATGTCCATGTAGGATAACCTCCCCAGAAAGCCGTATCCCAACCGCTCTTCCAGGGCCAATCAGCTACAGTGGCTTTCTCCAAATGCCCTGGCCAGTCCCAAAATTGGGAGAAATTAGGATTTTGCCAAAAGAATAAACCTACTTTACCGAGGAAGATTAAAGTTGCTAGAATGACAAATATGTCCCTAACTTTCACTTGGTTATCATACATCATGGGTTTTATAATTGGGACTGCCATCGGGAGTTTTTTAGGAGTGGTTATCGTTAGACAAACGACAAACGACAAACGACAAACGACAAAGATTGGCGGAAGGAGCCGGTGCGATAGCTGTAAGAAACAGCTGATGTGGTGGGAAAATATTCCATTGGTGTCTTTTGTTTTTCTAAAAGGTAAATGCCGGAATTGCCGGTCCCCTATTCCTTATTGGTTGCCGTTGATTGAACTGGCAGGAGGTCTGGCTGGGGTTTGGCTGGCCAGCTGGGCCAGCCAGACTATAACTGTTATAACCTTTATAACTGTTATAAATTTTATAGGCGCTGGCCTAATGGCCAGCGCCCTGATTTGGGTTTTTTTTTCAGATTTGGCTTACGGACTGATTCCGGATTTGGCGGTGGGAGTTGGGGTTATCGGTGCCGTCCTAAGTCACTTAAGTAACTTAAGTGACTTAGGTTACTTAAGTGCATCCGCCGGGGCAGCCGGATTTATTCTTTTATTGGTCATCATTACCCGCGGCCGCGGCATGGGGACAGGAGACGTAACTTTGGCCGGACTTTTAGGTCTTTGGCTTGGTTGGCCAGATATCTTATTGGCTGTTTGGCTGGCTTTTATTTTTGGAGCAGTTGCAGGACTAACCTTAATAGGATTAAAATTAAAACGCTTTGGTCAGACCATTCCGTTTGGTCCGTTTTTAATTGCGGGTTCAGTAATTGCCGCTATGGCCAATGACAATTGGAAAACTATACTCGGATTATGAAAAATAATAGGAAAGGCTTTACTTTGTTGGAAGTGTTGTTAGTTATATCGATTGTAGGGTTATTGTCGTCGGCCTTTTTCATTAATGTTCCCCGCCAAATAAAAAAGTCACACGATGCTAAGCGTAAAACTGACGTCCATGAACTGCAGGTGGCATTGGAATTATATTTTACGGATAATCAGTTGTACCCGGTAACTTTACCGGCCAAAGGACTTCCCTTAACCAGTCCTGACGGACAAGTGATTTACTTAAATAAAATGCCGGCGGATCCGGTGGCGAGAGATCCTTATCTTTACACCTACTGGGCTACGCCGGCGGCCACTCCGTCAACATATATTATTTGTTCTTATAGGCTTGAAACTCAAACAGGATCTTTTTGCTTGACTAATAGACAGTGAATGGCGTAGTATGAAAATAATGAAAAAACACGGATTTACATTGATTGAATTATTGGTCACTATCTCGATTATTTCTGTCCTTACCGCTATCGGCCTTGCCAATTATTCCGTTAGCCAAAAACGGGCCCGTGATGCCAGAAGGCAAGCTGACCTTGAGTCAGTCAGATCGGCTTTAGAAATTTACCGGGCCGATAATTTATCAACCGGTTATCCCACTACTTCAACATATTCCAATTTATCAGCGACTCTGATCCCCAATTATTTATCTCAATTGCCGCTGGATCCTAAAAATGTTTCTCCTTACACATATACTTATACCGGCGGCGGAAATACTTACACTATTTGCGCCAATCAGTTGGAAAGAACAGCGGTTTCCTATTGTTTGACACCGCCATAAATGAAACATGGTTATTCCCTAATTGAAATTTTGGCAGCGGTTACGATCATCGGGATTTTGACCGGGTCAAGTTTAGTCGGCTATAACCGTTTTCAAGGCCGGCAGGGATTAAAAAGCGCCGGCGATCAGCTGGTTTCCGATTTGAGGCTTACTCAACAAAAAGCATTGTCAGGGGAAAAGATTGTCGGTTGGTGCCAGGGAGCTAATGAATCGTTAGCCGGTTGGAGGTTAATATTTACTTCATCAACAGTTTATGATATCAGAGGTGTCTGCAGCAGCGCGGTTACGGCAACATTTAAATCAATTACTTTGCCGAACTCAGTCACAAAGTCATCCGGAGACTCTTCAGTTGATTTCGCGGCTGTCAATGGAACGGCGGTTGACGCCAGTTTTATTTTGAGCCTTCAATTGGGGACGTCCGTTTCTCGAATTACGGTAACAACCACATCGGCCGGGCTGGTTAGAGTATCGTCGATAACGGATGTACCCTAAAATAAAAATGAAGAAATATTTTCAAAACTTTTTCTTACTTTTCATTCCCGTGAAAACGGGAATCTATTTCAATAATTATTTATATAGATTCCAGCTCAAGGCTGGAATGACACGGAAGGGGCAATCTCTGATTGAAATATTGATTGCGATTTCGGCTTTAACAATCGTATTGGTGTCATTAGTGACTGCCGCCACTCAATCGCTTTCGGGATCTGTTTCTGCCAGAACTCAAGCTTTGGCTACAAAATTGGCAGAGGATCAAATGGAAAAAATAAGAGCGTATAGAGATAGAAACGGATTGGAAAATCTTTCCTGTGTTGATAAATGCTACCTGAATGATTCATTGGTTAAATTGGTCAGCCAGCAAACAGTTGACGTCTTATCAATTTGGTTTACGGTTGACGCGGCCGGTGTGACCTGCCCTGCCGGAAACCGGCAGGTTACGGTGATATCTCAATGGATTGACGGAAAAGGGTCTCATCAGGCAAAATTAATCAGCTGTTTTTCATTATGGCAATAAGAAAGGGCTTTACTTTATTGGAGCTATTGGTGTTTGTGTCTTTGGTTGGGCTGATATTAATCGGCATCACTCAAGTTTTGGGGGCGACTTTAGCCGGATCCGGTAAATCCCAATCAATGCAGCAGGTAAAGCAAAACGGACAATTCGCGATGTCAACGCTAACCCGTTTATTAAGGCAGGCCAATGAAGTTACTGTCTGCGGCGCAGGCCAGCTTGACTTTTCGGTATTAGAAAATGGTTCTACCGCGACCTATAGATTTGAAACTAATTCCTTAAGAATCCGTAAAACTTATAACAGCATTCAATCCTGGGTGACAGACGATAACGTTGAAGTTACAGGTTTTAGCTGTAGTTTGACCTCTTCCGGAAACGGTCAGCCGGGTATTATTAATTTATCTTTTAATGTCAGCAAACCGGGATTATCGGTGGAGAGTATTATCGCGAATATTAATTTTAAAGATAGTGTTTCTTTAAGAAACTATTGAGCTTAAGTCAAAAAATCTGTATGATGGGATTATGAGGTTTATTACGAGAAAAGGCCAGGTTGCCATGGTAGTAATATTGGTAGTACTGGTAGGGTTGACAATTGGCGTTGCCGTGCTGGGCCGGTCGGTGACAAACGTAGGCATCAGCCTTCAGGAAGAAGAAAGAGCCAGATCGTTTTCAGCGGCAGAAGCCGGAGTGGAAGACGCGCTGCGGCAGGATTTATCAATTTTAGCCGGATCCGGAGGAAATTTTAGCGTCGGAAATTCGGCAGTTTCTTATACTGTAGCTAAACTTACTAACGTTGTGTCGGAGATCAATCCAGGCGAAGTAGTAACCATTAATTGGGCCAAAAGCGATCCCGGCGCCAATTCATTTTCAGCCGCTTGGACTAACGGATCATGCGGAAGCGTGGCCTTGATATCAACCACAATTACTCCTTTGGCAGCCGTGACCCATGCTTCATTTGCTACCGGTCCGCAAACTTTTAATAAAGGTTCAGGCGGATTGGTCAGATTAAGAATTGCCGGTTGCAGGTCAAAAGTTACTATTACCGGTCAAGGAGGAGCGTTATCATTTTTTCAGGTTGATTCCAAAGGAACCTCCGGAACATCCAGTTCGAAAGTTCAGGTAGTCAGATCGGCTCCTGCCGCTTCGGGACTGCTTGATTTTGCCTTATTTTCAGGCGGAAATATTGATTAACAACTATGGCTGAAGAAATCATTGGTTTGGACATCGGCACCAGCAGTTTGAAAGCGGTTGCTTTGAAAGCGACAGGAAAAACATTTATTGTCAGGGCATTGTCTATCGTCAGTAACCCGATTGGCAGGGTGTTGTCGGATTCTGCTTCCGAGCAGGAGAAGTTGGTGGCTCAAATTAAAACTTTGATAAAAAATCTTCAACCAGAAAGCAATAAGATTAGGGTCGGGTTGGCTGAAAATCAGGTATTTACCCGGGTAATTTCTGTCCCGGTGTTATCGGAATCGGAGTTGTCCAGCGCTATCCGCTGGGAAGCCGAGCAGCATATTCCAGTCCCGATTTCAGAAGTGCAATTGGATTATACGGTTTTATCCAGACCAACAAAGGGTACCAGAGAGGGTTCAATGGAAGTCCTTTTAGTTGCCGCCAAGCAGGATACGGTTAACAGGTTCGCGGACATGATGTCATTCGTTGGGATGGAGGTTATTGGGATTGAGCCTGGACTTTTGGCCTCATCAAGATGTTTTTCGCTAAACGGAGAGACGCCTTTGCTTTTGGCCAATATCGGGGCAACCACCAGCGATTTTGCGGTTATTTCCGAAAAAAGATTAAATCTGACATATTCTGTCCCCATGGCTGGAGTAGCCCTGACCAGGTCTATTGAATCAAATCTTGGTTTGGCGGCAATGCAGGCCGAGGAATATAAACGGGCCTATGGTATTGATCCCAGGTTAATGGAGGGAAAGGTTAGAAATGGATTAATGCCGGTTTTTTCGGCCATAATGTCAGAGGCCAAAAAAGCTATAAATGCTTTTGAGTCAGTCAAGAGAAATAAAAAAATTCAACAAGTGGTTTTATCCGGCGGTTCTGCGTTGATGCCAGGCATTTCAACTGAAACCGCAAGCCAATTGGGAGTTTCGGAAGTAGTTTTGATAAATCCGTTTCAGGGGCTGGATTTAAGTCCGGGTTTAAAAATTCCGGCTGAAGCTACGGTTTATTCGGTCGCGATTGGGCTGGCAATGGGAGTTTGAAAAATGCCTACAAAAAGCGTTATTAATTTATTACCGGAAAGCGCAGTTGCTGGAAGCAAAAAGTTATCTATTTTCAAGGCCTTGCAGGCGGTTTTGATAGTGTTGACTTTGGTTTCTTTAATTCTGACAATCGGAGTTTGGTCCATAAGCCTGATAACAGCCCGGGAAATCGCCGCCGAAAATCTTAAATTCAAAACTTTAGAAGAAAAGATTCAGGCATATTCAAAAAAAGAGCAGCAATTTTATTTATTAGCCCGTCAATTGGATAAAGTTGGCGAGTTGTTAAATTCCCGGGCCGGCTTGGAAAAAGAATTGAATAATACTATTAGCGTATTCCCTGCTGAAGCCGTATTAACATCAGCTAAAATTGAAGGTTCGGGTAAGGAAATGTCAATTAAATATGTGGCCGATAATCTTAATATTATGGCCAAAGTTATTTCAGTAGCTAAAACCAAACCTTTCTCGCTTGTCAGAATAAATGGATTTTCCAGAGAATTGTCGGGACAATACTTTATTGACTTGACAGTGCAATTATTATGACGCCAAAATTTATACATTCAGCGGGTTACCATGAATCAGCTAAAATGCAGATGGCTTATCTGCCGGCTCTGATCGGAGCATTGATATTTTTAGTAATTTTCGGCGGATTTGTCCCTGGATTTAATTCATGGAGAGAGAATTCCCAGATTTTGAAAGACAGGCGGGAATTTAATTCAACTTTAGCAGCTAAAGTATCAATGCTAGAAAGCCTTGACCCAACTGAGTTGCAGTCCAGACTGGATTTAACTGCAAAAGCTTTGCCGATAAAATCTCCGTTCAGGCAAACTCTGGCTTCAATTTCAGCTCTAATTAACCGCCATAAAGTGGGAATTGAAAGTTTGGAGTTTATCAGGCAAAGTGATGGTTTGGGAATAAAAACCTCTATTTCAGGTCCGTATTCTAATATCCGTTCATTTTTAGAGAGTTTTGAAAGCGCGTTACCATTGGTCTCAATTGTATCAATTGATTTGTCTTTGAGACAGTCATTGGCAAATTCTCCAGATAGAACATATACAGCTGATTTACTGCTTAACTTCCATTATCAGCCAGTTCCTAAAACTATAGGCAAATTGACAGAACAACTTCCGGTAATTTCAGCAGACGACGAAAGAAGTTTGCGGGAACTTCAGGGGTTTGAGTTTTTTGATCTCCAGGCGGCGGGCGCTTTAACTACTGAAGGCAGCGCGGCTAAACTGTTTCCTGATTAAGAGTTTCAATATTTATATTGCACCGTTCTTGAGTTTTGGCAGCTAAAATTTTTATCAAAGATCTGATGGCGTTAATAGTCCGACCGCCTTTTCCGATAACTTTCCCCATGTCAAGAGGATTTAGTTTGACAACAAGCGTTAATAATCCATCGTTTTTATTTGATTCAACCTTTAGATCTTCAGGATGATCTATTATTTCTTTGATAATATATAATGCCAGTTTTTGCATTGTTATGATTTTTTATACAAATTTCCGACAGTGCTGGTGGGTTGAGCGCCCTGTTTTAACCAATAATCATATCTTTGTTTATCAATTGAAATCAGAGGTGGATTTGCCAATGGCTGAAAGTTACCAATAACTTCAATACATTTCCCGTCACGCCTGGATTTAGCTTCAGCTATGACCAATCTGTAGGCCGGTTGGTTTTTTTTGCCTGTCCGCATTAATTTGATCTTTAACATAAGTATTGATTATACCATTTCTAAGGCCGATTTAGCTGCTTTTTGTTCGGCCTCCTGTTTACTCGCGCCTTTTCCGGAAGCCATGGGCTTTCTATTAACTATAACTTCCGCTGTGAAGATTCTTTGGTGATCCGGGCCTGAAATATCAATGATTTTATAGATTGGAGAATTGTAACCTTTGGCCTGGACTATTTCTTGATATTTACTTTTTGAGTCAAGCTTTATAGCTGATTTTATTTTCTTATCGGCATTTACCAAAAGTGTGGAATAAATAAATTCTTTGGCAGCGTTAAAGCCTTTGTCTATGAATATGGCTCCGATTACCGCCTCAACAACGTCAGCTAAAAGAGATATATTATATCCTTCAAGATCGCGTTTTTCGCCTTTTGAGATAAATATATTTTGGGGAATATCTAACTCTGTAGCCAGCTTGGCCAAAGTTTCGGTCCTGACCAAAGCTGTTCTGGATTGGGTTAATTTCCCTTCTTGATATTCAGGATATTTTAAATAGACAAATTCACTGACGACCAGTTCCAGAACCGCGTCTCCCAAAAATTCCAGTCTTTCGTTATGAGAATTCCCTCGGCCTTCATTGACAGCGCTTCTATGGGTTAAAGCCTGTTTTAATAAGGATGGATTTTTAAACGATGGTAGATTCATATTGTTATATCATTCCGGCAGAGCCGGATCCTCTGGCAGAGCCAGATCGGGCTTCTCTGGACGCTCCGCGGGACAATATCGCCCCGAGGACGCCGTTTACAAATCCAGGGCTGGATTCAGATCCGAATTCCTTTGCCAGTTCAACTGCTTCGTCAATGATAACTTTTGGCGGCGTTTTCTTCTCAATTGCAAGTTCCCAAATTGCTACCGTTAACACAGCTTTATCAACTTTATTGATCCGTTTTGTCTGGCCCTCGTCAGAGGCTTCCACCATTAACGAATCAATTATCCTTTTGTGTTTCAGGATTTTTTTAGCTTCGGGTGATGGATTGTCTAATTTACGGAAAGTGCCTGAAAAAAATTCTTCTATCAGCAGTTTCCTTTTTAAGTGGCGTTTATCGTTTTTACTTTTCACTTTTTGATTCGCCGACGCAATGTCCGCAGACAAAATGAGGACGTTTTAAGTTGCCGCATTTGGGGCATTTATTTAAAGCCGGGATTTTAGCGATATGGCTGGCCCGCCTTTTTCCCCGGCGGTAAGTGCTGATTCTACGTTTTGATAATGCGCCCATTGGTTAATGAGTAAGAAGTAAAGAGTAAGAAGTAATGCTGTCTCTAACATTACTTTCTACTTTCTACTCATTACTTTCTAGTGTATTTTAGTTCAAAGCAATGGTTTTTTCAAGCATAGAATTTATTAAGGTTTTTATTTGAGGATATTTATCAATATCGTTAATTATTTCTTCAGCTATTCGGCGGACTTCAAGGACTTTATTTACGTTTGTAATATCGGCGATTTCGAATTCCGGCCACCCGTGTTGAAGAGTCGTCCACATTCCTCCTGGTCCGCGCATTTTTAAATCCATTTCAGCCAGATGAAAACCGTCAGATATTTTTTCCATGGCTTTTAATCTGTTGTTCCAGAAATTATCGCTGGAGAATAATAGGCAGTATGATTGAGAATTATTTCTGCCTACTCTGCCCCGTAATTGATGTAATTGAGCGAAGCCAAATCTTTCGGCGCCCTCAATTACGATGATTTTAGCTCCGGGAATATCAACCCCGACTTCAACCACAGGAGTAGCTACCAGAATGTCAATTTTACCGGCTTTCATATCCGATAAAATTTGGGTTTTGACTTTTGGTCTCAAACGTCCATGTACTAAACTTAATTTTAATCCTCTAAAAGTATCTTTTAATTTTTCAAATTCTGTTGTCACAGCTCTGATTGATTTTAAAGTTTCAAGCTCGGAGTTTTCTACGAAAGGGCAAATTATAAAAACTTGCGAACCTTGTTTAACCTGATCGCTGATCCAATGATAAGAAGCAGATCTTTTGGTTTCCGGAACAACCCAGGTTTTTATCGGTATTCTTCCGTCTGGCAT
Organism: Candidatus Collierbacteria bacterium; assembly: GCA_016219325.1. Lineage (GTDB taxonomy): Bacteria > Patescibacteriota > Microgenomatia > UBA1400 > JACPES01 > JACPES01. The sequence goes on from JACRNH010000022.1 coordinate 16,654, forward strand.
ATCAATTAAAGTCGTAATATCCAGATCTGAATAAAGCGTTAGCGCTACTGTTCTGGGAATCGGGGTGGCGGTCATAGACAGAACGTGAGGCGCTGGTTCTCCATCAATTAATTTTCCTCTTTGTTCGACTCCAAAGCGGTGCTGTTCATCGATAACCACAAGCGCGAGTTTATTTTTATCAATTAATTTATTTGCCCGGTTATGGATCAGTGCCTGAGTACCGATAATCAAATCCGGATAGGGTTTTGAACTTTGAATTTTGAATTTTGAGTTTGCGAGCGCGCCGGTTAATAATGTTACTTGAATATCGTATGACTTAAAGAGCGCTCGCAGAGTCTCAGCGTGTTGGTCGGCTAAGACTTGGGTAGGGACCATGAAGGCAACCTGAAATCCGGCTTTGATGGCAGAAAATGCTGCGGCAGCGGCAACCACCGTTTTTCCTGAACCGACGTCGCCCTGCAATAAACGGTTCATCGGACGAAGCTTGTTCATATCAGAAAGAATTTGGTCTATTGCCGTGATTTGTCCGGATGTTAATTTAAACGGTAAAGAAGAAATAAATTCATTAATTGCCGGCTGGTTAACGGGAATTGCGACAGCCATTTTCTTATCCGATTGTTTTTTTCTGATCAAACCACTGATTTGAAATTTAAAAATTTCGTCAAATTCCAACCTGGTTTTGGCTTTTGCCAAAAGTTCTTCTGATGAGGGGAAATGAATTTCTTTTAAGGCTGTTTTAATGTCGAGCAATGATTTGGAGGCGAGAATTTGCGGCGGCAGCCATTCTTGAATTGGGGTATCTAGAATTCCAATAATTTTGTTCCGTAGCCATTTAGAGGTCAGGCCTTTAGTCTCGGGATAAACCGGAACCAGGCGGCCGGTGTGGATTAATTCATTTGTTAATACTTTCTTACGATCGTAAGGGAATATTAACAAATCTGATTTAACAATTTCAAATTCCGGGTTTTGAAGAACCAATGATTTTCCTTGCACTTCTGCAATTCCGGCGACGGATAAATTTATTCCGGAGGAAATTATGTTTTTGAGGAATAACTGATTAAACCAAATGATCTTTAATTTACCGGTGCCATCATCGAGTTCTGCCTGTTGAATAGTGAATCCCCTCTTTTTGGTAAATTTGTGGGAAAAAGAAGATATTTTGCCGATGACGGTAACTTTTCCTCCCGGTTGAAGTTTTTTTATTTCAGAAATCAACGAATAGTCTTCGTAACGGACCGGATAATGATTAATTAAATCATCAAGGGTTTTGACCCCGATCTTTTCAAGAAGTTTTAGATACCGGCTTTGGACCGAAGGATGAATAATGTTTTTAACGGAATCGGTCAGCCTAATTGTCATTATTATTTAAGGGCCGAAAACAATGGAAGCAATGACGTGGCCAAAATTGCCAAAGAAGCGATAATCGTAATAACTGTCCAAACTCCCCGCTGTCTTTTAGTTAATTGCATATTTGTTTAAATGCCCAATATATAAAATGTTATAAAACATTTTATTTTTCAAGCTTTAGCCATTTTCGTTTGCCGATTTTAATTATACTCCCTGATTTTAGTTTTGAAATCTGAAATCTGAAATCTGAAATCTGAAATTGATCTATCCAAACCCCTCCCTGCTCGATTAATCTCCTGGCCTCTCCCCTGCTGGCTACCGATTTAGATTTTTCCAATAAATCTATGATGGTGGAGTTTTTTGGTAGAGAAGAAAGTTTGAAAACCGGAATTTCCTCAGGAATTTCTCCGGCCTGAATTGTTTTTTTGAAATTAATTTTGGCGGATTCAGCTTGATTTTTTCCGTGAAACTGGGAAACAACATCAAGACTTAATTCTTTTTTAGCGTCCATAGGGTGAAGTTTACCGGAATAAATGTCGGATTTTATTTGTCCGATTCTTGCCAGTGGAATATCAGAAACCAGCTCCATATAGGGAATAATTTGTTCGTCCGGAATGCTCATTAATTTTCCAAACATGTCTTCGGCTGAGTCCGTCAGCCAAATGCAATTACCACTGGTTTTGCTCATTTGCTTACCATCTGTACCAAGAATCATCGGAGTAGTCAATACAAATTTTTCCTTACCTTTCATTTTTTTCATCAGTTCTCTCCCCACCAGCATATTAAACTCCTGATCGGTGCCGCCAATCTCCAGATCCACGTCCATCGCCACCGAATCATAACCCTGCAGCAACGGATACATCGTCTCGTGATACCACACCGTATCTCCCCGCTCAATTCTTCGCTGAAAAGATTCTCGCTTGAAGAGCTGAACAGCAGAAATATTAGAAGCAATTTCGATGATATCTTTGTACGTCAACTTAAGAAGCCAATCTCCGTTCTTTTTGATAGTAACTTTTTCGAAATCAACGATTGAAGAAACCTGTTTTTTCCAGCTGGAAATATTATTTTCAATTTCTTCTTGAGTTATCGGTTTTCTGGCTTCAGCTCTAAGTGACGGGTCGCCAACCAAGACAGTTCCGGTACCAAAGAGAAGTATGGCATGATGGCCTAAGTCGGCGAATTCCTGAAGTTTTCTAATTCCGATAGTATGTCCTAAATGCAATTTGGTAGCAGTCGGATCAACCCCAAAATAGAGACTGATTTTTCTTTTTTCCAGCAATTCTTTAAATCCTTTTTGCGAAGGAAGAATTTTTTCAGTCCGTCTGGTAAAAAGCTCGTCTATGGTACTCATAATTAATTAAAGATTTTATCAAGGATTATTTTAACCTTTTTCTCAACAGATGTCTTATCGGGCAGCGGTTCGACTACCCGCTCAAACAACATTGTAATACGTTTCAACTGGTTTTGCACTGCTTGACGCTGATTCTCTGAAGTCGAACCAGAGTCAAGTTTATTGGTCAAGTTTTCGTTTTTAGTCAACAAAATCCTTTTTGACGGATTCGAACAAATATATGGGCTTTCCAGCGGTTTAGACGGATCAAGCGTTACTCCTGGTTTAGTGAATATTGATTTAATATTAAAATCAAAATTACAGTCAAAATGAGCCTCGTCGGTTTGATGCTGATTTTCTTTAGCCGAAAACATCCAGCCGATTTTAACTCCGGTTTTACGATGATGGAAGAAATGGCTAACATCTCTTGTCTCCAGTTTCTCGTAAGTGTCTGGTATCGCATGAGGGAACAGCCCTGACGCTTTTGAGATATGCCAGTTGGATAGTTTAAACTTAGAAGTTATCTGGCGGAAGATTTTTTCTTGTTTGGAGGCAATTTTTCTTACTTCTGTTTTTGAAATTCCGTTTGCCAACCAAGCGTGTTGATCCGCAATCAGCAAAAATACATGTGAGCCAGGGATTTGTTGCCTGATAAATTCGGCGCTTAACAGAAATCCAAGAGAATCAAAAGGGATTGCTACTGATAATTTATTTTTTGTAGCCACGCCGGTGCCGATGAATATGTTAGGATGAGAAAAATTGATCATAAGATTCCCCTGCCCGCTCCAAATTAAAGGGTTTAGCAGTAAAACTGATTTCGGTATAACTATTGATTTATTCATAAGTGCTGAGGGAGGGATTTGAACCCCCGAAACTCAAAATGAGTAACTGTTCTACAGACAGTTCCGATTGACCAAACTCCGGCACCTCAGCAAAAACCCCGCCTTCATTCCCCCACTAATTTTAGTAGGGAAACAAGGGCGGGGCTTATCATAAAAACCACGCGTTACCAACCTTGATTCTCCCGCCTTTGGCGGGACTCATTTGTTCGAATGCTCAGTTTCTTATGTGTCACATTCTAGCGATGTAACGGTCGCGTCCGGCGAGACTTTTTCAAGCCTGCAGCTCAAGAGGGTAATTCGATTTCTAAATTCGTTCCGCTTTCACCTGCCGCGGAATCTCTGGTGAACACTTTTAAAAATCTACTTTTTCTCCATCACAGCCTTTATCAACAATGTAAATGTATTTTATCAAACTATCTTTAACACGAGTTCTAAATGGAAGTGCACCACCCCTGATGTAAAATAGCTGTTTCTCTCCTCTTTAAAGGAAAGGAGGTGAACAGCATGTATCAACACATTAATGGTAATGAACGGGAACTGATCGCCATCTGGGTTAATCAAG
>JACRNH010000023.1 GCA_016219325.1 Candidatus Collierbacteria bacterium
ACGCTGCTTCGGAACGCTGGCAAATGGCAAAATTACTGTGGACTACAAATTTATCTTATAAAGAAATCGCCAAGAAAACCGGCGGCTCCACCACGACCGTCACCCGTGTCGCCCACTGGCTGGATCAGGGAATGGGGGGATCTCAAGACATTCTTTCTCGCTTGTTTGGCACCAGAAAAAGAAAGTTGTAAATTTAGACTGCTATAGCATTGTCAATCTACATGATTTCTAAAGCCAAATTGATCATTGACAAGATTTTCAAAAGTGATATATTAACGTATTAACATGATGAAACGAAGAGTTACTGACCATTATTTGCTGCCAACCTAAAACTCCACCACGAGCAAGTGTTGAAGTTTTGGGTGATACCCCGCTAAAAAGCGAGGTTTTTTAATGGAGAAACTATGAATAATAAAATCAAAATTACCATTCTCAATCCCGGCGGAAATATTACCGCTTTGGTCGAAGGAGCTAATCGACCTAATGTTGAAAGAAAAATTATTAACGATAAGATCTTGGCCAAATTTCCCAAAGTTGAACAGGTTGGATTTATTGATTACTCCCCGACCCGTTTGGTAATGGCCGGAGGAGAATTTTGCGGCAACGCTACCAGATGCGCGGCTTTTTTAACCCTAAAAGGGAAACCTGGGAAAACCGATGTTTTAATTTCGGGAACTAAACAAATCCTAAGGTCACGGATAGACAAACAGGGTATGGTTTGGGCTCAAATGCCCATTTTCAAAAACCGTGATTGCGTCAGGGAGGCCGGTGATTACCTTCATTGTGGCTCTCGAAGGTATCACCCAAATAATTTCTTATCAGCCTTTAAAAACTAATTCTAGAGAAGAAATCAAGCTCCAGGGATATAAAATTCTCGAAAAACTCCGTTTAACGCAGGCCGTTCCGGCCGCCGGAGTCATGTTTGTCTCGCGCAAAAATAATAGATTGAAGATTGACCCTGTTGTTTGGGTCCGCGATATCAAAACGCTTTTTTATGAAACCGCCTGCGCCAGCGGAACCACGGCTGTTGCTCTAGCCAAAACCGTTAAGGCCGAAAATAAATCCAAGACAAAAATCTCCATCCTTCAACCATCCGGAAAGCTATTAAAGGTTCTTATTAAATTGAAAAACGGTGTTCCCAACTATGCTGAAATCGGCGGTCCGATAAAAATTCTGAAGAAAAATATATCTCTTGTCATATGAAAATAAATATAGAACAAATTGCGCCAACATTTCTTAGTCAACTAGAGCAGGACGGATTCTCTGCCCAAACCATTATCGCTAGACTAAACGACAGAGACTCGTATAAAGAAGCTGTAAAAAAGATTCGGCAACAGACGGGACTGCGTTACTCAAAAGAAATTATCAAACGGGCATTAAACGGACAGACAGAAACAGAAGAGGATCTGGCTAATGATGATATCGCAGATGCAATTAATTGGTTTAAAAGCCAGCGGCGGCGGCGTTGGGTTCTTGAGCAAGATGAAAAACTGCAGAGCGAAAAATTTTTGATTGACGATCTCGATCAATTTTCTAAAGGAAAACCAACAGACTTCATCGTCTGGAATTGCTTGGGATTTGAATGGCAACAAGAGCCGCAAGGCGGTTATCCGCCGTGCCGAATCACCGATAATCTTGAATCGTCTATAGTCCTTTATTTCCTACCGCGACTCAAACAGGTTGCAGAAAAACTTTCCGCGATTGGAAATCCCACAATAATTCCGATGATCCCCAGCAGCGAAGCCACTTATGAATCTATGTGGAACTATCTGCAATCCAGGGCAGAACGCGAGCAAGTTGTTAATAATGCGGTATCCGAATTAAGTAAAAAACTTCAGGGAACAGAATTTCCGGGTAACGTAACGATCAAAACAATGCGTTGGGATGAATATTTAAAAAGCCGGGGGGTCGCGAAAGAACCGGAGGAATATTCCAAAGAAGGCGAACAACGAATTTGGGAAAGCAATGATGTCAATCGCATAACACAAGAGGCTGTAGACAATGGGGTTGAGTATTTTGGCCGATTCGGAATCGAAGTAAACCCGGAGAAAATCGCCCCTAAGAGAATCCGTTACTACGGGATGTATTGGGGCGAAGGAGCAGCAATGTCAGATATTAAAAAGTCCGGCAACCGCGGCGTTGTGGTTATAAACTTCGAAGAACTTCGTGTTTCAAAAATGGCGCTGCGGGGAGCAAAAGGAAACCTTTCAATTCTCACTCCTGTTTCAGACAAAGAAATGGCTGAATACTACAAATCGGAAAATGATTAAAAAAAACTTATGGCGACAACTAATTCTGAAAATTCTCCGGGGTATGCGATGGCGGTGGTTAAAGACGGTAAAACAGTTTTGACGAAAACCGCCGGTTTGGCGGATTTGGACAATAAAGTATCGATTACGGCTAAAACCGCGTTTCGGCTGGCATCGCTGTCAAAGCAGTTTACGGCGATGGCGGTAATGATTTTGGTGGAACGAAAAAAATTGAGTCTGAAAAATAAACTAATGGATTTCTTCCCAAATTATCCGGGGTATGGCAATAAAGTTACGGTCAGGCAATTACTAACACATACTGCCGGGATTCCCGATCACGAAAAACCGCTGTATAAATTGATGAGCTTGTTTCAAAAGTCATTGCGGGCGAGTCCGTCTGACTGGCGAAGCGTGGCAATCTCGTCTTTAGATTTAGATTGCCACGTCTCCCTCGACTACGCTCGGGATCCTCGCAATGACGGGGGAAATTCGGAACCGACGATTTATGACGCGCTGAAGGTTTTGAAAAATCAACCCGCTCCCCTATTTTCTCCGGGAAGCCGGTATCAATATTCTGACGCCGGATATGTGCTGTTGGCGCTGATTATTGAAAAAGTTTCAGGGGTTTCATATCGGGATTTCTTGAACCGGAATATTTTTTCGTCGCTGACAATGAATAGCTCCGATGTTCTTGACCAAACAAAACCGAAAATTAAAAATAGAGCATTGGGCTATAAGAGAATGAGATTGCTGCGCCCCGCCAGAAGCGGGGCTCGCAATGACAGAGAAGGTTATGAGAATTTTGATTATGACCCGTTGAATTATATTGTTGGGGACGAAGGCGTTTATTCGAGCCTTGAAGATATGATTAAATGGAATCTGGCGTGGAAAGAAGAAATTCTGGTTAGCCGGAGAAGTTTGGCGGAAGCGATGAGACCGGCGAAATTAACAGGCGGAAATTTCGGCAAAGCCGGTTTTAGTTGGCTGATGGGAGAATTCAATGGTGACAAAATTGTTTATCAAGACGGCGCATGGGTCGGATTCAGAAATATTATCTTTAAAATCCCGGCGCAAAAACTGACTGTGATTATTCTTTCCAATCGAACCGGTCTCGATACAGAGCGGCAGAGAGTTTCTCTAGCCAGTCAACTGGCGCAGAAATTTCTGCGACCTGATAAAATGGAATAATCATGAAAACAGTTAACATTCAGTATTTATATTTTGACGATAAGGTTTGCGGACGGTGTAAAGAAGACGTTTCCTGCCGGTCGTATGAAGAAAGCGACCAACTGACAAAAAGCCAAATCCTGACCGCACTGAAAAATTATGTGGAAAGTTGAGTTTTTTACTAATCAGTCGGGAAAATCGCCAATTGTAGATTTTATTAAGCAATTACCTTCCGAATCGCAAGCTAAAGCGCGTAACGTCTTAGGCCAACTTAGAGAATTCGGCCCACAGCTTAGGCAGCCTTATTCTAAAAAGTTAACCGGGTACAAGAATATCTTTGAGTTAAGAACTTCAGGAAAAAGTCCTCTCCGGTTTCTCTATACTCAACGTCAGAATGCTTTTATTATCCTTAATTCTTTTGTCAAAAAGTCTCAAAAAACGCCAAACAAAGAGATAAGCCTTGCCCAAAGCCGAATATCGCTATTGACTTAGGTTAGTATTATGTTATATTTGACATATATGAAAAACATAACTCTTGAACAACTGGAAAAAGAACTTCTGAAAGATAAAAAATTTAGAGATGCTGCGGCTAAATTGGAACCGGAGTATCAGCTTGCCCGCAGTTTAATCGCAGCTAGGATTAAAAAAAGAATGACGCAATCAGAAATTGCCAAATTGGCCAAAACAAATCAAGCCAGCATTTCTCGACTGGAAACCGGATCTTCCAAGCCCTCAATGTCATTTTTACAGCGCATTGCCGCTGCTTTAGGCGGAAAATTAATGGTCAGAATTGAGGTTTAATATGACAAATACTCCACAACTTCTTAAAGGCTTCCGGGATTTTCTGCCAAAGGAAGCTTCTAAACGCCAATGGCTAAAAGAAAAAATCAGATTGGTTTGCGAATCCTGGGGTTTTGAACCGCTGGAAACGCCGACGCTGGAGCCATTGGAATTATTTGAAGGCCAGGTCGGAGAAGATGAAAAATTGTTCTTTAAATTTGAAGATCAGGGCGGCAGAAAAGTGGCTTTGCGCTATGACCAGACCGTCCCGACCTGCAGAGTAGTCGGCCAAAACTACCAACAGTTGGCAATGCCTTTCAAACGGTATCAAATCCAACCGGCATTCAGGGCTGAAAAACCTCAAAAAGGCCGCTACCGCGAATTTTTGCAATGCGACGCCGATATTTTTGGCGACGACTCCCCTTTTGCCGACGCCGAAGTCATTGCTTTGTCATTGGATATTTACCGCCGGTTAGGATTCAAACAAGTCAAGGCATTAATCAATAACCGTGAATTGGTCAAAGATTTGCCTTATCCGGCCATTGCCGCTATTGATAAATTAAAGAAAATCGGCGAAGAAGGCGTCATCTCGGAAATGAAAAACAAAGGGATTGCCGAAAATGCTGCCAAGGGCTATCTGGATTTAATGTTAAACCTAAAACCGGATGAAACAATTAATATAATTTTAAAATCACTTGAAAATTATGGATTTGATAAATCTTGGTACGCTTTCGAGCCGACGATTGCCCGCTCCTTCTCCTACTCCACCGGTCCGATTTGGGAAATTGTAATTCCCGGTTTTGAATCAGGGTCCGTTCTGGGCGGAGAAAGATTTGACAAATTAGTCGAAAACGTTTCCGGCGTAAAAATTCCCGGGACCGGATTCGGATTAGGTTTTGACAGAACCCTTGAAGCCGCGGAGCAGTTTGGTCTTATTCCAGATATCTATTCAGCCGCCAAAACATTGATTACCGTATTTTCTCCGGAACTTCAGCTCAACTCTGTTTCCGCCGCAGCTCAAATCAGAGATCAGGGAATCAACGCTGAGATTTATACCAATCCTTCCGCCAAACTTGATAAACAATTAAAATATGCCGACAAAAAAAGAATTCCCTACGTAGTCATCATAGGGCCGGAAGAAATAGCTAAGGGCATCGTAACGCTAAAGAATATGAAAGAAAAGACACAACAGACAATTACAATTAAAGAACTCCCTGCCCATGTCCCCTAAACGCAAACTTGCCTATACATTGCTAATTGTCAACACCATTGTCTGGGGATTGGCTATCCCGATTGTTAAACCGGCCTTATCGTTTACCAGTCCGGAAAGATTTCTTTTTTATCGGTTTTTACTGGCCGCTCTCCTCACTTTTCCCTTTTTAGTTCTAAACTGGAAAAAATGGAAATTAAATTTGAAAAACGTCGCTAAAATCATTTCTGTAGAGCTTACCGGAACAACTTTAATCTTATGGCTTTTATATTATTCCCTTAAATTCACTTCAGCAATAGAAGCCTCGCTAATCGCTTCCGTCTCGCCTTTATTTGTGGTTATAACCGGAGTTTTAATATTGAAAGAGAAAGAGACTAAGAGAGAATGGCGTGGCCTAATTTTAGCTCTGCTGGGAACATTTATTATTACCGCCGGACCTTTGGCAAATAACGGGAAATATTCATCCGGTCACTTTTGGGGAAATTCATTGATATTGTTTCAAAATATCATTTGGGCCGTTTATCTGGTTTTGGCTAAAAAAACTTATCGTAAATATTCCAAAATTGCCGTTACTATCATAAGCTTTTGGGTGGGAACAATTACATTTTTGATTCTATCGCTGCCGTCCGGCAATCCCCTGCTGGCTTTAAGCGCTGAAATTGTGCAACCACAGATTTTCCTGGCAGTAACCTACATGGCAATTTTCGGATCAGTTATCGGAGCCACCACTTATCTGGCAGGACAGAGTTTAATCGAGATTTCAGAAGCCTCTTTATTTACGTATTTGCAACCCCTAGCGGCAATACCGGTAAGCTTGATATTTCTCCGAGAAAGCCTGACTCCGCTTACAGTTTTAGGGATAATCCTAATATTCGTCGGAGTAATAACAGGCGAAAAGAAGTAAATTGTTCCAAGCACACTGGTTGTGTATTGGCTGACAGGAATACAATTAAAGTATATAAATAATGTTTATAAACGATAATAATAAGTCTTTCAAATTGCTCTTTCTTACCAGTCTAATTTGGGGAATAAGTTTCCCTGTCATAAAAGCGTTGCTGCAATTTCTGCCTCCGCTTCCCCTGCTTTGGTACAGATTGACCATTGCCTCTTTAGTTTTTGTTCCTCTAGCATTTTATGGGTGGAAAACATCCGGTGAATATTTGTCATTACGAAGAACGGTCCTGATTACATTTTTAGGATTATCCGGACCCATCGCCTCTTTAACCTTGCTTTATCTGGGAATGAATCTAACTTATGCCAACCGGGCAGTATTAATTATGTCTTTAAATCCTTTAATCACCTCCGTTATTTTGAACTGGTTTAACCGTCAGGATAATAAAGTTTCTTTCGCTACCATAGGAGTGTTCGCCGGACTTGCCGCCGTCGTTTTTGAGCCGCTGTTGGAAAATGGTTCAGCAGATTATTCCCGCTTTACTGGAAATTTATTAGTCTTATCAGCCGGGGCGGCATGGGCCGTTTATACCTGGCTATCTAAAATTAAGTACGCTAAAAATATTCAGCGCAACTCCCCTGTCACCCAAATAGCATTGGCATTTCTTGGCGGAACCATGGCTCTCACCCCAATAGTTTATTTTATGAATCCAAACTATATTCTGGCGCCCTTATCATTTACCGTAAACCCTAGAATTCTGTTATACGGAATTTTGTACTTGTCGTTAATCTCGTCTGTCATGGGTTTTATTACATTTGAAGCCGCAACCAAATTGATTAAACCTTTAACTGCCTCCCGGTTCTTTTACCTGCAGGCTTTATTTGGCATACCTGTTTCCATATTCTTTCTTAAAGAACCTTTAAGTCTGGTCTTTCTGGCGGCAACTGGTATAATAACTTTAGGAATTGTCAGGAGAGAAAATGAAAACAGGCATACATCCACAATATTATCCTCAAGCAGTAGTAACCTGCGCCTGCGGCAATAAGTTTGTCACCGGCTCTACCAAACCTTCAATTTTAACTGATGTTTGTTCGGCCTGTCACCCTTTTTACACAGGTCAAATGAAATTCGTTGATGCTCAAGGGAGAGTCGAAAAATTTCAGGCCAAAATGGCCGCTTCCTCCACTTATAAGAAAAAACCCAAGAAAACAGCTTTCGGTTCAAATATGGCTCAAAAAACCCTAAAAGAAATGCTGACCGAAACTAAATCTAAAAGTACAAGAAAGTAAAAGAAAGTACAAGAAAGTATAAGAAGAAGATTTTAGATCAATCCCCTTTTTACTTTTTTGTACATTATTGTACATTTTTGTACTCAATTTTTTGTCCCTTCAAGACGAGATCTTAAGAATTAATGACGAAATTAACCGTAACCGGGAACTTTTGCTTGACCCTGATTTATCTTTACTGGTAAAAGATGAAATCGCCAAGCTAGAGGATCAAAAAAAACTATTAGAGTCATCTCTAAGCTCTCAAACCGCTGTTAATAAAAATACTGAAACCAGTTCGCAAGCATCTATAACCGACCGGGCGGCTACCATGGAATTTCGCCCCGGGGCCGGAGGCGATGAAGCCAAAATCTGGGTCGGAGATTTAATGAGGATGTATTTGCGGTATTGTGAGACCATAAAACTCAAGGCGGATTTAATTGACGAAGGAGTTATAAAAATTTCGGGTGTTTATAAAGGACGGTCCTCTCCTGGAGAGGACCGTCCTTTCCAGGCAGGCCCGTATGGCATCTTCCGCTATGAATCCGGCGTCCACAGAGTACAACGGATACCCAAAACTGAAGCTCATGACCGGATCCATACTTCAACTGCTTCCGTCGCAGTTTTACCGGAAATTACTTCATCTGAAGTTTCCATAAACGATAACGAATTGTCTTGGGCCTTTTCCCGTTCAGGCGGTCCCGGAGGCCAGAATGTAAATAAGGTCAGTACTGCGGTCAGGCTAACCCACATTCCTAGCGGTCTAGTGACTTCCGTCAGGCAAGAAAGAACTCAACAACAAAACAAATCCATTGCCCTTGAACTTTTAAGGTCCAAGCTGTGGGAAATGGAACAGGAAAAAACTTTAAAAACTTTGGGGCAGCAGCGGATTGCCGCTATTGGCCGCGGCATGCGGGCCGAAAAAATCCGGACATACAATTTTCCGCAAAACAGGGTAACCGATCACAGAATCAATAAATCATGGCATAATTTAGACTCAATCTTAGAAGGAAACATCGGAGATATTATCCAAACCTGCCAAAGGGAAATTCCGGGGATTACTGTTCAGTCTGCTGAAGAATCACCTTTAAATTCTTAATTTCTCCTTCTCGCCATATTTCCATTTCAACCGTCTCACCCACTTTTCTTTTAGCTATCTCTTTTGCCAATCCGGAGTCGTCCTTACCGTCAATTTTGCTCCCGCCAATTTTAGTGATAATATCTCCACTTAAAATTCCGCCTTTGTCGGCTGGAGAATCCGGTATTACATCTTCAACATATGCCCCTTGGGGAACGTCATTTAATAATGCTGTCTTTTGCGAGATCATTCTGTATCTAACTCCCAAAAATGGCCTTTCGAACTGACCGGTTTTTTGGAAACTGTCAACTACTTCCTTAACCGAATTTATGGGCAAGGCAAAACCTATGTTCTGGCTGCCTTGAGCCACCGCAACATTGATACCTATAACCTCGCCCAGACTATTTAAAAGCGGTCCGCCGGAATTACCGGGGTTGATGGCAGCGTCGGTTTGAATTACATTATCCAATTGCTCTGCATTCCCACCAAAAGGATCCCCTGCTTGAATTCCCCGCCCCAATCCGGAAATTACGCCTGTGGTTACAGTATGTCTAAACTCGCCTAAAGCCGTCCCTATTGCTATCACGAACTGGCCTACTTTAAGATTTCCCGAGTCTCCCAAACGGACTGCCGGAGCTGACATGCCGTCAACCTTGAGTATGGCTATATCGTTGGTTGGATCGCGGTAAATTTTATTGACTTGAAATTCTTTATCGTCCTTGGTAATTACCCTATATTTACCGCCTGTACTGGCAACCACATGTTTATTCGTCACCACTAACCCGCTATCAATTACAAAACCTGTCCCTATGTCCTGTTTAATTTGTTCTTTCTTTCCCGGAGACGTATTAAAACCAAATAATCCAAACGGATCATTAAAGAATGGCTGTGCAGCCTGTCTCTCTGCCGTAATAGAAACTGTAACCACTGAAGGACTGGATTTTTCAGCAATATCAACTACTACAGATTCTTCGTTAAGAACTTTTTGTTCCAGTATTTTCTCCGGAGAACCTACTCTCCCTGATACAAACTTTGAAATAAAAGGTAGATTATAAAGTCGATCCGCCAAAGCGCCGCCGACAACAGAAACGACGACAAGAACACCTATAGCGAACCCGACAAAAAACTTTTTCATGAATCAGTTATTTTACTCTTTACCCTTTACCCTTTACCCTATACCGTTTACCAATACTTCCATTGCCTTTTTCATTTGATTATCCCATTTCTGATCTTTGCTGACATCCTGATCATAATCTATTTGAATATCAGGTTTCAAGCCCTCGTCATGAATCCAATTTCCGTTCGGCAATAACCATCTGGCAGTTGTAATATGCAAGCCCGCTCCCCCGCTCAATTCCATCGCATCCTGAACCGTACCCTTGCCGAAAGAATTGACTCCGACCAATTTCCCCCGCCCTCTGGCCTGAATCGCCCCGGCCACAATTTCCGAAGCTGAAGCGCTGCCTTTATTTATCAAAACAGCTACCGGAATATCTGCCAACCGGCCTTTTTTGGTCACGTTGTATGGCTGTGAAGCCTGCTTTCCTTTTTGTTCCACCACAGTACCATCACGGAAAAATTCTGACGAGATTGCAATCGCTGCTTCCAAATAACCGCCAGGATTATTCCTAACATCTAAAACTAACCCGCCGAAATTATTTTTTTTCTCATTAGCGGTTTTGATAATTTTATCTACCGCGCTGTTCCATTCCGAAACAGTCCGATCCCCAAAACGCGACATTCTTACAACCGCGATCGTTTTCTTCTCTGTTGATTTATCACCGTCTAATGGCCAATCGGCAAATTCAACATCCACACTTTTTACCAAAATCGTATCCCGTTTAAGAGAAATTTCAAACGGCTTTTGATTTTCTCTGCCAATCGTCAAAATCACCGGTTCGCCTTTCGGGCCGCGGATAATATCCACCGCTTCCGGCAAAGTTATTCCATCCGTTTCCCGATCAATCCCCTTTTTCTCGTCTTTAATCCTTAAAATAAAATCTCCGGCTACGATACCTGCTAATTTTGCCGGAGTGTCGTCCAATGGAGCAATTACCACCAATCTTTCATCTTTAAATCCAAGCTGAATACCGACTCCGCCGAATTCCCCTGCCAGCTCTTCTCTGGATTCTTCCTGTTTCTTGGGAGGCAAAAATACTGTATAAGGGTCGCCTAAAGCTGAAGTCATACCGGATATGGCCCCGTAGAACATCTTTTGTTTATCGATTGATCCTTCGTCAAGATATTCTTTTTCCAGTTTATTCCACACCTCCCAAAATAAATTGAAGTTTAAATCTTTATTTTCAGGAGGGACTGCTCTATTGACGACTAAAACCTCCGGCTTAAAAGATTGCCATTTAACCGCTATTTCCCTTTGGCCAAACCAATAGCCGATTCCGCCCGCTAAAAGCAGAAAACAAGAGGTATAAATGGTATTACGGAGCTTTTGCAGAGTCACTATGCAGTCGGTGTAAAAGGCATCAAGGCCAGGTGTCTGGCTTTCTTAACGGCAGTAGAAAGTCTAGCTTGATGTTTCCGGCAAACTCCGGTTTTGTCTTTGCCCAAAATTTTGCCTCTGTCGGAAGTTAACCTTTCCAAAGTGGAAATATCCTTATAATTTGGTTCAAATTTCCCCTGACAATACGGACAAGGTTCTGTAACCTTAATTTTTCTGGCAGGCCGTCTTTGTCGTTTCATCATAATAAAATAAATAATTAAAATGGAATATCTTCCGCCGCCACTGATTCTTCTTCGGCCTCTGGTTTTATCTCTTTTTTCTTTGACTGTTTTGGAGCAGACGGGACCGGGGCGACAACTGCTCCTGCCGATGCCGGAGCGCCGGCCGGACTTAAAGCAATCATACTTTCAATTATAACTTCCGTTGTCCGGCGCTTGGTTTTATCTTGAGCTTCCCATTCCCGGGTTTGCAACCGGCCTTCGACGTAAACTTTTTTACCTTTTTTGAGAATTTGAGAGCAGACTTCAGCCAATTTCGCCCAAGCCACGCATCTGGTAAATTCAACAGCTTCTTGGGGTTGTCCGGACTGATCAGTCCAATTACGGTTTGTGGCAACGCTAAAAGTGGCCACAGCCGTTCCTTGAGGCGTATAACGCAATTCCGGATCAACGGTAAGATTTCCAATTAATAATACTTTATTTAAACTTCTGGAACTCATTATTTTTTAATTAATAAATGCCTTAAAACGTTTTTACTTTGATTCATTTGCTCCTCAAGCTTAATACCGGTTTGAGGATCTAGTCCGATTTCTAAATCAACATACCAACCGCTTTGCTCTCCGGCAATCGGATAAGCTAAATCTTTCAATCCCATTTCATTCGTTTTCTTCAATTGGCCTCCCAATTTTTCAATCATTTGCTTAATTACAGCTACGGCATCAGCTCTTTTTTCCGACTTCACTTTGGAAGAAATAACCACCACTAAGTCGTATCCGCGGAGCTCGGCTGGCTTAATTTCAGTTTTAACGACTTTCTTTACAGTTTTTTTTACTTTAGGCATAGAGATATTGTAACACAGGAATGAAAAATATGGTTATTGGTTGTTAGTTGTTGGTTATTGGTTTAGGATTTAGGAATTAGACGTTTGGACTAATAACAAATAACTAATAACTCACGCCTTATTTAGTGTCTATTCTTAGTCTGCTGCTCAACACTTTCACCGGCTGTTGGATTTCGCTTTTTAACTGAACCCCGATAGTCTTCCCGCCGCCTGAAATATTGACTTGCCTGCTTATTAACTTGGCGTCGCCGGCTACATGTAAAATTTCCGAATCAGGAACCGCGCCGCTGTCTTTAACATAAAGTCTGGCAAATACTTTCCCCGATCCGCTTTGCAGTTGAGCCTCGAAATATACCGCGGATATTTTCCCGAAGTCGCTAATATTAAAAGTGACTTCAGCTCCGGGCAATGTCACCCATTCCGACGAAGTCGTCTCTCCGCCTCCCAAAGATACGTATTGAGTTTTAGCCGAACTGCCGGAAACAGTCTGGACTTTTTCCACCACCCTTTCAATTACCTGTTGCTTAGCCGGCTGTGATATTCCGGAAATCGTTGCTATTGCATCGCTAACTAATCGTTTAACACACTCCTCATCACATTTGTCTGTTACTGTTAGCGGTTCACGATTAACGGTTAATGAGCTCTTTATCACGCTATCCAATCTTTGCTCTACCAAAGCTAAACGCCGCAGAACTTCCGCATTTTGACTGACGCTCCCCCACTGCAACCAACCTACAATGCCAAATCCCAGTAACATTAAAACTAAACCTATACGTTCAAAAAATTCCCAGTTCATAAATGGTTATTGGTTGTTGGTTATTAGTTATTGGTTAAGGCATTAGTTGTTAGGAAAATGAAAAGTATTCTCTTCCCAATAACTAACGCCTATTTCCTAAACTAACAACTAATAACCCATAACTAACAACTCTATTATTGCGTTACATTCTTCGAAAATTCCGTCTGTGATTTCGTCGATCTGGCAGCAAACGCGCTTCCCGGTCCTTTGGCAGTTTTTGGTTTCACAGGGTTTAGCGCAGCTGCTCTGGCGTCCTGCTCCTGCAATTGAAAAATTCTTTGTTCTTCCTTCTTTTTTTCCTCTTCGGACTTTTTTTGATTTTCGGCATCATCTTCCTGCCGCATCTTTTTATAATCCTCATCCCATTTTTGAATTAGATCTCGGTGAAATTTTACCCGCTCTTGTTCTTCCACCCGTTTTTGAGCCAGATCTTGAGGATTTAAACCCTGTTGCGGTTGTGGAGTTTGTTTCGGATCGTTCTGCCCTGATATTTGTTCAATTCCACTATCTCCGCCCGATTTATCATTTCCTCCGGCCGCCAGATCTTTAAGACCGGAAACAACATCTTGAGCCTGATCTCCCAATTTTTCAAAAGTATCCTGCAAAATCTGATTTCCTAATACCGGTTGAGGCATAAAATTATGTTATCATTAATTCTATTAAACAACAATGCTATGACAATTAAAACAAAGGATCAGTTTGATAGACTGGCAACTCTATGTTTTGATCTAGCAAAGGTTTGGTTCACGGCATCAGCTCTATCACCGCTCGGGCTACCTTTAACCGCAGTAGTTATTACCGGGATAAAAGGAATTGTAATGGGAATTGCTTTTGTCTATGTAGGTTTGATATTATTACAGATGAAAAGTGAGGTTTCACAATGATTGAAGATAAAGTCTTAACTGCTATTAACGCCGGATATTTAGGAAGCGCAATTTTATTGTTGGCAATCGCATTGTTGGTTTATTCATCCAGAAAACCATTGATATTTAAAGGAAAGACTAGATGAATATTAAATTAGTCTGTTGTCTATTTTCGCTGACGTAATCTCGCCCATCGGCGGATTCGTTGGCGCATACCCAGCTTTAGCCGGGTTTTTTTATGTTTAAATTTTATCTAGGAGCTGCAACTTACTATATGCTTGATAATAATGGGAATAAAATCCAATTACGGGTAGATTATTGGAATAATAAATTGCGGTTCCTGAATTTGACTGTAATAAATAGTAAAATAATCAAGTTGCAGGCTAAAGCAAAAATAATCGGGAAAAATTTATTGGCTAGAAAGCACAAAATAGACTTTGCTTATAAATATGAGAATTTATAATACTTTAACCAGAAAAATTGAAAAGTTTATACCTCTAAATCCCCCAAAGGTCGGAATGTATACCTGCGGGCAAACGGTGTATGACTTCACTCATATCGGACATGGACGAAAATATACCAATGACGACATTCTCCGTCGGGTTTTGGCAAATGCGGGTTATGACGTTATCCACGTTCAAAATGTAACTGACGTCGGCCACCTAGTCTCTGATGCTGATGAGGGAGAAGATAAGCTGGAAAAAGGAGCAAAAAAATATGGCAAAACTGTTTGGGAGGTAGCCGATTTCTATACAAATCATTTTTATAATTCCCTCGATAAACTCAATATTCTTCGTCCAACCATTATTTGCAAAGCCACAGATCACATTTCTGAACAAATTGCCTTAATTAAGAAGTTGATAGAAAAAGGCTTTGCTTACGATACGCCGGAAGCAATCTACTTTGATATTTCAAAATTTAAAGGATATGGAAAGTTATTCGGCCAAAATCTTAATGAGAAACAAACGGCCCGAATTGATGTCCAAAAAGGCGAGCACAAAAAACACCCTCTGGATTTTGTTCTTTGGTTCAAACGTGTTGGAAGATTTGCCGATCATGCCATGCACTGGAAAAGCTCATGGGGGGATGGATTTCCAGGCTGGCACATTGAATGTTCGGCAATGAGCATGAAATATTTAGGCGAAACAATTGATATTCACACCGGCGGCGAAGACCACATTTCCGTTCATCATCCAAACGAGATTGCCCAAAGCGAAGCAGCGACAGGAAAACCGTTTGTCAGATTCTGGGTTCATCACACGTTTCTGATGGTCGATGGGCGGAAGATGAGCAAAAGTTTAAACAACTTCTATCGGGTTGAAGACGTGGAGGGAAAGGGTTTTGAGCCATTGTCGCTTCGCTACTTGTATCTCACCACTCATTACCGGAAACAATTAAATTTCACTTGGGAAAGTTTGAATGCCGCCCAAGAAGGCCTGAATAATCTCCGCAAATTATGCTGTAAAGTATCAGATACTTTACAGGGGAAGCGGAGTGTTTTATCTGCCGAAAAACTAACCAAAATTCAAGTTTACTCTCAACGATTTAAGACAGCTATTGAAAACGATCTACAAATGCCGGAAGCACTGGCAATCGCTTGGGAAGTAGCCAAATCCAATATCCCCTCCCCTGACAAACGCGATTTAATCGCCGATTTTGATCAGGTATTAGGATTTGATCTGTTTAATCACCGAAAAGGTTACACCTTAAAAGGTGTAACCTTTTCAGAACTGCCAAATGATGTAAAAAAATTAGTGGATGCCCGCGAAACCGCCCGCAAAGATCAAGATTGGAAATTATCGGATCAACTCCGGGATAAAATTCTTGCCTCCGGCTATAAAATTGAAGATTCCTCTAACGGCCCCAAATTGCAGAAAATTTAACTTTAACCTTTTTAGCCTTTTTAGCCTGTTATCCTTTTAATCTGTACTTCTTACTTCTGCTTCTTCCAGTCTTTATTCTCCTTCATATCCCTTTCCAAAAGCTCGCGAAGATAGACAGCGCGGGGGGTGCGTTTATATTTCGCCAACCAATCTAGATAATGTTGAATCTCCGGTGAGACAAAAAAATTAAACCTGACGTCCTGCTGTTGTTTAGCATAATCAATATATTCGACCAGCGAGTTCTTTAAAGTTTTTAATTCATACTCAAGCAAAAATAACAATTCTTCGCCTTCATCCCTTAAAATATGCGGATTCGATCCTGTAGTATATAGAGCTAATACAGGTTTTCTATTATTCAGTGCGAAATTGATTTCCTGACCAATACCAAAGCTTGGCGTAGATACTTCAAAAACAGACATTTCCGCCTGTTTTTTCCAATTGGCCATTTTTCTTTGGATGGCCAATGATTCTTTCTCGCTTTGAGACTCATATTCTAATTTAGTTTTTTTAAGAACATGATCAGAAATAACACTATGTCCAAGTGATTCCAAAACGCTAACAATTGCCTCATAATTGCTTCTGTTTTTATCAATACTGGCAACTGATGCAGAAAAATATATTTTCATATCCTATTCTCCAACCACTACATAACAATCCTGGCATCTTGGTTCATAAATAACGTCACTGGAAGGCGGCATTAGATCAGGAGCAGTATTTGCCGCCGGCTTCCCTTTGACTAATCTCTGATTATATATAGCATTTCTCCTTCCACACATCTGGCAAGTAGATTTAAGCTGAAATAAAGCACTCGCCTCATCTTTAAGAACGGAGGAAATCAAAAATTCAGTCCCTAAACTTGTATATAACAATCCAAGAACAATCGTCCATCCCCCCCTATCTTTGAACATCCTCATTTCTTTCAGCAAATAACTTTGTAAAGATGTTGGAGTAAACTGAATTTCATCAATAACAACAATGTCGTTACAGTGAAAAATTTTTTCAATTTCTTTTTTTGTTTGAAATGATACCGCCGGAATTTCATACCCTACACGGGAGAATAGTTTTCCTTCTGGAACATCGGATCGATCTGCTTTAGGCTGAGCCGCAACAATCTTCAATTCTTTTCCATCAAACTTTTCGATCAACTCCATCCCAACTAAACTTTTTCCAGAACTTTGCGGTCCGACCACTGATATTATTCCCCCCTCGTCTGCTTCGGATGCATTGATAATCGTACATATTTTATTAGCAACATCCCTAGCTTTATCGGGAATGTAACCATACAATTTAGCATCTGTTTTGACTAATTTATTGGTTACAATCTCATTAGATTTAATTTTCTTCATCAATACCCCCTTCTTCCTTCCATTGCTTGTTTTAGGGTTGATTCATCGGCGTATTGGATATCTCCGCCGGTGGGCATGCCCTGGCCAAGGCGAGTGACTTTCAGCGCGTTGCGCGTTGCGCGTTGCGCGTTGATCTTGTTTTTCAAATAAAGCGCCGTGGCTTCGCCTTCCATGGTCGGATTCAACCCCAAGACAATTTCGCGTATTTTATCATCTTTAAGCCTCCCAAGTAACTCTTTAATAAATAGTTCATCCGGACCGATATTATCCAAAGGAGATATCAAGCCATGAAGCACGTGATAAACTCCGTCAAAAACTCCAGCCCTCTCAACTACAAATACGTCCAGAGGATGCTCAACCACCATTAAAACGGAATTATCCCGGCCGGAATCAGAGCAAATCGGACAGGGGTCAACCTCGGCTACATTCTGGCAAATTGAACACTGGACAGTCCCCCGTTTCAGCCCAACTACTGATCTGGAAAATTCGTCCAGAACATTTTGGGGAACATGGAGGAGATAAAAGGTTAATCGTTGGGCAGTTTTTGGACCGATACCCGGCAATCTTTCAAACTGATTAGTAAGATCTAAGATAGCTCTGGGGATTTTCATAATAAAAGTACAATAAGGTACAAAAAAGTACAAGAAAGTACAAAAAGGACTTCGTTAATTTAAGTATAAAGCATAAAAAATGCGCAAGAAAGTACAAAAATGTACAAGAAGGAAAATTGATCCGTCGTAGAACTTGATTTCATTTGGTCCCTATATAAACAATTTCAAACAAAACTCTATCTGGTGATTCAAACATGATTTGATAATAATTTTCATCATCTCTAGAAGTAAATTCAGGCCTATATCTTGAAGTATCGAAAAGCATCTTGACACTGTTTTTTTCAAGGTAATTTTTGGTTTCATCAACATCAGCTAAATTCTCTACTCGAATCGAAATGTGATTTACTCCTTTTTGGTCGTAATCGCTTGTTTTAGCAAGACCAACTTTGCAAAACCATAAATCACCGTTGGTTCCGCTTTTGTAGCCAATTGCTTCTTTACCTTCAAAAATAACTTCCCATCCGATAAATTCCATTAATCCTTTATAAAAGGTGAAGTTTTGGAAGTCGATATTAATTTGTAGATGATAAAGATAAGATTTCATGATTAAAAACGTCAAAAACTTAATTAATTACTTTCCTCAATTTTGCTTTTGTACCTGAATAATAGGAATGAAACTCTGCTTTTTTGGTCGTTAAATTTTTGAAACTGAACTTCCGTCCAATAATGGACATCTAGAGCTACCAACCCTTCTGTTTCAACTTCTAGCAAAGATCCTTGAGCTATTTCCAAAAATCGTATTTTATCTTTTGATGATTTTCTCAACCAACCTTCTGCAATATTAGCCAATATAGATACGGCCGCACGCCTTAATTGAGATTTTAATCCGAATTCTTCGCTTTGAGGAAAACATTCTGTAAGCTTATAAATTAAAGTAACAAATTTCCGCACTTCTTGCCAAACTATTAGTTTCTGATACCCGCTTTGCCAGTTTGACATCCTTTTTGTGCTTTATTGTACCTTCTTTTACTTTCTTGTACTTTTATTTTATCCCATTTCAGCCGCGATCTCTTTTAGTTTTTCCGCCGCCATCTTTTGAGATTGCTTAATGGCGTCATTTAAAGCGTCTATAGCATCTTGGGATGAATAACCCTGAACTGAAAATTCCAAAATCTTCTGGTCGCCGGAGATAACCACTTTAACATCGCCTTTTTCAACCGCAATCTGCTTCCCCTGCAGAGCCTGCTGCATTTTCATCGCCTGCTGGCGCATCTTATTTAAATCTCCTAATGAAGATAAAGGGTTATTCATGATAAAAACATCTCCTCGGCTGACAGGCTTAAATCCTGTTCAACTGCCACAATATTATCATCTTGGAAGTGACTTTTCAATGTATCAACTGTTTTCTCGGCTAAACGGTATTTTAACTGGATCGGGGTCCCATAAATATCTTGAGCCGTCTGTTCAATAATCTTACTAAACCTTTCCAATTTCAATTGCTCCATATGGAATTTATAAGTGGTTTCAACAATCATGGCCGAACCTTCAGCTGCAACCGGCCGGCACAATGACAACAAAGTCACAATCCCGTGATTCTTTTTCCTGACTTCAATCAGCAGCTGCGGCCATTTAGATAGGAAATCATCAAAAGGAATGGATAATGAACCCAGATTTTTTTTGTTATCAGTTTTCAGTTTTCGCCCGCCCGCCTGGACTCCCGCCTGACTTCGAACAGACGAAGTCTGGTCGGGTAAGTCGTCCATGCGAAGTCGGGCAGGGTTTTCAGTTTCTAGTTTGTCTGTTTTCGGTTGACCGGTTTCTAACCGATTGACCGAAGACTGATCAACCTGCGGTCGAGAACCGACAACCGAGGACTGATGACCGGAGGGATCATCTTTCCCCAACTCAATCGCCGCTATCTCCAACGGCAGATGCGGTAAAACCGAATATTTCAAAGTCCTGATTTTTATTTCTAATACTTTAGTTACCAATAATAATCTTTCATTAAAGCTCTCAAGCAACCGCTTTCTAGCTTCTTCCAAAATCTCTTTGGCAAAAGCCATAACATCCCCGCCCCCTGCCAATAATTTTTCTACAACAGCTAGAGCGTCAGCGCTTTTCCCGGCGACAACCGCATCAATGTAGTCAATTACCAAAGTATCAAGAGAAGATCCGATAACTGCATTTACCGCCGTTATGTCAATTTTATTTTTTCCGGCAATACCCGATGCTTCTTCCAGAATTGTTTGGGCTTCGCGGAAACTTCCGTCTGCGGATTTGGCGATCCTTTCCAAAGCTTCTTTAGTTATATCCAGCTTTTCGCCTTTGACTGATTTCTTAACTGATTCAATTATTTCTTCTTCGGATGCTTTATAAAATTTAACTTCAACGCACCGGCTAACAACTGTCTTGGGAAGTTTTTGAGGTTCAGTAGTGCAGAGGAAAAAAATCACGTGTTCCGGGGGCTCCTCCAAAGTTTTTAACAGAGCGTTAAACGCTTCCGTCGTCAACATGTGAACTTCATCAATAATGTAGGCTTTGCGTTTTCCCGATAGCGGAGACAAACCGACTTTCTCTCGTAATTCCCTAATGTCATCAATTCCGCGATTGCTGGCCCCGTCCATTTCAATAACGTCCGTTCCTTCAGCTCCGGTCAGACGGGCCACAATTCTGGCTGCTGAAGTTTTTCCAACCCCGCGGGGACCGGAAAACAAATAGGCGTGACCGAATTTACCGGTTTTAACAATTCCCGATAGCCTATCCCTGACTTTTACCAAATCTAATTCTTCAACAGTTTGAGGGCGGTATTTTAAATAAAAAGTCATTCGTGATGTTCTCCCATCAAATGCCTGACTCCATGACAAATCAATTCAGCTATTACCTTGTCAACTATTCTATTGGTTCTTATCGCCATTGTCATTGCTTCCGGAAAACTGACAGCGATATCCCCCAACCTGATAAAACCATCCGGACTGGGGTTGCGGTCTTCCAGCGGAAAAGACAAAACGTCTGTTTTCTCGTCCAATTTCCTGAACTTGTTATTTAATTCTTTAATTTTACGGTTACCAACCACAGTTATTTCTACCAATACCTGATCGACTTGGTCAAAACCAAACTCTTTCAAGAGTAAAATTACCTCTGTTCTAATATATTTCCGGTCCACCGGATAGCGGCTGTCGCCGAAAATATCGATTTTCACGACCGGCCTCCGAATTTTCCCCCGCCCCGCCGGTTGGCTGCTAAACGCTCTTTTCTAACTGTAGAAGGTTTTTTGTAAAACCGCCTCTCTTTGGCTTCTTCCACGATATTTTCTTTCATTACTTGTTTTTTAAATCTCATAACGAGCGATCTGATATCCTCGTCGCCATGAGCTTTAACTATTGTTGCTATATAAAAACACCTCCTTCAAGCATTCTTAATCATATTTATAATTTCCAATAATTTCAATTTAGTCGGCCTCATTGCCGGATTTGCCCTGCTTCCATTCAAAAGCAGTTTTTTGCTGGCATGCAAGAACCAATCGGCTTCCCTGTCGCCAGCCGTCACTGCCAAATGGATTTCAGTTAAATCAACTTGGCTATCAGGATGGCCATAAATTCTGACATTTCCTTTTTTGGGATCCCTGACCACCACCACTGAAAATCCCATTCTTTCAGCCAGCCGGTGAACCATATCGCTGCCGGTTTCCACTCCGATTGAACTTCCCCATTTACAGGTGAATTTTACACCACCTGCGATTTCAATGCCGGCTTTGATCTTCTCTTTCATGGCTTCCAAAATCCCATCCAAAGCCGTCATTCCAAAATCAATTATTTCCGGATTTTGCAATCTCCCATATCCGGTTTTTAATCCGTCTAAAATCATTTCCAGAATAAACTCCCACCTGTCGGACATCGGATCGGGCCATGACCGCTCTTCGGCATGATCTACGCTTCTTATAATCTCCGCCATTTTTTCTAAAGCTTCTATTGTGATTTTATCTTTGAAGAAATTTTTTTCTTTAATTTCAGCTAAAACTTTTATCGCCGCGCAAACTTTTTTATCTCCGGTAGTATGATGGTCAAATTTCCCCAAACCTGTGTCCACGTGGATAATTTCCGGATCATTGTCAGGCGGATTATTATTTAAAGTTTTGCCGGCCGGAACAAATTTAACTTCGGCCTTGTCCCATCCGGGGAAAAAACGCTTGACCAGCCAAACTGAAGAAACCGCGTCCTGGTCGGGGTTGATGTGAGTGATGATGATTTTCATAAATAAATTGCTATCTTGCTATATTGTTATCTTGCTATCTTGTTATTCTACGAATCCGCCGGCGGCGGATAAATCAAGCTAGCAAGATAACAAGCTAACAAGCTCGGCGACACTAACCATTCTTGCCTCCGCTGCATTTCTCCTCTTTAACTCAACCTTCTCACCTGTTTTTGCCGAGACTACGGCTCGCCATGGTATCCCGATCAAATCGGCGTCGGCGAATTTAACCCCCGGCGAGACATTCTCCCGATCGTCCCACAAAACTTCAATTCCCGCTTTCTCTAATTGTCCGCAAATTTCTTCTGCTTTTCTCTTTACTCCATACTCCCTACTCTTTACTTCTACGACGTGCACGTCGTAGGGCGCCACCGCTTTCGGCCAAATAATCCCCTTCTCATCATGAAATTTTTCAACTATGGCTGCTAACGTTCTGCCTATTCCAATTCCGTAGCAGCCCATATAATAAGGTTTTTCTTTACCGTCTTCGTCTATAAAATTGGCACCCTTCATTAATTTTGTATAGTGATATCCCAATTGGAAAATGTTCCCTACCTCAATCCCCCGTTTCTCTACTAATTTACTTTTCCCGTCTTCAGCTAAAAATCCCGGCTGAGCCATTGCTATATCACCCTCAATATCAACAGTAAAATCTCTGTCAATATTCATATTGAGCGAATCTAGATGTTTTTTATTGACTCCGCCGTACATATTTCTTACCGTCCGGAGAGAAATATCGCCAACAATCTTAACTTTCCCTTTTAATCCGACCGGAGATATAAATCCAGGCTCGCTCCCGATACTATGGATTTCTTCAACCGTCGCATGACGTAAATGATACGCGCCAACAAGATGAGCCAATTTCGTCTCGTTAACATCGTAATCTCCGCGAATGACTGCCAGAATTAGTTGTTGGTTGTTAGTTATTGGTTGTTGGTTTTGATTAAAAAACATAACGCATTTCATCTGTTGCCATAAAGGAAGACCATGCAGTTTCACTCCGTCTTCCATTGTCGTTCCACGGATAGCTTCGACTGTTTTATAAGGTTTTAATGGCTCATCAATATTTTTATTATCCCTTTTGAATTTCGCCACATCCTCGTGGGCCGAATATTTTCCATTTTCTGAAACAAAAAATCTTCCCTCACCTATTGCCGACTCAACCTGAAATTCATGGCAGTATTCTCCGCCAATATAACCGTTATCTGCTTCAACTTTAGTTGTAGTAAGTCCTAACCTACTAAAAATTGCTGAATAGGTTTTTGCCATTTGCTCATAGACTTTATTAAATTCTTTATCGTTCCGGTCAAACGAATAAGCGTCTTTCATTACAAATTCCCTAACCCGCAACAATCCCCCTCTGGCCCGAATTTCGTCGCGGAATTTGGTGGAGAACTGATAAATATTAAACGGCAAATCGCGGTAACTCAACTTAAGGTTCCGAACCAAATCCACAAACATTTCCTCGGCTGTCCCCCCCAAAGCGAATTGGAATTCGCGTCCGTCTTTAATTGTCATTAACTCAAATCCGGCCGACTGAGTCCGGTTAGTTTCCTGCCATAAATGTAAAGGGTGAAGCACCGGAACGATCATTTCCTGAGCGCCGGTTTTATCCATTTCATTTTTAATAATTGCCTTGATTTTCTCGTGGACCCGCCAGCCAAGGGGCAAAAAATAATATCTACCGGCAGTAGACTCACGGATAAATCCGCCTTTATACAATAATTTATGGCTGTCGAAAACCGCATCCGTCGGAGCGTCCCTGACAGTTTTTCCTACTAATTTTGAATACTTCATATTTTCCTTACTATCATATCATCAAATCTATCGATTTATACCGCTCCCAACACGTCTGCAGATGTTGGAAAAATCCTGCCGGCATATAATACCGACAAGGGTTTAGTTGGCCTCCGCCGCTAAGCCCTTTTTACTGGCCGCCATCTCTCATGGCCCGAATCTGCTTCAATTGGTCATCTATAACAGTAAACTCTCCATCTGTTATTGACAACATCAACCCCAAACCTAGAGTCGCGCGAGTTAGTTCAAGAGATCCGACTTTGACTGTTTTGCCCGTCAGAGATTCAAAGGCCTTCTGGCCTCTTTGCCTGATGCTTCGCAAACCATCTTCGTCCTTGACTTCTGAAAGCAATCTTGCCATTTCTGCTTCCAGAAAATTTAACGTCGCCATTCCATCTAGGCCCAATGTTTGTCTTTCTTTATCTTTTAATGTAGTCATAAAATTCTCACCTCCGTTCTTTTTAATCTCAACATCTGCAGACGGCAACAAAAAACCTCGCCTTTACCCCAAGATTTCTCTTGAAGCAAGGGCGAGGCATCTCGCGGTACCACCTTGTTTTGCTATCGTATTACTACGATAGCCTTTTAGCTGACTAACATCAGCGTTCCTTTTTTACGGTTAGACATCCGTATTGCTTGCTCGCAATCAGCATCGCTTGGCGGGAAACCAAGCTATAAACGCATTTAACGAATTGTGAATAAAGTATATCAGAAAATTATAAAAACGCAAATTAACCACCGGACAATTGATTTTAATCGGTTTTTGCGGTAGTATGCAATTATCATGAATTACCGCAAGTATATAATCATCAATCCCAAGGTAATGACCGGCAAGCCGGTGATAGCTGGTACTAGAATACCGGTAGATCTGATCCTGAAAAAGCTGGCGCGAAATATGAATGTCAGGGAACTGCTGCGGGATTATCCCCGACTGTCGCCTGCGGCGGTTAGGGCGGCACTGGAATATGAATTTTATTGTTCCCCAGGTTAAAGAGTACACCTGCGGACATTGTGGGGAAATTGTCGTTGGCGGAAGATATAATAATCATTGCCCTCATTGTCTTTGGAGCAAACATTTAGACGATAAAGTCCCCGGCGATAGGGCTTCAGACTGCAAGTCGCTGATGGAGCCAACCGGAGTAATTCAAAAATACGGCAAATGGAGAATCGTACATCAATGTTTGAAATGCAAAAAGAAAACGGTCGTTGACAGCTCTCCTAAAGATAACGTTGATCTGATTATCAAACTCTCCTACTCCAAATAATCCTTAAGCTTCCATAAATTACGTTCCTTAATTACCGTATTTGCCTTAACCGCGACTTCCGGCCTCCAAGCCACTCCGCCGAAGTAAATAAAACCATCAGCCGCCCGCGCCGCCTGCCAATCCCCTATCCCATCGCCGACACATACCGTTTTCCCTTTATGCTTGTCCATAATTTTTGACACGATTTCCCGTTTGCCGCCCTCGCGCCATAAACAAATAGATTTATCGACTCCCATAAATTCTCCATTTAAATCGAAAATCAATTTATTGGCAAATACATTTTTCCGAAAAATCTTCAGCTTATCCGTCAAAGCGTATGAGCACTCTGTATATCCGGCCGTAACCACAAAAATGTTAGTTTTTTGGCCAACCAGCCACTCAATTAGTTTTCCGGCCCCCGGAGTTAAGTTGTTTTTATACAGTTTTCCGATGATTAATAATTCGGCCAGCGTTGGCCGTATCAACTCCAGTCGGCGGATAAAAACATCCCCAAACGGCAGCCGGCCGCTCATCGCTTCTCTGGTCAAACGTTTAATCCTATTCCCCATATTCCTTAGTTTCCCCAACTCGTCAATTCCCTCAATTGAGGATAGAGTACTGTCAAGATCGAAAATAATATTCTGGTATTTCATTGGTCAATAAAAAAACCCTCCAAACGGAGGGTTAATAATTACAAATTTCCCTCCGCTTCAGGTTATAGAGCTGCCGGAGGAAAAGTTAATAGTAAAAAATAAATTGCTTTTGATCATGAGCATATGTTAGCCCCCAAATCGCAGGCTGTCAACTTTCACTTTTTTAGCGAGAAGATGTTCTTTTGGGTGAAGTCGCCAAGACTACTCCCGCAAAAAGTAGAACGGCAATTATTAACAGGGTATAAGCAATATTGATATTAGTAAAAAAATCTTGAATATTCATAGATTTATCTTTTTCTGTCAACCACAACGATAAAACTAATCCAATGAAATATATTAAGAAAACTTTACAACTGCCAATATCACTTGGTCAATCAACAATTGATTACGGCGCGACTTCGCGCCAATCAGTGACAGCGTCGGTGAATTGCTGGGGAGCGTTGAGGATGAGATTCGGAACCTCAAATATTTCTAATCTTGACAATAGCTGATTTGCAATGGTTAAATCAAACCATGACTTTGACAAAACTAGACTTTCAAGCAATTAAAAAACTAGTTAGACTAGAAATTGACGATGCTCTTGAGCAGAAGCTGGAAGAAAAGCTTGGCAGATATCCTGCCAAAGATGAGTTCAAAGAACTTGAAATAAAAATCAAATTCCTGCCGACTAAAGATGAATTCTATGTAAGCATGGACAAACTAATGAAAGAACTCTCAACAATCAGAGAAGAACTTGCCCTTACTCCATCTTTCACTCAAGTTGCGGATTTAGAAGAAAAAGTTGAAGCTTTAGAAAAACAAATTCACGCTGTTTGAGAGTTCCCAATCAATGATTTCACATACAATCTGTGTTAGAGATTAAATCTTCAAGCAATAAAATAATACTTCAATTATTTTTACGGCGCGCTACCTCTCTCCAATCAGTGACAGCGTCTGTGAAGGCTTGGGGGGCGTTGAGAATGAGGTTTGGATTCCAGATGAAGGCGATGCCGGGGATGGTAGAGTTTAAACTCCCCAGATCTCTTTGGGAACTGACCTGGCCGGTTCCGTTTAATTCGGCATCCCCGGCCACCGATCCGTAAATCACCAGTTGTTTGCTAATTTTAGTTTATATTCGCTCCGAGCTACGCCTTAGACAATCGCTACCTTCTCTCTCCATATTGTTAGATAGCCATCCTTTTGTTTCGAGTAGATTTTTAGTCAAAATTGTTAATTCGTCTAAACTTTTCTCAATGCCTCTCTTGTTGTCAAACAATATGAATCCCATTTCAACAATACTTTCTTTATGCAAAGCCACTCCCAAATCTATACTTTCCCACTCTTTTCCTACAACTCTATTTAACAAATCTCTGCGCCGATTTTTTGGTAAGTCAAAAAATGCCGTCCCCTCAAATAGGGCTCTTCGGCGGACGCGGTTGCTGATTCCCGGATCAATGAATATTCTGATGGCTTCATCTTTTTCAAAAGCTATATCATTCCGAGCGCTGAAAACAACTGGCGTTAATCGAGCCGTTTCTTGTTGAAACAAAATTAATTTCGGCCGAATTTCTTTGGCCAACAGAAGTGTTTTATCGTCTAAAAATCCTTGACGCAATTGGTAGTTTTCTATATCTAATCGCGATCCATTAACCTCCACGATCAAATTTCCATCATCTGCTATTCGGGGAGTTAACGTTAGTTGATTTATATAGTTAGCTATAGAGTTTTTATCAGCTAATCTTCTTGATGTCTCCGCTTCGTCTTGGTAATTTTCATTTTTGATGTAATCAATTGCGGCCCGGCGGATAATGCTCCCCAAATCAACAAATGCAAATCCTAAGTCATTTGCCAGGCGTTGCGCTAGCGTTGTTTTTCCGGATGCCGCATATCCGACAATAATAATTACTGGGTTCATTTATGATTTAATAAATTATCAGCCGCTTGAATCAACCTGCCATTTCTTCTGTCTAGCAACCCATCACTCGCGAATTCCCTAGCCTTTCGAATTAAATCCTCTCTACTGGTTAAAAATGATTCCATCTCAATTTTAAATTCCGCTTCTCCATCTCTTAATAGAGTCGAGGTTACTGCTTCGATCATCTCCATTTCAAGTTCTCGGAAATCAAATAATAACTTTTGGGCACTTTCTGGCTTACTGCTATTACTTCTTTTGTCAGAAGTTGTTATTGCAACTTCATTTTTCAGTCCAAAAATAAATTCATAAATATCATTTACCCACTTATCCGCTATTCCAGCCACTTTCTTTACTCTTTGATCCTTGAATCCAGCCTCATAAAACACCAAGTCTTTTGTTCTTTGGCCTAATAAACCATTTTTTCGCAACAAGCTCAAATATGGGCTTCCCTCTTGTGCTCTCATTACGCTTAAAGGATTAGTTACTTTCAAATACATTCCGGTTCTGCGCAAAAATTCCAGGCTTTCTTGTAACTCTTCCAAAGTCATAACATGATCAATGGGGATAAAGCCCGCCGCAACATCAATGCCAATTTCCCGCAATATTTCTATTGCTTTGTAATTCCCATTTACCGAGATTTGTTTTCCGTAACGACGCAGTTGGCTGGGTGAACCGGACTCTAGGCCAATAAAAACTCTCGTCAAACCGGCCCTGTAAAGAGTTGCCATTATGTGTCGAAGGCGCTGGTTGTATTCTTCCAAACTGGCATCAACCGCGCTTTTGGGCAGTTTTTCGGCCCAAACATGGTCAGCTCGGGTTGAAATCGTAAACTTAATATCTAATTTTCTTTCTATTATCTCTTCCGCGATCAATAATGCCCGCTCCTGATCACCGCAAAAATCATCATCGGTATAACTAACTATTTTTACTCCTAACTTGCTTAATCCCTGCAGTTCATCTACCACGCTTTCGACGGGAAACGACTCGCAACTAAAGCCGCCGTTGTGTATTTCCCTCACAGAACAAAAAGTGCAGTAACCGTCACAACCCCTGGAAGTTTCTGCCCAAACCACTCCTCCTAATTCATTCATAATCCGCTTGGTCGTAATCCTGGCGGGAAAATACCGATGAGAAAGATGTGATTTCTTGGTTTCAACAACCTTACCGCCGCCATCTAAATAAGTAATGCCCGGCACCTGATCGAGATTAACAATCCCCCGAATCATTTCCACCAACGCTTCTATGGTACTTTCTCCTTCGCCTCTCGCCATAATGGCATCGGGAAATAATTTTAGCAATGGTAAAGCCGCAAACGAAGGTACCGCTCCTCCCATAACCACGATTGGTTGCTTTTCATTGGTTAAAGACAAAGCCCGGATAGCATCCATTAATTCCTGCGCCTGTTCAACCGCGCCAATTTTTAGTGATATTCCTAAAATATCAGGACTTTTTTCTTCAACACATTCCGCTAATTTATTAATGTCCGGATCTAATTGCAAATCAACATGATCTACATTTACCGAATTTCCAAATTCGCCTAATAAGTGTCCGGCCAAGACTTCAACTCCTAGGCTTTCGCCAATAGCCGCTCCGTGTTTACCGGAAAAAGTGGAAACGAAAAAAACTTTAATTGGATTTAATAAATCGCTTTCTGGAGACGGCATATTCATTTTTCCTTATCACAATAATTCGCCTCTCTAGCAAGACTAGCTAAAAGTAATTCTTTCCAAAATTGCCATGTTTCGACATGTTCTTTACTTACACCAAAGCCCTTAACATGAAACAACCCTGGATTCAACAGCGCCGAGATGTAAGGATCGATTTTTTGCAGCCTTGTTTCATTTCTATTAATTATTGAAATTTCACTCGCAATGCGGCTTTCACTCCAAAAGGCTTTTACGTAGATAGGAATCGCTACTTCTTTCAAATATTGAGAAATGTTCTCTGGAAATTTACTTAAGGGAGCCGCGATTTCTGTCGGGGGCTTAATTCCACCGCCATTAAGCAAGGTATCATACCAAAGGCGATAATGGGGTTTATCCAACCTTATATCCACTCCTTCAAACCGGCCATCCCAATTTATTTTCTGTTCAGAATCGCTAAGCCCCCATTCCCGACAAATAGCTCGGTAGAAATACTCTGGCGATAATCTAAACTCAGTACCATCAACTATCATATATTTTCTTTTTTCTTTCCTTAAATATTCCATCTCGTTTTGCAAACCCTCCCAGCCCGCGCTTTCCAACGGGAAAAGATTTCCTATTTTAAGTAATTCTCCGAACATTCCATAATCTTGCTCGGCAAATTGCTTTTGCAGTAAAAACTCCCAGTTCCGGATATCATGAGATTGAGCAAATTTGTCTAACATGCGGCATTGAAGCTCAAGATCATTTCTTTTAGAACCTTCCTCGACTGAAAATGAACTTGAACGAAACCAATCAATCAAAGCTGATTTTTCTTTCATCCCCCATACTTGCAACACTTTCTTTATTCTCGACTCCATGCTGAGAAGCGGATTTCGGATTAAAAACAAAACAGGATCAGATATCAACGGCAATAACTTCTTAAACTCTTGTTTGACCGCTAACCAATGAGACATTTCTTTCACAAGTACAGTTATAGGAGTATTCATTTCACTTCTATTTTTTTCGATTGCTTCAATCAATCTCCTGTAGCCATCTCCTGAATCTTCTCCGTAATATCCCAACATCACGAAAGGCTCATGGCACGAAGCTTGTATTCCATTGTTTTGAGACAATAAAGCCTCTACCAGAGTTGACCCTGTTCTTGGAGGTGCTAAAATTAAACGGATATTAGCTCGCCCATGATCAATTAAACTTTGCAATTTTTGATGAGATGTGCTTGATATTGCTGTCATTATTCGGTATATTATACTTCACTCAACGTATTTACCTTTACCATGAAATCAATCATTAAACAAGAAATCGTTTACGAAGGTATATTTATAAAAGTCCGCCACGATACGGTTAGGGTCAAAAACTGTGAATATGTGCGCGAAATTATTGAATCAAATACCGGTGTCTTAATTGCCGCTATTGACAACAGGAATCGAATAGTGTTAGTTAAACAAAATCGGCATAACCACGGCGATGTATATGAAGTTCCCGCGGGCGCAATTAAAGAGAACGAATCTCCCCGGCAGGCCGCCAAAAGAGAGCTTCTCGAAGAAACAGGTATTAAGGCCCAAAAATGGCGGTTAATCAGCACGCATCACAATGGTGTACACAACGAAGGGCTTAATTACTTTTTTTTAGCCCGGGATTTGTCAACTGCGAAAAATTCACCGGATCAAGACGAGCAAATATCCGGACTTAAATTCTTTCGTTTTGATCAAATTAACGGCCTGATCGATCAAGAACTTATTCCCGATTTGCGCAACAGAGCTTGTATTTGGAAGGCTCAATTAGAAATTAACTAAACTTTATGTCAAGTCCCAAACTAATGGAAAAGGAAAAAATCGTTAAGCAAATTAATCAAAGCGCAAGTCTTTTTGTAGGAAGATGGCAACCATTCCACAGAGGACATAGGGCCTTAATTGAAACCGTACTCAAAGAGGGTAAGCCTGTTGTAGTCGCGATTAGAGACACAGAGATAAATTCAGAAAATCCCTATACAACCAGTGAGCGCTGGAATATGATTCAACGAACCTTGAAAAAATACGGTGAACTTGTGAAAATCATCGTGATACCCGATATTAACGAGATCTGTTACGGAAGAAATGTTGGTTACAAAATAAGGGAAATAGAACTTTCCCCTAAAAAACAGCAAGTTTCGGGAACAACAATTAGAAAAGATACTATTAAGAGATATCCTATTTATTGGATTACGGGACAATCGGGATCCGGAAAGACAACATTAGCTTATGCCCTCCGGAAAAAAATTGGCGGATCGGTTTTAGATGGCGATGAAATGAGAAAATCTATTTCTTTAGGCCTAGGTTTTTCTAAAGATGATAGAGAAAATCACAATCTGCGGGTTGCGAGGTTAGCTTTAGCTCTTTCTAGACAATATATTGTTATTGTATCGGTTATCGCCCCATTTAAGAGTACGCGAAAAATAATTGATGATCTGATAAAACCAGTTTGGGTTTATATCTCACGAAATCTTCCCGAAGATCCTAATAAACCGTACCAGATTCCCTCACAACCTCACATTGTACTTAATTCTGATACCCAAACCCCAGATAAACAGGTAAAGATAGTAATTAATTACATTGAAAATCATGTTTAAAAATCTTCCAAAAATATCAAGATAAATTTTCTTCAACATCACATATAAACCAGGCAAATCCTACGGCGCCACTTCTCTCCAATCCATCACCGCGTCGGTGAATGGTTGGGGAGCGTTGAGGATAAGATTGGGATTCCAGATGAAAGCAACACCCGGAGTAGCGTTTAGTCCGCCTAAATCTCTTTGAGAACTGACAGCTCCTTACCAGCTGCTTGTCATTCTGGGCTCCGGTGGTCCCGCCGATAAAGCTGCCGTCGGCAAAGAATGCTCCTGTCAGGGCGGCATCGGCCGAAGTCGGAACGGCTTTAGGCGGAATATTTCCCACAGCCGAATTAACAGTAATATTCCCCGACGCCACTATGGCAAAGAATGCTCCGCTCCCTAAAGTTATATTTGTATTGATAGTGACATCTCCTTGAACGAAAATCACCCTTGATCCGGCTAAATTGGTCCAAGACCCGGAAATTGAATAATTGCCCGCTTTTTTATAGACTCCGCCAGCCGGCGGACTGCTGCCATCACCGGGATCGGTTGACGGATTACCGGCCCTTAGCCACATTGCCTGATAGCCGTATTTCCAATTATTGGCTGACATCAGATCGTTAAAATTCCATGATGGTTGAGAAGAAAGGGTTCCCGAGCCAAAATTAACGCTTGATCCTGAACTTTTGGTCAATGTCCCCGGGCCATCGCCAGCGAAATCGGCAATATATACATTGCCAGCCGGAACATTGCTGGACAGATTCCCCTGTGAATGAACCGAACCGCCTAAAACCTTAAGCCATTTTGGCCGGACTTGCGATACAAAAAAGTCCCAACCGGAGTTATTTCCGGAAGCCACGCTGACAGCCGTATATTGGCATCCGGTCGGACAAGTGCATTGATACGCCGGATCATAGCCCTGCATTAAAATATCTTTGGCTCCGGCTTCCAAAACTGAATTAACAGTATAAGTGCCATTCCCCTGAACCGGATTTTCCTGACCGTCTGGATTTACTCTGACTTTGGTTCCCCCTCCCGGCTTAATCGGACTGCCAACCGGTCCGGTGCATTTCCCCAATCCTCCGGACAACCCCGAGGGATCGTCATAAACCGTCCCGTTGACGGAAACTCTAGCTGGCGTTGGAGTTGGTGTCGGAATTGGACTTGGCGGAATCGGTGTCGCGGTTGGAGGAGGAGGCGGCGGCGGACAACCATAAGGCCAACACGGATCCCCGTCCCCGCCTCCTCCGCCGCCTCCGCTGCAATTTCCTCCAGTGCATCCGCTGCAGCCACAGTGAACAAGTTCTCCGCAGGTTCCGCCGTTACAATCCCCGACCAGATGGCAAGATGGAGAACCTTCTCCACAATTCTGCCCTAAAGATCGACAACCACAACTGTCATTACACCACTCACTACAGGCTTGAACAGAAATATTTCTAGGATAATTAAATGAAAAAAATAATCCAAGCGTAATAACCAATAG
This sequence comes from Candidatus Collierbacteria bacterium, assembly GCA_016219325.1. Classification (GTDB taxonomy): domain Bacteria; phylum Patescibacteriota; class Microgenomatia; order UBA1400; family JACPES01; genus JACPES01. The sequence goes on from JACRNH010000023.1 coordinate 33,150, forward strand.
TATAGAAATAAAAAACTTCAAAAGATTATTACTCATGACAGTAAACAATCAAAGTCGCCGGACCGTTTGGCCCCTTATCCATCCTTATCCAATTCCCGGGAATCAAAACCTCCATTATTTCTTTGGCGCTGAATTCGTTAAGAGACATTTCATTAAGCAATTTATTCTTGTCATCAAGTCTTTGCAAACTTTTAGCAGCAACTAAATTATTGTCTAAATTAAATACGCTTTTACCGCCAACTCCTAATTTAATTTTATTATCCTCAAACTCTATTGACGAAATTTTGCCTATCAATTGAGAATCGGAGTTAACATAAAAATCTTCGGCGTAAACCTGTAAATCACATTTTTTCATTAACCTTGTTAAGTACGCTTTATTATCTTCATTAGGCCGTTTAGTATTTTCGCTCACCTTAATTCCGAATTTAGCCGGATCAAATGGTTCAAGCCATAAGTACTTAACCAAAAAATATCCCGCCAACACTGGTAAAATAACTGCAATAATAATAGCTACTTTGACTAATTTTTTTCTCATCTTTTACAATTTAAATTCACTATACACCACTATAAAAATAACATCAACCAGAAAATATAAATTTAGAGCAACTGAATCTATTTGTAATAACAGAGAACGACCAACCCGTCTACCTTGCCATCGGGGGAAATATCTATTTGGGCGTAATCACCTGGACCTAAATAAGGTACAATTAGTTTGGGAGAAATTGATGTGACATGAATTACCTCAATGCTTCCAGGTGTATAAACTTGAGGGAAAACCCAGAATACAGTTCTTTTTGCTCCAGCAACGTCAAAAGATTTTCCGTCTGGATATGTTATTACTGTACCGTTTGCGGAAGCAATCCCTTTTCGAAAATATTTCCAGCCACTTGCAGTTTCCATATCCGGGAATCCACCTTTTTGGTGAGGGGAAAGACATTCCCCCAACCATTCTAAATGTGACAATAAATTCTGAGCCTCGGCATATGTCAACAATCTCGGCCCCTTGCTCGGTTCCGGAGTCTTTGTCGCCGGCGGAACCGGCGTAAACTGCGGCCGAGGGGTCGGCGCGGCAGTCGGAACTACAGAAGCCGCTTCCAATAACTTTGCATTCTTCTGCCCGCCGTTAGGGACATTCATTGTAAATTCAGTTACAATACTTTTTGTTTGTTTGCCAGCAATTATTCCGGGAATCAACTTAGCGTTTTTCAATAATCCTTTAGCGACTACCGGCTTCAGTTGGCGGCCGTTGATGACCACGATTACCTCGTCGCTCCCTAGCCTGAATTTAACTTCCACCTGATCTTGACCATTGACTTGAGCCGGAATGGAATTTTCGTTAAGCAAAGTTACCGGATCCTTGGAAAAGTCGCGGTAACCGATCCAAAGTCCGCTATATCCATTAGGTTTTCGGTTAACAATGATATGCAACTGCTTGGCGTCCCACCAATTAGTCAGCCCCTGAGGATCTCTGTCGACAAAGGCCAATCCACTTTCAATCCCACCTTGAGTAGAAAATTTAGCCCCAAAAGAAGAATCTCCTTTAATCTCAATAATTTGCAATGCTCGGTTGAAAACCGTAGTTCCGGAAGTTTCTTGGCCGGAAACCTCTAGTTTCCCATCGGAAAAAACTTTAGTCTGCCAAATTCCATTCCAGTTATATTTACCAATCAAGTTCTCGCTGCCAATCAAAGGATCCCACCTAAAATCTTCAAATTCCCCTGTTACCGTATCAAAATATCTGACCGCGGATCCATCCTTAAATTCTATGACCCATGGTTTTCCACCGAGAATCACCATCCCTAATTTATGCCCCGGCCGGGCTTCGCCGATTTTATCCAGCGAAAATCCAGGGCGGATGGCATTCGGGTGATCCGCCCATTGGCCGGTAGACGTATTTCTGGACCACAATAAGCAGTTTAAGAGATTGTCCCGGCTTTAATATTTCTTTCAACGCCTTCTCCAGCGCGTCAACGTTAGCCCCTTGATTCTGCAACGCTGATTTAGCGTCCGAATATTCTTTTGTGTAAGTGCCATCATCTTTATAAATATCAATGCCCGTCGCCGGATTAAAATTTTTCAGATCAATTAATTTTTGCAAGTCAGCCGCGGAACCCGGTATAAACTCCGGCCCTCCGCTTCCGTTGCTGGGGGTCAGAGCTAATTCTGGAGTTGCGCTGGGAGTCGGAGCAAAAGTCGCCGTCTTTGGTATTTCTGTCGGAGCTAATCTCGTCGGCTCGTGGGTTGCGGTGGAAACCGAAACTGCCGGAGGACGTTTAGTGGCCTCATTACAGGCAGACAAAATTCCCCATAACATCATTCCGCCCGGTATCAAATACGCCCATCTGGGAACATGCGGAGGTTTGCCGTCAGGCGTGGGCGTAAGGGAAAACCCATGACCAAGCTCTAAACCGTCATTTGCTGCTTTACCAAAAGCTTTTATATCCTTTAAATTTAAAGTGCTGGCGATTGGGCTAAAAGCAACAGTCAAAGCAGTCATCCCCAGCAAAGTTTTGGATAGAACCGGCGAAGCCTCCATAACTGACTGGTCGGCAATATTTTCATAAAGAGTTTTAAGCTCATCTGACAGGCTAATTTTCTTTCCCTTTCTGGCTTTGGAAACGAGAATTCTAAAGGCAGGCTCAATTGATTTAATAATATTGCCCGCGCCAACTAATGGCATCGCCCCAATAGTAACCATATCCAAAACCGCAGTATTAAAATCATTGACCACAAGATCAACAAGATTGTCCGCGTCGGGAACAGGAAGCGCTTCACCAAATCTCTCGACAGGGATTATCCATCGGCTGCCCGGCCTGTTCTGATACCTTTCTTTTGGATGGAATTTAAAATCGTCCGGTTCGGCTTGATAGATGACTGCCGGATGTGAAGTATCCGCTCCAATGATGTCCAATACTGTTCTGCTGCTGTCTAAAACAGATCTATCGGCGGCCAATGGGTTTTTCTCCTGGATACCCAGATATTGTTGGATCAAAACCGCCTCTTCAGGGGTTATCGGACTTCGACCCTTACGATTAATCCCGGATAATTGGTTTGAGGTCCCGGCTTCATTTAATAAGCTACCCACCATTCCATCCATACCCAAGGATAGATTAAGTCCTAAAGGAGTGAATGCCGATTCAACCGCTACTGCTGCTGTTCTGCCCATAATAAATTTCCCCACACTTCGGGGAAATTATGTGTATTGTATCAAACTGGACCAAAATAGCTTAATGGGTAACGGGTGTGTATTATGAAACTTTTTTTTGTAAATAAAAAGATACTTGCTTGGCAAACTCGATTAAATCCTGATAGTCCGAGCCAGTTTGTTTCTTAATCCGACCATCGCCTCAAGTTTGGTTTGCAATTCTTTAGAAATAACCCCGTGTTCTCCTAATTGAATAAATAAATCCCGATAAAATCGCGGCGGCCCGAAACCCAAACTGCTGCTAATAGATTGGGCAACATCAATCACTTGTTGCGCGGCCTTGTAAACTATCCTTTCCGTAGCTGCTTCCACCATTGAATCAGGTAAAAAGTCAGTTTTCGGATTTTGGCCATACTTCTTGATTTTCGAGACGTACTCTTCCAACTGGGCCAGTTTTTGATTGATTTGATCAATGTCAAGCGGCATAAATTCCTTTTTCTAACCTTTGGTTCATTTGAAAATAATACCTCTGCAGTACCGGATAGAAATCGGGAAACAACATCCCTACCCGATGAACAAACCGCTCTACTTCCTTAGGCTGGTTATTAACCACCAACTCGCCTTGATTAATCACCGACGCTTGATAAAGCAGCGCGTAATCCTCGTTAAGAATTTTAACGTCGGCGGCTAAATCGACATTGACAATTGATTGAATCCCGCTAATAAATTTCAGCTGAAGATCGGGGTAATCGTCTTTCGCCACCTTATTTGACATTAGTACGGCCACGTCAATATCGCTTAATGGTCCTGCCTTATCCTCTGCTTGTGATCCATAAAGATAAACTCCCGATACCTTTGGCTGCCGCTTGAAATAATCAACTATTTTTTGTTTCTGGCCTAAATTTAATTTCATAATCAACATTTTAGCATTTTTTGGTCAGAAATTTATTCTTTTTTGTCAAACTTTTCCAGCACTGTCTTGGCATAAGTATCCCGGGGATCGTTTTCCAACATTTGCAAAGCTGTGGCCGTGGCATCATTTTTATTTCCGAAAGCTTCCTGCCAGCGCAGAACTTTTTCCATCATCCGATTGTCAAACCGGAAAAAACGGCGGTTTTGCTTAATATATCCAGGAATCTGTTTAAACGGCAGATTAGCCAAACCGATTGCTAAGGCCTGCTGCCCTAAATCAGGATGCAAAACATAAGATGGCGGAGAAACAAACGGAAAAACCGATTTCCCCCAATAATTCCAATTTTGCCTGACGCCGTTCAAGGCCAGCTTAGTTGCAGCCGAATACGTTCCATAAATTAAAACAACCAACGATAAAACCGCCACAACTTTAGGCCAATGATTTTTTTGGTTTGCTTCCGAAATTTGCTGCCCGCTAACCATTAAAGTTCCGGCCAAGAACCACCACAATAAATATATTGACGGATATTGCCAATCGTAATCAAAAAACGCGGCCGCGGCCGAAGCCAGAATTCCGGCAAAAATTCCGGCCGGCCAACCTGAAGTGTCAGCCTTAACAGTCTGATGGGCTTGGCGCAAAACCAATACTATTAATAATATATATATCAAGGCTCCCACCACGCCCATTTCCACTCCGGCCTGAAGATATTGGTTGTGGACATAGGCCGAAATTTGCTCACCATCCTGCCTGAATCTGGGCAAAACCAAAAAACTGTTTTCCGTCCCCCACCCCAGCGGCAAATCCAATATAGCCCTGCCCGCCTGCCGCCAATAATCCATCCGGCCATCATTTGACAAAGGCTTGACCAATATCCCGTGAATCAATGGATCGGAGTTAATCGCCTTCATCAAACCCGAATTAGGGACCAGCCTGTCTATCATTGGGAATCCGGTTAAAATCAATATCGGAATTAAAGACGCCATAACAACCAGTTTCAGCCATTTTTTAAGTTCTATCGGACCGTATTTGCCCAGATAAACCAATCCGATTAGAAATCCTAAAATCGCCGCTCTCCCCGCGCTGAATATCAATGTCAAAAACGGTAAAGACAATGATAAAAGAACCAAAATCCTCTTCCAACCTTCCAAGCCGGAAGCGAAAACCATTGATGCCGGCAACAATAAAATCAAAAGTCCGGCCAGCCGGTTATGCCCAAAAGTCCAGGCGAACAAATTAGCTTGATTATCGGGAAACGGAATTATTTTGAATATCATTCCCAAACTAATTAAGGGGAAAATGATTGAAGATACCAACAGAATCACTGAAATAAATTTTCTGTTGGAATCTTTTATCACCGCTCCAAAAGAGAAATAAACTAACGCCGACAGAGCTATTGACAAGCCTATGGCTGAAATAGGAACGGAATTGGTGGTGAATATCGAAGATATAAATGATTGAGCGACCAGCAACATCCAGAATACCTTGATTTCTTTCGGGATTTGAAAATTAGTATTTTTTAGCTTACGGACAAAAACCAATCCTAAAATACCGGTAGCGATTAAAAAATAAACCAGATTGAAGCGGATACTGGTTTGATCAAAAAAAGCAAATATAATCGCTGAAGATATTAATGTCAGATGCATCTAAGTAAATATATATTTCAGCCATGATGTAAATCTTCGCAACTTAAAGTTTAATTCACTTTTTTTATAATCAAAGACAAAACATTTTCATCGTCAATATTTGACACTGCCAAGTCAACTGATTCTTCTATTTCTATAGCATCTTCAACTGTTAAATCACCAAAACGCATAGTTTTACCGGAATCATCAACTAGCCTCATAATACTCATACTCTTGGGACTAAAATAAATGGTTACGACTTTACCGTCTTGAAGCGGCCTCAACCTGATATATCCTTCATAAGCATGATAGCCTTTTTCTTCACCAGTATAATATTCTTTAAGTCCTGAAAGTTTTCCAGTTGCTAGCTTAATTTCCGTTATTTTTCCGGTAACTGAAGTTGTCTGAATCATTTTCTTTAAAATAGCCTTCGGGATCAATGCTTGCTTTGATATCCATTCCAAATTGGAAGAAGGAATCGTATCAAGAGATGCCTGAAACTTGTATGAGCCAACCGAAGGCAGTACATTTTTATTCAAAGAATCAGAAAATTTTACTATGCCTACCACCGATAACCCACCCGCTAAAACCAACGCTACGAAACTAATCATTATTATCCGTAAATTCATGAGCTTCTTAATAGTAACTAATCCTTAAGACCAATGTCAAGCTATCGCTTGGGATTACTACTTGCTTGACAAACAACCAAGTGATTGGCTAAGATGATTATGATGAATAAAATTATTTTCTACATTATCGCTTTAATAATATTAGCCTTGGCTGGCGAGGGCGGGTATTATCTGGGTGTAAACGCAGGAAAAAGGATTGGAGTTCAGGAAACCCTTAAAAAACAAAGTCAACAAAAAATTGATAAAACAGTTTCCTCTACAGTAATCCCAACAGTAGACAAATCGGCGATCGAATGGGTTAAACAAGTAAACAGCCTCCCGTTGAGCGCCCTTTGGAATAGTACTTGGCAAGCAACTGTAGGGGGCCGTTTTATTTCTATAAATAATAAATCAATTGTTTTGGAGATAAATAACGAGAAGAAAACTTTAAATTTCCCCGTTGAGATGACAAAAATCAAGACCGTGAAGTTTTCTCAATATAATGTGAGCACTAAAGAATATATCCCTAATTCATTAAAAGTCGAGGATTTGCAGCCCGGCGACTCAGTTGCAATTGAGCTGAATATCAATACGCTAAATGGAAAAATAAATTTTCTTGAACTATCAAAACAAACCGGGAAGCAAATTTTCAATTAACCGATTTGCCAAATCTTTCTCTCCAATTTAATCCCAACCCTTTGAAGTTAAAACCAAATACCAACTTTAATTGTCGCATAAAATATTTTTTTATAGACTCGGAGTTTGACTCAATATTATTTTTCTCTCCAGGATCTTTTGCTAAATCATAAATCTCTACCCTGTTCTCATTCAAAATGTCAATAATCATTTTTGATTTTGCATTTTGAATGCTGACAACAGAATTGCTAAAGCTGATTGCAAAACGATCTTGAAGATTACCCCACAATCTTCTTCTGTCCATCAAGGAAACTAACGATCGACCGTGACCTTGATTGATTAGAGCGGAATCGTCAATTCCAATTATTTCAAAAATCGTTGGGAAAATATCTATATTGCTTGAAATTTGAGAAATTATTCTTCCTTTGATCCCGGGAACATAAATATACAACGGAACATAAATAAACTCATTGTATTGCGAACCGGGCGAAGTTACATGTTCGAAATATCCATGCTCATAGAAAGCTTCACCATGATCAGACATAAAAATAATCACAGAATTTCCTTGTTCTTTTAATTGCTCTAAGCTTTTTAAGTAAATCTCGATATCTTTGTCGAATTCCTTTATGTTAGCCTCATATACGAGTTGAATATTGTTAGCTACCGATGCATTCTTTTCTATGGCAGTGTTATAAGTTGAGAGAACGAAACGACTATAAATTTTAACAAAGACATCACTAAACGAAACTTTACGTTTAGCAAGGCCTGGAAAAACATTTAATAAATATTCTTCAAAAGACTTGTCCATTTCCTCTTTAGTTATAGGGAAAAACGGATCCCTATTTATAGATGAAATTACAGGATTGTCTGGATTCAATAAATATGGGCTATGCAAAGAGCCAAAGTAAAAAAATGAATAAACAGGACTTACAGAAAAGTCCATACTATTTATTAGCAAAGGCCCGTATTTGAACTCCTTATCATTATCGTTATAAAATAAGTCGTACCCACGATCAGTTCGTGATTCATTAGAAATAGTATAGGAATCGCCCATTTGCCCAGCTCTAAGAGTCGAATAACCATTTCTCTGAAATACCTCTGGCGCAGTCAAGATATTTGATGGCAAAATATATCCTTCAGAATAACCATCTACCCCATGTTCTGGTGGATATAAGCCTGTATGAGTCGAAACCATACTTGGCCTTGTCCAATAATATTGGGAAAAATTGTTTTCGAATTTAAAAGCGTCTTTAACAAACTCGCATAAGTTAGGAGGATAACCGCTATCTCCAGGTTTGCCTTTGCAATCAAAAGCGTCTGCCCTAAACGTATCAATGTCTATAATTATTACATTGCATCCCGGACATAAAACCGTTGGTTGATTTAATCTTTTCCACCACCTATTGCTCAAAAACCCTGTTAACAAAACCGCTATCGTGAACAATCCGCCCATAATAAAACTTGGTCTCATAGTTTTATTCAAATTTGATTAATCGATTTTATTGAACCGCCATCGTGAATTTTCAACGATTTCCTGATACAGTCGCTCGGCAAACATTTGGTTAGCCCTGAAGTCTAGATGACGTTCTTTCTCGGAAATTTCTAGACAAGAGTTACTCTTGGCATATTTACGGTATTTAGAAGAATAGAGCGAGAAATTTTCAATGGTAAAAAATGATTTTTTATTAAATTCATCTATCAACTTGTGATGCGTAAGATTCTCAGAACAAGAAGTTAAAAGGTAATATAAAGTTTTATCTCTGGGCATCTTCGAAGATAATTCCAGAAACATTAAATAGTTCATGCTGCCTTTATCTAATGTTGCGAAAACCCGTTTAGAATATTCCAGTGGATCATCACTAGATCGCAGACTATAAACGATTTTCTTATCAAGAATGTCGTGCTCTGAATATGGAGAATCTCGCAGATTCCGATCGATCAATAAATCATTCTCCGAAATGCCAAAAATTACCAAATCGGGATTCAACTTTTTGCGGAATTCATCGTCTCTAATATAATTTTGATAAAGGTTGCTACCACATTTGCCCAGATTGAACACTCTTGTTTTTCTGATTTTATTTAATTTTTTTTGGAGCAGATTAGTGAAGCGATCTTTAATAAGCAACCCGGGCCCATAAACCAAGCTGTCTCCTATTATAGTGATAAGGAATTCATCGTCTTTTTTTGGAGTAAATTCCCGATCTCTAAATCCATCTGAATTCAAATCTGCGTTGCAGAATCCCCTACCGTTAATTTCGTACCCGTAATCAGGATCTTTCATATAGATGAATTTGTCAAAAAATAACGGCCTAATTATTCTGAATGGGACAATCACCCAAACGAGTAACCAGATTATCCATATAATTAGGGTCTTGCCCAGATAAGCGTCCACTTTTACAGCGGTATCCTCCGGTCGTTTCTCACTAAACGTTTCAACATTGTCTCCATTGTATCACGATGATTAAACCGCCATTCGGTCTCCAGGAGATAATCCGAAAAGAAG
>JACRNH010000021.1 GCA_016219325.1 Candidatus Collierbacteria bacterium
CAGCTTCCCGCCGTAGCCTTCTTTGAAACGGTGAAATCCGTACCAGGGATCTTTTGGATCAGGCTCCGGCCCCAAACTTCCCCAGAAATCAAACATTTTACAGCCTGATTTTTTGGCCAATTTCAGCGCTTCCCAGGCCAATAAATTGCTGGCCATCAATTCCCGGTTTTGGGAGGAACTGGCCCCGTAAGGATAGTAGGCGATTTTGTTAAAAATAAAAATTATCCAAGTCGTCAAAATCAATGGATGATGGATGATGGCGCCGCCCAGAGGCTCTGCCCGGCGGGATGATGGATGATATCGAGCTACGAGAAGATGAGCAATCCCGGCATCTCTCATCGTTTCCCACATCAGTTGACGATAGATACGATTGTGGGCGAAAAAATGCTGGCGCGAAGTGGTTTCCTCCGTCAATTTTTGAAATTCCTCAAACGCTCCATTGGAATTATCCTCTTCAATTACCACCCCTTTTTTCTGCGCCAGCTTGATGTTATAGCGGGTTTTCGGCTTCATTTCCGCCAGCAATTCGGTTTCTGATTTAGTTAATTCGAGTTGAAAAGAAAATGGGGTAAAAAGGGATTTGCCGGGGCGCAAACCTAACCGTTTATAATTCTGAATTCTGAATTCTGAATTCTGAATTAATACCCCCGGTTCAAATTTTACGAATATACAATTGTATTTATTAACTTCGGATTTAATAGTTTCAATCCATTCTTTGTCCAATATTATCCCTCTGGGACAATATCCGATCGTCCACGGGGTATGAGGGATTTGGTGGATTGAAATTTGGATTCCCTCAGTCAATTTCCCATTCTGAAATTTTCCCAAGCGGATAATTTTTTGTCCCAACTTCTCCCGGAATTCACCCCAAGGCCAACTTTGTAATGGATGAACGGCGACCTTGTTAAAATCCTCGCGATTTTTATCATTAAGCAGTTTGATCATTTTTAAAAAGCTCAAAGTCCAAAGATCAAATCTCAAAACCTAACTCAAAATTAAAAACTGTCGGTCTGTTAGTTTTAGGCTTTACGCTAGGTTTTGCACTTTGCGTTTTGAGTTTTGCGCTTTATCCTACTCTCTCCAAATTCTCCTCTCCGATTTCGGAAATAAACCGGCTTGGTATAGATATCCCCTTTGATCCAAAATACATCCGGCTTCTGGCGTTAGTCAAATATAAATTGTCCATCGCCCGGGTAATTCCGACGTACATTAACCGTCTTTCCTCCTCAATGTCTTCCGATTTTAGCAGGCTTCGGCTATGGGGAAGCAAACCTTCCTCCAGTCCGGATAAGAATACAGTCGGGAATTCCAGGCCTTTGGCGGCGTGAAGCGTCATCAAGGTGACGGCGTCGGTTTCACTGTTCCTCCGGCGCAATTGCTGGTCTTCCAATAATGCCACCTGCTCTAAAAATCTTCCCAAGTCCGGATAATTTTCAGCTACGGACAAAAGCTCTTTGACGTTTTCAATCCGGGCCACGTCTTCCGGATCTTCCGGATCGAACCTTTCCGAATATTTTGTCGCGGCAATTACTCTTTCTAAAATGTCTCTGGTGGCCTTAACGGTCATGTTGTCGGCGAATTTCCGGAATTCCTGATAGCGCTTTTGGCCGATTTTTAGAGCCCGAGTTAAGGAAAGTTTATCGGCCGGATTGTAAATTAATCTTAAATACGCCAAACAATCTTTGATTTCCGCCCGCTCGTAAAATCTAATGCCGCCAACCAAAACGTATGGAATTCCGGCTCCCAACAGGGCTTCTTCAAAAATCCGGGATTGAGCGTTGGTCCGGTACAGGATTGAGAAATTTTTAAATTTAAATTCCCCGTCGGCTTTGGCTTTTTCGTAACCGATTGAGTTCACTACAAATCCGGCCTCTTCCTTTTCCGACAGGGCGGTATAAAGTTTTGGTTTGAAAGCGGATTTTTTATCGGTCCACAGTTTTAGAATCGGATGCTGTTTATTGCCGGCCGGACAGAAGTTTGGCTAATTTATACTGGACGGAGTTGGTGTCCTGATACTCGTCAATCAGCAAATATTTAATCTGCTCCTGATAGCGAGATAATAATTCGTCATCGCGGTTGAATAATCTGACGGTTTCAAACAGCAAATCATCAAAGTCCAGTCCGCCGGATTGTGATAAACGTTTTTGGTATTCACCGTAAATTTTGGCGACGGTTTCCTGCCATTCGCCATTGGCCAATCCCAGATATTCGACAGGAGTTACCATTTCATTTTTGGCTTCGGAGATGATGGCCGAAACCGAATTGGGGCGGAATTTTTTGGAGTTTAATTTAGAATCGGAAATAATTTCTTTAATCAATTGTCTCCTGTCTTCTTCGTCGTAAATCAGCCATTCCGGTTTTAGCCCTGCCCTGGCAGCGTGTTTTCTTAAAATCCAGGCGCACCAGGAATGGAAAGTGCCGGAGAAAGGTAATGGTTGATGGTTGATGGATGATGGATGATGGGAAGAGAGAAGGTTTTTGACCCTGCTCTTCATTTCGCCGGCGGCTTTATTGGTAAAAGTCAGCAGTAATATTTTGTCCGGGTCTACCAGCCTTTCAGACATTAGCCAGGCGACGCGGTAGGTCAGACAGCGGGTTTTGCCGCTGCCGGCTCCGGCTAAAATCAACAAAGGCCCTCCCGGATGAGTTACCGCTTGTCTCTGCTGTTCGTTCAAGTCGTCAAGAAAGTTTGTCTGCATAAACTTAGTAAGATATAATTAGAAATCGTTATCCTGTTAGCTTGTTATCTTGCTAGATTGATTTATCTGCCCGCAGCGGATTAGCAGAATAACAAGATAACAATATAACAAGATAGTAATTCTCTCTAATCGTACCATGCTTTCTCCAAAACTCATCATCGCCAATTGGAAGGCCAATAAAAATCACCAAGAAGTAATTAGCTGGATGGATAAGTTTTCTTCGGGGCTGCCGGATCTGAAAAATCTGCAGGTGGTAATTTGCCCGCCGGCAATTCATTTTCCGTTGGTCAAGGATTTAATCCAAAAATACAATTTGTCAGGCAGAGTGTCAGCCGGATTGCAGGATTTATCGGCTTTTCCCGGTGGAGCTTATACCGGGGAAGTTACCGCCAGAATGGCGGCTGATTCGGCTTCTTACGTTATTCTCGGACATTCCGAAAGAAGGAAATATTTTAAGGAAACTGTCCAGCAAACCGCCCAAAAAGCGATTCAGGCGCTGGACAACAATATTGTTCCAATTGTATCGGTCGACCGGGAAAATTTCCGAGAGGTTTTGGGGCAATTCGATGACGGGATGCTGTCTAAAATTATAATCATGTATGAACCGCCAGAAGCAATCAGCGTTCAGGATGGGGAAACGGGAAAAGGGAAGCCGGCTGAAGCTGCGGATATTGAAGAAATGATTAAAAATTTAAATCAGTTAGCTCCTGATGCAAAAATTCTTTACGGCGGAAGCGTTGCCGGCGCCAATATCTCCGATTTTTCTTCAATCCCGGAATTGTCGGGAGTCGTGATCGGAAATGCCAGTTTGGATCCAGATGAATTTATCAAAATTATCCGCCAGATTTAATATTTTAAAACGTAAATTGGCTCCATACAGGTGGTTGGTGTTTTGGGGGTCGGTTGTTGCGGCTGTGGCAGCGGCAGGGATTGTTATAGTAAAAGTTATTTTTCCGCTGGCCTCCGCAGCCGGAAATTATTTATTTAAGCCTTTGTCGACAATTTCGATTCTTAAAGATCCGGCCGGGGCCTTAAAATCCAACGACGGCCGGACGAATATTTTAATTTTAGGCCGGGGCGGGGCATCTCACGAAGCTCCGGATTTGACTGATACGATGATTGTTTTATCTATCAGACTAAAAGATAAACAGGTTAGTTCCGTTTCAATCCCACGGGATATTTGGATTAATTCCATGAAAGCTAAAATTAATTCAGCCTATTATTACGGCGAGAAAAAACAGCCGGGCGGCGGATTAATTTTGGTCCGAGACGCGGTGTTTCAGGTCACGGATTTGCCGATTCATTACGCGGTATTGGTAGATTTTGACGGGTTTAAAAAAGCCATAGATCTGGTTGGAGGAGTAGAGGTGGAGGTCAAGAGGAGGTTTACGGATGAGAAATATCCAATAGAAAATAGCGATCCTTCGGGGTTCGGGCGTACCAGCGAATTTTCCTCGAAAGAAAATACGGGTCCGTCCGAAAAGCAGATTTATCAGACTGTAAGTTTTGAGGCCGGATGGCAGCACATGGACGGAGATACGGCTTTAAGATTTTCAAGATCAAGATACAGTGCCGATCCGGAAGAGGGCAGCGATTTTGCCAGGTCAAAAAGGCAGCAGCAGATTTTGGTGTCATTGGCGTTAAAGATAAAACAAAAAGAAACCGCGCTGAATGCCGAGAGAGTCAAACAATTACGGCGGATTTTTGATGACTATACCGAGACTGATTTGGGAGAGGATGAAATGCTGGCTTTGGGACGGATCGGAATCGGGATTAATCTTCAGGGTATTCAACAGGTTAGCTTAGACGAAGGGACGAAAGAAGAGCCGGGATTATTGATTAATCCGCCAACTTCAAAATACGGTCAGTGGGTGTTGGAGCCGCGGGCAGGGGACTGGGAAGAGGTTCATAAGTACATTAACTCTCAATTGCTATAATTAACTTATGATTAACTGGTCTACAGATGAGAAAAAATTCAAGAAAAAAGATCCCCAAGGATACCGGCTGTGGCGGCTGACGCAACTTATCAACTACGGTTTAGATGGAGAAAAATTAGATAAACAGGCAGTCAAAGATTCGTGGCCTAAAATCAAAGCTGCCCTCGACCCGCACAAAACAGTATACTTAGAATATCTATTATGGGGCAAAAAACCATCCTCTCGCCAACTCAGCGAAAATTTTTGGGCATTGTCCAATCTGAAAGCTATTTAACTTCGCGATACTATTGGACAGGAGGAACAGTCCTTTCAGAAATTTATTTACATCACCGAGATTCCGATAATAAGGAAAGATGGACGATTTTTTCTTAGGCTTGGCTAAATCTTTGGAGAAAGATATTTTTAAAAAATCCTAAACCGCAAGGCTCTAAGGTGTTTGGTGAAAAGTAAACCTGTTATTAATAATTGATATATCTGATAAAGACAACTAAAGAAACATTGATTCATCAATATATTGAAGGTCTAACCTTCAATATGGCCATATATCAACGCTTCTTGTTTTGATGACTGATATCTTGGTTTATTAACTTTTACGCTTGGGACGTGTGACGCTTAATGGATAGGAGCGGCCTTGAAAATACAAATACTTCAATTATTTAAATAATTGAAGTATTTATTATGTATATCGATATTTTAAAATATCGATATCAAAAAGAGACTATCCGAGCAGTTATGCCTTAGTAATATTTTTTGTCAGAAGTAGAATGAGATTATAGTTGTCGCGCTGATATGGACTTAAGGGCTTATTGCTTGATAAATGTAAAGGTTGAGAGGATTTGGTTAAACTCGTTTTGTCTAGATGTTTCGAGAGGAGTTTTAGAAATTACATAAAAATAGTTACCCTTGGATATGAAAAAGTCCATTCCTTCATCGCCAGTATTTAAGCTTTTAGATTCAATCTTAATTGCGTTAAGGTCTCCAATTGTGGTTTCAGAACGGTTATTAATTCCAGTGTCCGAACCTAATCTGTTTTTAATAAATTGATCCAAGGTTTGATTTTTTCCAGCTAATTCTTTTTCTATGGTTACCCTCAAATCATTAGATGATATGTTAGGATTGGGATTTTGCGAATCTAAAGGACTGAATATATCGACGAAGTTGTCGTTCTCACCGAGAATTTTATAGTTTGAAGGATATTTTAAAGATATCCCTAAGCTTATATTAGTGTAGGCTTTCCAATTTTCTTCATCGCCATTCGTCGGTGTTAAGCCAGATGAATTGTTGGCCGTTAAAGCCGGAGTCGGAGAGGCAGGGTTTGATTCAGATGACAGCTTATAGATATTGTCTAATGTTTTTGGTTGGAATATAAAGGATAAGCAAATTATAACAATCTCAAGCAAAATAAATACTAACGGAGTAATTAGATGCCGTTTGTCTAGAGATAGTTTTCTAACTGCAATAAAATAAACAATATTAAAAAATATAGCTGGGGTTAAGAAAAATAGTGAAATAAAGAAGATCGGAGACATTGCTTCTGCCGCGTCATTTGATAAGCCCGCGCCGATAAATGATATTAAAAACATCATCATAAAGAGTGATCCTTGAATAACATTCATGATAATAATCGACAATGGGCTAAATTTCAGTTTTCTGAGTAACCAAAAGAAATAATTTGATACAAGACATGGTAATAAGCTGAATAGGAATATAAGAAATAACAACGCAACAATAATCGTCCCCTGACGATAATTCGGTACAGCTAAAACCGCGATGGAAATAATAAGTTCTAGGACAAAGAGCAAAATGAAAAGAATATTAAATATTCTTTGAATTTTATTTAATAGCGAAAAAATAGGAGCTTCTTTTGCGAGGTTAGCTGGTTGATCAGCGGTGGATTGATCGTCA
>JACRNH010000024.1 GCA_016219325.1 Candidatus Collierbacteria bacterium
TCGGAAGGATATTTTGTGTCTACGGTAGGGATAAACGAAGAGATTATAAAGAAATATATTCAACAACAGGGAAAGGAAGATTTTGGGCAAGCGCAGCTTGAATTAGAGTAAACCGGCTGCGTAAGCTGCCGGTAGTTCATTTTTTCCCGTTAAGTTTTGCATATTCTAGGTAGTAAATAAATTCCAATCTTGTATTCTACTACCCAAAGAGGATTATAACAATACCTGCCCTTAAATGGACAGGTTTTTGTTTATGGATACAAGAATAAAGGAAGGAGGTGAACAAAATGATTCGATTTGAGATCTTTATAGGTAAAGATAGTCTATGGCATTGGCACTTGCTAGCAGCTAACAACGAAATAGTTTGTTGGAGTGAGGGTTATAGTACTAGACAAACAGCTATTAACTCTGTTAATTGGGTTAAGACGTATAGCCCAAATGCTGCTATAGCTTGATTTTATTTATCAATTAAATTTAGGAAAGGAGGTGATTAAAATGGCTAGAAATGGACCAAAAGGCGGGGGTAGAATTGGGGCAGTGGATGATCGTAGCCAAATTCTAAATCCTCATACCGATCTGTGGGTTGAAAGGAATACAGTTAGTGGTCGTTTTATTAATGTAAAAACTTCTTCTAATAGACCATTTAAAGGAGTTAGAAAAGAGAAATAATTAATATGATACGTGTGAATCGTATAAACTGTAAAATAAATTATAAATATGGAATTTATTAAGAGTTATTTTAATAGCCTTCATCAGACTTTTAGACATGGAGATGCGAGGGAAGAGTCATATTATTCCGACTTAAAAATATTAATTGAGGATTTAGGAAAACATTTTAAGAAAGAATTATCGGTAACGACTTTGCCTAAAAAGACAGACGCAGGCAATCCAGATTTTAGAGTTTGGGGTAAAAATGGTCAAATAATTGGCTATATTGAGGCTAAGGATCCTAAAATTGATCCTTTATGGCAGTTGGATGCTTCAGAACAAATTAAAAGATATAAATCTACATTTCCTAATGTAATTTTAACAAATTTTTTTGAATTCCGTTTGTTTCGTAACGGTGAACTGGTAGGTCATGTAAAAATAGGTGAACCAAAAATAATGCTTGACACTCGTATTTCCCCGGCATTTGGCTTTGTTGATGATTTTATTTCCCTAATTAACCAATTCTTTAGTTTTTCAATTCCCGAAACTAAAACAGCTAAGACTTTGGCGATTGAGCTAGCAAAACGAACTCATTTTTTGCGAAATCAGGTTATCTCAGAGGAATTGAAAGAGAATCGGGTTGAGGGAACGCAAACATTGGAGGGATATTACAAAGCTTTTAAAGACCACCTTATTTCGTCTTTGACATTGGAAGAATTTTCAAATTTATTTGCTCAAACGATTACTTATGGCCTGTTTGTCGCCAGAAGTCGGGCAAATGATAATTTTAATAGGGGGTTAGCTTATCAATATATTCCTACTACCGTAGGGATATTGAAAAAAGTATTTCGTTTCATTTCTTCTTCAGAACTGCCAAAAACAATGGAGTGGGTCATAGATGACATTGCGGAAGTATTGGCAAATTCTAATGTCAGACAAATTATCGAAAATTATTACAAAGAGGGTAGGGGCAAAGATCCAATAATTCATTTCTACGAAACTTTTTTGGGAGCGTATGATCCTAAGGAAAGAGAAAAACGCGGTGTTTATTATACACCGGAGCCGGTGGTCGAATATATCGTTCGCTCAATTCATAAGTTGCTAAAAGAAAAATTTGGAAAAACAGATGGTTTTGCTTCTCAATCAGTTACTGTTTTAGATCCGGCGGCTGGAACGTTGACTTTTCCGGCTGAAGCAATCCGATTAGCAATCGAGGAATATAAAAGAAAATATGGCGATGGAGGGGTGAACGGGTTAATTAAAAACCATATACTGAAGAATTTCTATGCCTTTGAGTTAATGATGGCTTCATATGCTATTGGGCATCTGAAAATCGGTTTTGTTTTGAATGAATATGGCTATAAATTATCTGATAACGAAAGATTCAATCTGTTTTTGACAAACACGTTAGATTTTAATAAAGAAGATCCAAATGTACTTCCCGGGATTATTGAGCGTGAAATTGCAAAAGAGTCAATAGAAGCACTTAGGGTAAAAGAGGAAATTCCCGTTATGGTGATTATGGGTAATCCCCCATATTCTGTGAGTTCTACGAATGTAATAAAAGAAGGTTCCGAATTTAAGAAGTTTTATGAAACTTACAAGGAAAATGTTAGAAAAGAGGAGAGGAATATCCAACCGCTTTCTGATGACTACATCAAATTTATTGCTTTCGCTCATTGGAAAATAAAACAGGCTGGTAAGGGTATTGTTGGTATGATTACGAATAATTCATATTTAGATGGGTTGATACATAGGGATATGCGTAAAAAATTACTTGATGATTTTGGCGAAATTTATATTTTAAATTTACATGGCAGTACTAAACGTCAGGAGAAAACACCCGATGGTAAAAGTGATGAAAATGTATTTGACATTCAACAAGGAGTAAGCATTATTTTGTTAATAAAAAATGAAAGTCAAAAAAGTTTGGTGAAATATGCAGATATTTGGGGATCAAGAGAATCAAAGTATAATTATTTAAAAAAGAATGATATATACGATACTAGATGGGAAAATATAATATCTCAAGAACCGCATAATTTTTTCACAATTAAAAATTTCGAGTGGTTCGAACTCTATGAACGTTTTATCTCGCTTGAAAAAATATTCAAACAATTTAATGCAGGTATAGCAACGGGAAAAGATAATTTACTTGTCAGTTTTAGCAAAGATGATTTGATAAGTAGACTCTCGATAGCCGAGAAATCATTATTCAATATTTCAATGCAAAGTTATAAAGTGTCGCAAGTCTTGGCCGACAGATTATTTGAACAACTTAATAAGTTAAAGGTTGGCAATAGCGTGATGCCATATAGTTATCGCCCATTTGATTCACGCTATACCATTTACGATAAACAAATTTTACAAAGGGCAAGAGATATTATCATGGGAAGTTTTTTGAAATCAAATTTGGGACTGGTAACGACAAAACAGCTTTCAACTGAGGAATTTAGGCACGCATGGGTTACAGAAACGATTTCTGATAGATGCTTAATTTCTCTACAAACGAGAGAAGTTTCATATGTTTTTCCTCTTTATCTTTATAATGATTCTAAACAGCAAGATTTATTTGATAGTGAGAAAAAATATCAGAATATACAATGGGAAAATCTACCTATTTCTTGTTCAACTTTGCAGGGTTTTACTTCAAGAGCGACTGGTAATTTTATTCCGCCAGCAGAACAAATTTTTTATTATATCTATGCAATTCTTTATTCCGATATTTATCGTCAAAAATATAAGGAGTTTTTGAAAATTAATTTTCCGAGAATTCCATTTACCAAAAATTACGAGTTATTTAAGTTATTGGTGGAGTTGGGTGAACAATTAGTTAAATTGCATCTACTTAAATCGAAGGAGTTAGAGTACCCAATCGCAAAGTATTACGGCGAAGGAGTCGGAAATGTAGAAAAGCTGGAATATGTTGAAGATAGAAAACGCGTTTATATAAACAAAACTCAATATTTTGAAGGAATAAAACCGAATCTTTGGAATTATTATATTGGTGGGTATCATGTGATAGACAAATGGCTAAAAGATAGAAAGGGGAGATATTTGTCAGCTGAAGATATTCGTCACTATTGCCGAATGGTCACTGCTTTTTCTAGGACAATTGAAGTACAGGAAAGAATTGATAAATTGTATTTAAGAGTAGAAAAGAGTTTAAATTAAAAGTAAATATTAAAAGTGAGCAGGAAGAAATAGGAAGAACATAAGCTAAAGAGTTTTAATGAAACTGTAAGATGGTTTGATAAATTTAGCGAAATTAAATAAATTTATAAGTTCTACGGCCTCACGCCAGCCTACCCAGAGCTTGGTCGAAGGAAGAATATGAGAATGAATTAAGGTCTTCAGACGGTGAGAATTTTGATGTAAAATAATTTATTAAATGAAACCATTTCCAAAACCAATCAAGATTCAAATTATTTATGACAAGGATCTGCAGAAAATAACCGGAGTGGCAAGCGAAGAGGCGGTAGTCTCCGAAGGATTAAATTTTTTGATGATGCTCAAATTTATATTTGACTCATATCCGAAGATATTCAGGCAATATCCACCCGGCAGCATGAGTTTATCGCTCAATGGCAAGCGGCCCACAGAATTTGAAATTCTTAGCGATGGAGATGAGATAAAATTATCAGTGAATTATCAGGTCAATTAACTAAAATTTTATTAATGTCGTCCAAACATTCTCAAATTCTTGAGAATATGAAAAATATGGATAAGGGTTGAATTTTCGTTCTTGACATTAAGCGTTTGTCAGGTATACTACTCACTAGCTTAGGCACAAACCGTTCAACGGTAAATTGTTTGGTGCCGTTTGCGCCTTCTAAAAGAAGGCGGTTTTTTGTCATCACATAATTTAAGGCTTAAATGTTTCGCACTCTACCAACAAGACAGTACTGGGGCAAAACTAATTTGCCCTTACCAGATTTAGATTTATTGTCAGTTCAAAAAGAGTCTTATCAACACTTTTTAACTGAAGGAATTTCTTGGGCCCTTTCGGAGGCTTCTCCAATTACCGATCCTTCAAAAAAAATGTGGCAGTTGATTTTTGGGAAACATCAGTTGGGAAAACCAAAAATTACGGTTGAAGAAGCACTGACAAAAGGCTTGACTTACGATGCGCCATTAACTGCAGAAGCTACTTTAACTAATATAAAGACTAATGAGACTTTGATAGAAGAAGTCTTTTTGGGGGACATCCCGGTAATGACGGATATTGGTACTTTTGTGATTGCCGGAGTAGAGCGCTGTGTTGTTAATCAATTAGTCAGATCTCCTGGTGTGTTTTTTACCAGTGATGTTGACCAACCTTCCGGTCGAAATTTATTCATTGCGGAATTAAGGCCGATTAGGGGATCATGGTTGGAATTTAGCGTTAGCCGAAATGATGTGATTACCGTAAAAGTTGATAGAGGAAGGAAAATTCCGGTCACTGTATTACTAAAATCTATGGGCTATGTTGCTGATGAGCAGATCACGGGATTATTTAAAGATGTTGATATCGATCCTGACCATCATTATATTTTTAGCACCATTAGCAGAGATCAGACAAAAACGAAGGAAGAAGCTCTAGTCGAATTTTATGAAAAAATCAGACCTGGGGAACCGGCTGTTTTAGAAAATGCCAGATCGCTTTTTTATGAATCTTTCTTTGATCCTAAAAGATATGATATTGGTGAAGTTGGTAGGTATAAATTAAACCGCCGTCTTGGCTTATCTCAGCCATTGACACGAGATTATTGGGTATTAACTCCGGACGATTTTATCGCGGTTATTAAAACTTTAATTAAACTCCAAAGGGGGATCGGGGTGGCAGATGACATAGACCATTTAGCCAATAGAAGAGTTAGAAGGGTTGGAGAATTGGTTCACCAGACTGCTTTTAGAGTTGGTCTATTGAGATTAGAAAGATCAATTTCAGAAAAGATGGCATTTGCAAAACCAGGAGAACTTCCAGGTCCGGCTGCATTGGTTAATGCTAGACCTATAATTGCCGTAGTCTCCGAATTTTTTAAGAGGAATCGATTATCTACAATATTAGATCAAACCAATCCTCTTTCTGAAATTGATAATTTAAGAAGATTGTCAGTAATGGGGCCAGGTGGAGTAACAAAGGAAAGGGCCAGTTTTTCAATGAGAGATATAAACTCGAGTCAGTATTCCAGGATTTGTCCGGTTAGATCACCGGAAGGACCAAACATAGGATTGGTCACCTATTTGGCAATTTATGCCAGAATCAATAAATATGGCTTTATTGAGGCCCCTTATAGAAAAGTCGAAAAAATTACCAAAAATGGTAAAATCAAAATGAAACTAACCAACGAAGTGGTTTATCTTCAGGCTGACGATGAAGAAAAATATAAGATTACTCATGCCGAAATTCCCATAGATAAACATGGTTGTATTGATGCAGATTGGCTTCCGATCCGCTATATGCGTCAATTTACAGAAGGCCCGGTTGAGGAAATTGAATTAGTTGACATAGTTAGTCGTCAAGCGGTGGGCACTTCGGCCAATCTAATTCCTTTTTTGGCCCATGATGAGGCAAATAGAGCTTTAATGGGAACTCATATGCAATGTCAGGCAGTGCCTTTGGTAAAGACAGAATCTCCTGTTATAGGAACTGGGCTAGAAGATGTTGTAATTAAGCAGATGAGAAGAGCAATTTATGCAGAAGAAGATGGAGAGATTTTATCTGTTGATGCTTCAGGAGTTGAGTTTAGAGCTAAGAGTGAAATAAAACATTACACTATTGAGAAATTCAAGCGTTCTTCACAATCAACTTGTTATTCCCAGAAACCAGTTGTTAGGGCTGGCAGCAAAGTTAAGAATGGAGATTTATTAATTGATGGTCCGGCTTCAAATAATGGTGAGTTAGCCTTAGGTAAGAATTTAGTAATTGCCTATTCTAATTTTGAAGGTTTGGGATATGAAGACGCAATTATTATTTCGGATAAATTAGTTAAGGAAGATTTGCTGACCTCCATACACATAAATGAATATGAGGCCCAATTAATGGATACAAAATTAGGGCCTGAAGAGTTTACAAAAGATATTCCTAATGTTGGAGAGTCAGAATTAGCCAATCTTGGAGAAGACGGTATTGTAGTGGTCGGAGCTAATGTTAGTCCAAACGATATTTTGGTTGGCAAGATTGCCCCCAAGGGCGAAACAGAACTAACTGCAGAAGAAAGGTTATTGAGGGCAATATTTGGAGAAAAAGCCAGAGAAGTCCGTGACACTTCATTAAGAATGCCTCATGGAGAGCAAGGGACTGTTATAGACATTAAAATTTTAGATAGAGAGAAGGAAGATGAGCTAGAACCGGGAGTTCTTAAGAAGGTTATAGTTAAAGTTGCACAATTGCGTAAAGTGACAGTAGGAGACAAATTGGCTGGACGTCACGGAAATAAAGGCGTTATTAGCAAAGTCGTTCCTGTCGCCGATATGCCATATTTGTCTGACGGAACAGCAGTAGATATTATTATTAGCCCACTGTCTGTTTTGCAAAGAATGAATGTTGGTCAGTTATTAGAAGCGCATTTAGGTTGGGCAGCTAAAATGAAAAATATCAGAATTGCAATTCCGGTTTTCGAATCAATTTCTGAAGATAAAATTTCATCCGAAATGGAATCTTCAGGTCTTCCTGTTTCAGGAAAAGTCAGATTGATTGACGGAAGGACAGGAGAGCTCTTTAAAGAAGAGACTGTTGTCGGCGTTGCTTACATTATGAAATTATCTCATATGGTAGAAGATAAGCTTCATGCTAGGTCAACTGGTCCATACTCTCTAGTTACCCAGCAACCTTTGGGCGGAAAAGCCCAAATGGGAGGACAGAGATTAGGAGAAATGGAAGTTTGGGCTTTGGAAGCTCATCGCGCTGCCCATACTTTACAGGAAATGCTAACCATTAAGTCGGATGACGTTGTTGGGAGAGCCAAGGCTTTTGAAGCTATCGTTAAAGGAGAAGAAATTCCTGAGGCAATGATTCCGGAATCATTTAAAGTCTTAATGAAAGAACTAAATTCTTTGGTTTTAAATGTCGTTCCGACAAGAATAATTGAAGCTGTTAGCCCTATTACGCCGCAATCTGGAGGGCCAAAAGCTTTACCGATAACTGATGATCAGGCAGCTGGAGTAACCGATGATTCAATAAGTGTAAGTTTAAATGACAATAGCAACGATAGCTCTGTAAAAAATAAAAAAAAGCAGGATAAAGAGGATAAAAAAGAAGATAAAAAGGAGACGGTAAAATGAAAACAATGGTTGATTTTCGCGGGTTAAAATTGGAATTGGCATCATCCGAAGTTATCCGGTCGTGGTCTCATGGAGAAGTAACTAAACCAGAAACAATTAATTACCGGACCTTAAAGCCGGAAAAAGACGGTTTGTTTTGCGAAAGGATATTCGGTCCTACCAGAGACTACGAATGTTATTGCGGAAAATACAAGAGGATAAGATTCCGCGGAATCGTCTGCGATAAATGCGGCGTTGAAGTCACACAATCCAGAGTCAGGCGGGAAAGAATGGCTCATATCAATTTAGCGTCTCCGGTTGTTCATGTTTGGTACTTCAAAGGAGCTCCAAGTCAGCTTTCTCTTTTATTAAATATTTCTCCGAAGAGTCTTACCAGGGTTATTTATTTTGCCCAATATGTAGTTCTGGACGTTGATAAAAAAGTTGAAGAGCAGGTAATAAAAGATTTAAAAGAAGGTTTGAACAAAAAGCATAAAGAAATGGATGAAAAAGCCGAAAAAGAAATAGAAGAAGTCAAATCAGCCGGCGAAAAAGAAATTGCGGCTGAAATAAAGAATAATAACGGAGGAAAAGAACAATTGGAACTGAAAACTAGAGAAACCCAATTTAGAGTAAAACAGGAAATTGCCAGAATTAGAGAATTGTTAGTTAAAGAGAAAGATACGGCTGCCGAAGTATTTAAAGCAGTCTTGAATTTGTCCTCCAGGCTGGAAAGAAGATCTTTGCTGACAGAAGACGAATATTTGAAATTGTTAGAATATAACGCTACCGATCACTTAAAATTAGGGATGGGAGCAGAGGCTGTAGAAGAGCTTTTGTCGGATTTGAATTTAGTGGCAATCCGCGATCAGCTCCGTCAGGAATTGATTACGGCTACAGGCGCTGCTAAAACCAAAAAATCAAAACGATTAAGATTAATAGACGGACTAATTGAAGCTAAGATTGACCCCCGCTGGTCTTTGGTAAGAGTTTTACCGGTTTTGCCGCCGGACTTGCGGCCAATGGTCCAATTATCCGGAGGCAGATTTGCTACTTCAGACCTTAACGATTTATACCGCCGCGTAATCAACAGGAATAATCGTTTAAAGCATCTCATTGATCTGGGCGCTCCGGAAATTATTTTAAGAAATGAAAAAAGAATGCTTCAGGAAGCAGTTGATTCGCTAATTGATTCTCCGCAATCTCGGACTACCAGACGGCAAACTTTACGCCGCGAGTTGAAGTCCTTGTCAGAAATGTTGCGCGGAAAACAAGGCCGGTTTAGGCAAAATCTTTTAGGAAAAAGAGTTGATTATTCAGGCCGTTCCGTGATTGTGGTTGGTCCTGAATTAAAACTTAATCAATGCGGTTTGCCAAAAGATATGGCGCTAGAAATGTTTAAGCCTTTCGTTTTAAGAGAATTAATTTCTCAAGGGATAAGTCCTAATGTCCGTTCGGCTAAGGCGGCTTTGGAAAGAAGGAGTCCGGAAGTTTATGACATATTAGAAAAAATTACTAAAGATCATCCTGTTTTGCTTAACCGCGCTCCGACTTTGCATAAATTAGGAATTCAAGCCTTCTATCCGATTTTAATTGAAGGCAGCGCTATCAGAATTCACCCCTGTGTTTGTTCGGGCTATAACGCAGATTTTGACGGTGATCAAATGGCCGTTCATGTTCCCCTGTCGGTTCATGCTCAAGAAGAAGCCGCATCCATTATGATGCCGGAGCGTAATTTATTAAAGCCTTCCAGCGGGACCCCGATTACCGTTCCGAATAAGGAAATGGCGATGGGATGTTATTATTTGACGTCTTATGACCCTGCTCTAAAATTAAGCAACACTGTTTTCTCCGGTAAAGAAGAAGTAATGACGGCTTTGCAAAATAACTTTATTGAGTATCGTCAGCCGATCATGGTCAGAATTGAAGGAAAAATTATTGAAACTACCGCCGGAAGGATTATTTTTAACCGCGCTTTGCCGGACAACGTGCCGTTTATGAACCGGGCGATTACCGCCGGAGCGATTCAGGATTTGGTCAGAGAAGCCATTGGCAAATTTAGTATTGAAGATACGGTTAAAATTATTGATTCCATTAAAGAAGTCGGATTTAACGCCGCCACCATTTCCGGATTATCGGTTTCCGTAAGCGATTGTGTGATTATTCCCGGAAAAGATGATCTTATTAATGACGCTAATCAACGGGCTGTTCAAATTGAGCAGAATTTTGATACCGGATTGATTACTAATGAAGAACGCCGCAGGCTGACCAATCAGTTGTGGATGGAAACTACGGATGATATTGCCGAAAAGACATGGAATTCGTTGGGTGAAAATAATGCGGTTAAAATTATCATTGATTCAGGCGGTACCAGGGCTAGCCGGGATCAGGTTAAACAACTTTCGGCTATGAGAGGACTGGTGGTTGATCCGCTAGGCAACATCGTGGAACTGCCGACAAAATCCAATTTCAGACAGGGGTTGTCGGTGTTTGAATATGTCACCAGTACCAGGGGATCCAGAAAGGGTTTAACAGATTCAGCTCTGAAGACTGCCGATGCCGGTTATTTGACCCGGAGATTGGTTGACGTTACCCATGACGTAATTGTCAGAAGCGATGATTGCGGTACCGAGGGCGGCCTAACAATTTCCAAAACCAACCGCCGCGGGGACCAGTTTATTAAAAGAACTATAGGCCGGGTTTTAGCTGAAGATGTGCAGGACGGTAAAAAAATAATTGCCAAACGCGGTGATTTAATCGACGAACAAGTCCAGAAATTGTTATTGGGAGTTGGAGTGGAATCAATAGTTGTTAGGTCACCGTTGACCTGCGTTTTGCCTTACGGAATTTGCAAAATGTGTTACGGTTGGGATTTCGGACAAAGAAAACTGGCGGAGTTAGGTTTCCCGGCCGGAGTAGTTGCCGCCCAATCAATCGGAGAACCGGGAACTCAATTGACAATGCGGATTAAGCATACCGGAGGTATCGTCGGTTTGGACGTTACCCAAGGCTTGCCCCGGGTTGAAGAATTGTTTGAAGCCAGAACTCCCAAAATGTTGGCCCCGATTGCCGGAATCGCCGGAAAGGTTGAAATTAAAGAAATTGACCGTGGAATTATGATTAAAATTTCCGGTAAAGACGGGATTGAAGAAAAGCACTTGGTTTCGGCCACTGCCCAACTTCAGATTCAGAACGGCCAGCAGGTTCCGGCCGGCTGGCAAATGGCCACAGGCACTTTGGATGTTGATCAACTGGTAGAGATTAAAGGTGTCCGTGAAGCCCAGGAATATCTGATTCACGAAATTCAAACAGTTTACGAATCTCAAGGAATTCCGATTAACGACAAGCATTTTGAAGTTATAGTCAGAAAAATGAGCGATAAGGCCAGAATAACCGATCCGGGATCCACCGCCTTTTTGCACGGCGAATTAGTCGATTCGGTGACTTTGAATACCACTAATGCTCAAGTGATGGCTTCAGGCGGAAAACCTGCAGCAGTCACTCAAGTGATTTTGGGGATTACCCGGGCCAGCCTTTATACCCATTCATGGTTATCGGCGGCCTCATTTATTGAAACCACCAAAGTCTTAACCGAAGCCGCATTGGAAGGCAAGGAAGACCCGCTATTGGGATTAAAAGAAAACGTGATTATCGGCAGGCTGATTCCTACTTCCGAAGACCGCGCCGCCATCCCCGCGTCCCAGGGTTGACAGTTATCTTTTTACCAGATACAGTTGTAAGCAATGAAAAATCCATTTTTTTGGGGACTGATTTTAATGGGAATAGTTTTTGCAATATCATCCAAAACAATTTATGCCGTTGCAAAGCCACGTTTATATCTTGACCCGGCTGCGGATAGCGTTGAATCCGGATCGCAATTAACGCTTAATTTATCAATAGATGCCGGGGCTAAATCGGTAGTTGCTGCAGACGCAAAAATTTCTTTTCCGAAAGCCAAGCTGGAAGTTGTTTCTGTTAAAGTCGGAACATATTTTGATTCCATCAGTAAAATTATCGGAAATCAAACCGGGAATCTGGAAATTCACGCGTACAGTAAAGCTCAAGGCGAAACAAAAACAGGAGCAGGCGTCTTGGCTGTAATAACTTTTAAATCTTTATCTCCGGGTTCGGCAATCATTGATTTAATTTGTGTTGACGGAAGCACCACCGATAGCAATATCGCGGATGCGTCCGGAAACGATATTATTGATTGTTCACAAACCGCCGGGTCTGAAATTGTGGTTGTTCAAGCCGGAGCTGAAGCGGCCGTTGCCGCGACTCCGACGCCTAAACCTACTAGTCTGCCGAAAGCCGGAAATATGACTCCATCTTTAATGCTGATGGCGGTTGGATCTTTAAGCCTGATTATTGGTTTTTCCGTCCTAGCTTTTCAAAAAGAACCGGCATGAAAAGAAAACAAATATCTGCAGTCGCGTTGTTATCTTTATTATTGGGAGCTGGTCTGGCCGGCGGGCTATATGTGATTAATACCCCGACGAAAATCGCCCCTAGAGCCGTATCTCCTGCTCTAATTAACCAATTATCTCCGGCTAAACCAACAACGGAATCTTCTCCTTCGCCGGCAGTAACTTCTGTTAAATCCCGGTTATCGGAGCAGGCCATAATTGACGCTTTCGGAACGGCCGCAACAGAATACGATCTCAACCAGGACGGCATCGTTAATACCCTAGATTTATCTGAATTCAGGAAAAACCATTAATTCGCCTCTAAAATATTTCTTCTTTGTCATTCCGTGCTTGACACGGAATCTATACAAATATTTATCTAGATTCTAGAATTACTTTATTTGAGTAGTTCCGGTTGGTCAATTTCCTGAAAAGAAACCGTAGAAGTTATTTTTTGTCCCAATCTTTGAGTATGGCCGGAAACATCGCTGAATTTATTATAAGCGTTATTTATATGCCCGCCTAAAATATTTAACGAATCTTCCAATTGGCCGTAATCTTTTTCCACCGCCCGCAGTAAATTTAAAATCTGCCTTGATCTGGAGGCGAATTGTTTGCCCTGAAATGCCCGCATAATTATTGATAAAGTGGCGTACATGGTATTCGGGCTGACCGGATAGATTCTTGAATTTCTGGAGTAATCCATTAAATCCGGATTGGTGGCAATTTCGTAATATACCGATTCGCTGGGGATATACATCATGGCAAAATCGGTGGTGCCTTCATCAGGTAAAATATATTTTGAGGAGATGGTTCGAATGTGTTTTTTAACATCGTTGACGAATTCTTTGCCGGCTTTTTCCCGTTCCGACTTTTCCTCCGCTTTATTCATCCTTTGAAAATTTTCCATCGGAAACTTGCTATCGATCGGTAAAATTCCGGCGTCGGTTTTTATGGCCGCGTCCACCTTATCTCCGGATAAAAATTGATGTTGCAGAAAAAACGAATTTTGGGGAATCATTTGGGCGATTAGATCGTTTAGGACTTGCTCGCCGATATTTCCCCGCAACTTCGGGCTTTTTAAAAATTCGTGCAGCTCTTTCATTGACCGCCCGATTTCGGAAAAACTTCCGGCCTCGCGTTTTAATTCGCCGATCACTTCGGCGGCTTTGGTCAGCCGCTCGTGGATATCGTGGGTTTGTTTGGTTAATGATTCCGATAAATGGCGGGTTGAATCAGACAAAGTTTCATTAAGAACTTTTTTGGTGTCCGAAATATCCCGGCTCATGGTCTTTAGCCATTCGGTCATGGTCTCATCGGTTTTGGGTTTTTTCAACTCTTGAATTTGGCGGTTAAGATACCAGGTAATGCTGGCTAAAATCGCGATTAAGATTGCAGCGGCTAAATATAATTCCGGCATATAAATTCTATGATAACATTATTTTCGTTTGTCATTCCCGCGAAAGCGGGAATCTATATAAATAAATCATGGAACAAATCTATAAAATCCTGGCTCAGATAATCGCCGATACTTCATCTACGGATGAAGCTCAAGCATTAATATCAGACTTATTGTCCGAAACCGAAAGGCAAGGAATTGCCAAAAGATTGGCCGTAGTTTTGATGTTGGCAAACGGGAAAAGTTACAACGAAATAAAAAAGCAATTAGGCGTCAGTTCGTCCACTATCGCCAGAATTCAGGAATCGCTGGATAAGCCGGGAATAAAAATCGCTATTTCAAAAGTCAGAACCGACGAGTGGGCCGGAAAACTGGCCACCAAATTCGCCGGAGCATTGGACAAACTTCTCCCCAAATCAACCCCATAGAACCCTTTACTATCCTCTAAACTCCTTTAAGGTAAAATATCCTTATGTCTAAATTCTATCTGACTACGGCCATACCTTACGTTAACGCCAAGCCTCATATCGGTCACGCTTTGGAGTATATTCAGGCTGATGTTATCCGCCGATATTATCAGGAAAAATTAGGGAAAGAAAACGTTTTTTTAGTATCTGGGGCTGACGAAAACGCTCTGAAGAATGTTCAGGCGGCTGAAAAAACAGGGATAGATATCCAGGAATTTTTAGATATAAATTCTAATGTTTTTAAAAAATTTTATCAGGATTTGGGCATTGAGCTTTCTGAATTCCGCCGCGGGACTGATCAAAAAAAACATTGGCCCGGAGTTCAGAAATTGTGGGATTTATGTCAAAAAAATGGCGATATATACAAGAAATTTTATAAAGGCCTTTATTGCGTCGGTTGCGAGCAATTCTATTTATCCAAGGATTTAAAAGAAGGGAAGTGCCCTAACCATTTAAAAGAACCGGAAGAAATTGAAGAAGAGAATTATTTTTTTAAATTGTCTAAATATCAGGATGCTTTAGAAAAATTAATTGTGTCAGACAAATTAAAGATAATTCCTGTTCAGCGAAAAAATGAAATATTAAGTTTTATCAGGCAAGGTCTGGAAGATTTTAGTATTTCAAGGAGCAATGTCAGAGCTAAGGGGATAGGGGTGCCGGTTCCCGGAGACGAAACTCAAAAAATATACGTTTGGTTTGACGCTTTAAATATTTATATGACTGCTGTCGGTTTTGGATATGATCAAAAATTATGGGAAAGGTGGTGGCCGGCGGACTTACATATTGTCGGCAAGGATATTATCCGTTTTCACTGCGTTTATTGGCCGGCAATGCTATTGTCTGCCGGATTATCGCTTCCCAAAGCAGTATTTTCTCATGGATTTATCACCAGCGGCGGACAAAAGATGAGTAAAACTCTGGGAAATGTAATCGATCCCTACGAACTGGCAGAGAAATTTGGCTTTGAAGCTCTAAGATATTTTTTATTAAAAGAGATTCCTCCGTTTGACGACGGAGATATTACTGAAGAAAAATTCGCCAAAACCTATCAGGCGGATCTCGCCAACGGCTTGGGAAATCTGGTTCAGCGGGTGGCGAAACTCTGCGAGCTAAAGCATTTTGTTTTATCTCCCCCTAATCCTTCCGATCCTTCTTTTCCATCTATTTCCTCCCGCCTTGAAAACTTCGAATTTAATTTAGCCTTGGAGGAGTTGTGGAAAGACTTCGGCGACCTGGACGCGAAAATCAATATCGACAAACCTTGGGAAAAATCCGATAAAGAAGCTAAAAATGCTTTGAAAATTTATGTTGAAGAAATTCTGAAATTGACGTTGCCGCTGAGTATCTTTCTCCCCCAAACCGCCGCCAGAATCCGGCAGATTTTCAAAGGCCCAAAAATTTCCGCCCCATCTACTCCCTTATTCCCCAGATTACCATAATTTTCCCCTCCTAAGGTAAAATATACCTATGAACTCATTAAAACGCTATTTTCTCCGCCACCCGATCCGGACCCGGCGGGCTTTGGAAATCCTGCCCGGATCAGTCAGCTGGTTTTTAATTTTGTTTCCTCTGTGGGGGTCGCTGCTGATTCCTGAAGTTGTCGCCGTCTATATTATCGCCTTCACGGTTTATTGGTTATATAAATCCTTGTCTGTGGCAGTGTTTTCATTGATCGGGCATTTCAGGCTGGAGGCCAGCCAAAAATTTGACTGGATGGAGGATGTGGCGGTGTTTCCGGATTGGGAAAAAATTCATCATATCGTGGTTATTCCGACTTTTAAAGAACCGGAGGGAACCTTAATTAAAACTCTGGAGGCTTTGTCTTCCCAGACATATCCTTTGAAAAAAATTCACATTATATTATCTTTTGAAGAACGCGAGGGGGGGGCCGGCAAACAAAAAGCCAAAAATTTAACCAGTGAATTCGGGAAAAAGTTTGGGACTTTCCACACCACTTTTCACCCCGATCTTGCGGGCGAAGTTAAGGGCAAATCCAGTAACTCGGCTTGGGCGGCTAAAGCGATGGTCGAGCCGGAATTAATTAAAAAAGGCATTGTCGATGTCCGCTATGCCAGTATCACCAGCCATGACGCCGACGCCAGACTACACCCGAATTATTTCGCGGCTTTAGCTTATTATTTTTTGGATAATCCCCACCGCTACCGCCGTTTCTGGCAACCGGCTGTTATGTTCTATAACAATATTTGGCGGGTTCCGGCGCCGATCAGGGCCTTGGCGACCGTGTGGAGCGTAGTCCATTTATATATCCTATGCCGCCGCGACCGCCTGGTTAATTTTTCCACTTATTCTACTTCTTTGAAATTATTAAAATCGGTGGGTTACTGGGATACGGATGTTATTCCGGAAGATTACCGGATTTTCTTTAAAACCTACTTTGCGACAAAAGGGAAAGTTTCGGTAGATCCGATTTATCTGTCGGCAACAATGGACGCCGCCCAATCGTCAACTTTTTGGAAAACCATGCTGAACCAGTATGAACAAGTGAAGCGGTGGGCGTGGGGAGTAGCTGACGATCAATTTGTGATCCGTCAGGCAGTATTGGTCGACGGAATCCCTCTTAAGGATAATATTTTAAGAATATTAAGATTAATGGAGGATCATTTTTTGTGGCCGGTAAATTGGTTTGCTTTGACGTTGGGGGCTTTGCTTCCGCCTTTATTGAATCCGACTTTTTCGCGGACTGTCATCGGTAAAACTCTGCCTCAAGTCAGTTCCGGAATTTTAACAATCTCGCTGGTTGCAATTTTAATAGTCTTATTTGTTGATGCCAAACGCCGCCCAAAAAGCCCCAAGAAAATTTCCCTGATGGGGAAAATCATTCAGCCGTTTGAATTGTTGCTGTTGCCGGTGGTTGGATTTTTCTTCAACGCCCTCCCCGGCCTCGACGCCCACACCCGTCTGATGTTAGGAAGATATTTAGAATATAGAGTTACAGAAAAGGTGGAATAATAAAACGGTTCCAAATTTTTTGTCATTGTCAATTGTCATTCCCGCGCCCGCCTGCATCAGCTATGCCGAAAGCATTGCGGGCAGGAAAGCGGGAATCTATATAAAATAAATTTAATCTCCCGAACCTAATCTCCCTATTTAACGGATAGTGTATAATATATCTTTACAGTTTAAGAAATCCGTATTAGCAGAGTCGCGATCTGTTAGGAGCGAAGCAAAATTTTCGACGCCGGAAGCCCGTTAAAGCTTCAGACTCTTAATTCAAGAGTCATTAAGGTTTCGATGGCAACATCGAAATAAAAAAGGATGGTACAGTGGTTCTCCAAGAATCGCCCCTTTGGTTACTAATAAAAATTGGTAATCACAGGGGCTATTTTTATGGTATAAAATGAGGGCGGTGGCGATTATTTAATTTCGGGCCCGTCGCTTTCCGTCCACCGGACCTGGATAGGCCATAATAACGACAATTAAAGCCATAATAAGAAGAATAATCAGAGATAATAAAAAAATGATATTAAACGACATAGTAATTTTATCTTTTTCTCGCCAGCCAAACACTAATAGACCAAAGGAAAATGGCAACGATTATGCTTAATATTATGACTGTTAAATTGGGGTTGTCAACGTTACCTACTATTGGAGAAACTACGGCAACGCCAAAAACTACCTGTCCGGCGCTGTCAATGATATTAGACAACCGATTCAATTGGTTGGTTGTAAATACAGGTTTTCTAGTTCTAAGAAAATTTTTCATTAATTAGTGTCATAATATTACCATTACTTATCATGAAATTAACCGCAGATAGTATTATCAAAACCGCGATTAAAAAAACTCTTAACGATCTCGGATTTCCGGAAGTTCAAATATCTCTCGAGCACCCTGCCGTCGAATCCCACGGCGACTGGAGCTCAAATATCGCCCTAACTTTATTTCCTCTTACAAAATCCCCTAAATTCCCTAATCTCCCTAATCTCCCTGATCTTTCCTCCCCCCGCCAAAT
Organism: Candidatus Collierbacteria bacterium; assembly: GCA_016219325.1. Classification (GTDB taxonomy): domain Bacteria; phylum Patescibacteriota; class Microgenomatia; order UBA1400; family JACPES01; genus JACPES01. The sequence goes on from JACRNH010000024.1 coordinate 18,137, forward strand.
AGCCGAAACCATCGTCGTCAGACTTTCTACTGATAAAGAACTTAAAAAGGTTGTTGCCAAAATCGACGTCGCCGGTCCGGGATTTATAAATTTTCATTTAACTCAAAATACACTCTTTGATGAATTAGAAAGAATTGATAAAAAGAAGAATAAATTTGGCAGCGGTGATTCGTTGAGCGGGAAAAAGATCATGGTAGAGTTTACCGACCCGAATCCGTTTAAGGAGTTTCACATTGGACATCTGTTTAGTAATGTTGTTGGAGAAGCGCTGTCTCGATTACTTGCGTCGCAGGGCGCAATAGTAAAGCGAGCCAATTACCAAGGTGATGTAGGAATGCATGTTGCCAAGGCGGTTTGGGGGATGATACAAAAAATCAAAAATCAAAAATCAAAGATCAAAGAATTAGAAAAACTTCCGTTAAATGAGAAAGCTAAGTTTTTGGGAAAAGCTTACGCGTTTGGGGCGACAAAATTCGAGGAAGACGAGAAAGTAAAAAAGGAAATAACTGAACTCAATAAGAAAATTTATGATAAATATCCAGAGGTAATGGAACTATATAGCATAGGTCGGAAGTGGAGTCTGGATTATTTTGAAACCATTTACAAGCGGCTCGGGACGAAATTCGACTATTACTACTTTGAATCAGTTGCCGGGGAAGTGGGTTTGGAATTTGTCAGAGAAAATCTCAAGAAGGGAATTTTCCAAGAAAGCCAAGGGGCGATTGTTTTCCCCGGAGAAAAACATGGGCTGCACACCCGTGTGTTTGTTAATTCCCTCGGTCTTCCGACCTATGAAGCTAAAGACTTAGGACTTGCCCCGACAAAATACAAAGATTTTAAATATGATGAATCGGTCATTGTGACCGGTAATGAAATTAATGAATATTTCAAAGTTCTGATTACGGCTCTAAAACAGATTAACCCGGGACTAGGCAAGAAAGCCCATCATATTTCTCATGGAATGGTGCGACTGCCGGAAGGCAAAATGAGCAGCAGAACAGGAAAAGTTTTGACGGGAGAATGGCTTCTTGACGAAGTGAAAAAAACAATATTAAAACTGATGGCTAAAGCAGATTCTCCATTTTCTGTTTCAGACCGGGAAGAAATTGCGGAGAAAATTGCGGTTGGATCTATCAAATACGCGTTATTGAAGGCAGGAACCGGCCATGATGTCATTTTTGATTTCGAAAAATCTATTTCGGTCGACGGCAACTCCGGCCCTTACCTCCAATATACCTACGCTAGATGTCAAAGCGTTCTTGCGAAGGCAACTATTCCCGACACCGAACGCCTAAACCAACAACTAATAACTAATAACCAATTCAATCCAGAGGAATTGTCTATTCTCCGTTTCATCTATCGTTTCCCCGAAGTGGTCCAAACCGCCGCCACCCAATATTCGCCCAACTTAATCTGCACTTTTCTTTACGAACTGGCCCAGCGGTTTAATACTTTCTACAATAAACATAGGATATTAGAAAGTAATGAGGAGAAAGTAATGAGTAATGAACAAAAAACAAAAAACAAAGAGCAAATTCAATTTAGGCTGTCATTAACGTCAGCCGTTTCTCAAGTACTCAAAAACGGTCTAAACCTCCTTGGTATTCAAGCCCCGGAAAAGATGTGATGTTTTACGTCATCCCGAGCGAAGTCGAGAGATCTTTTTTTCTCCAAATCGCATGCTTGACAATCGATATCTTTAGCCCCTATACTGAATCCAGATGAAATTGCGTTTTACCACATTTCTACTTCTTCAATTTTTATTTCTTTTTATTCTTGTCCCTAAAGTTCAAGCATTATGGTTAGTTGATCCATCCGGCCGATTGATAAAAATGGATTCCAATGGTCAGGTTTTGGGTGATGAAGATCAGGGTCAAAGATCAGTTGGAAGAAATGAAGTCAGAAGCGAAACAAAAATGGAAGTCAGAAATGAAGAGAAAAGAACAGAAGTTAAATCTTTGGACGCCAACAAGGAAAAGATTGAAATAAAATCAGGTGAAAACAAAAGAGAGTTTGAAAGTAAGGGCATGAAAATAAAGCTTGATCAGAAAAATGGCGAGTTGAAGATGAAAACAAAAAATGAATTGACCGGCGAGGAGACCGAAATAGAGACTAAGATGGAGAAAAGGGGAAAACCGGAATTGCCGGAAGTTGAAAACGAAGTTAATGATAAGACTGAAACCGAAGTTCTGAAAATCAAGGACCGGGAAGATAAGGATGAAATTAAGATTAAAACCAAAAACGGAGAATTCGTCATTGATAGAAATAGGGTCGGAGCCACCACAAATTTTCCGCTATCGGTGGATTCTTCAACAAATATTTTGACTGTGACCACTCCGGCCGGAGAGAAACAGGTAACGGTTTTGCCGGATCAGGCAGTTCAAAATATGCTATCGAGGAACATTATTGACCAAGTTTCCGGCCAGGATGCTATCGATTTATCCAGCCGGGTGAAGATGAGCCAGAAATCAGACGGATCATTGGTTTATGAAGTAGAAGGCGAAAAGCAGGAAAAACTATTCGGCCTGATGCCGTTGAAATTCAAGAAAACCGCGGTAGTGTCAGTCGAAACCGGAGAGCTTCTAGAAACTAAGGAATCCTTCACCGACAAACTCCTTGGCCTGATTTCGTTCTAAATCTTAAGCTTGATAGTTGGCCGTTTACAAAAAATGTCGAACTTCATTTGGTTAGCTCGGCCTTCGGCCTCGCTTACTCCGGCGCGGCGCCCCCCGCCTGCTATCGCTTTGCGAAGCATTGCGGGCAGGCCACCCGCCGCGCCTCCGCTATTTTTTGCGCGCGCGATTTTCTCGCCCTTCGGGCGATGACGAAGAAACTTTAATAATTCTCATTAACTTAATAATGTACAAATATATTACCAAGGAATTTTGTGTTCGACTTCTTCTCTGATTGAATGAATTTTTTCGCGTTGTGCTTGAGAGAGTTGGTACCAACCACTAAAGTATGCGCGAGATAAAATTTTTATGAATTTTTCCATTTTCCCATCCTTATCGTCTCCCTCTTCATTTCCCAATTCCGTTATTGTTATACCTGCTTTTTCAAGTCTACTTATTCGTTTTTTTATTCCCTCAAGAAGTAATATTTGTTCTTGAAGTAAAGCTATTGTTTTTTGTAGTTCTTTCAATTCTTTATTTTTGCCGTGAAGATAAATAATATACACGATCGCAAAAATAAGTAAAAATGATGATCTGTACATAGAATTATTCTAACAAGTTTTCATCTATGCCCGTTTTGATACTTCCAATAACTTTATATACTTGGAAGTTTAACCTTTGACTATATTGAGGGCTTCCTACAGACATAGTATTATATGAAAATTTTTCAGAGTAAATTATTTTATAAATTTTATCATCTTTAACGACCTCAAAGATAACAAGTAAATCTCTTCTTTCCTTTCTGGGAATTGTAAGCACCACTAAATCTCCAACACAGATTTTTTGTTTGTTTTGATCGTAAAGCTTTGTAAATTCTTTTACCATACGACATCTATTATGTCGCTTTTCAAAACTTATTTTTATTTGTTATTTAACTCATAAATTAGTATATTATAATTTGACTTAACTTTTATCGATTGCTATTTTTAATAGCGTATTCGAACAATTCAAGCAATCGGGTTGAGTCTACAGGATACGCCATTTGAGATTTATAAAAAGTTCTTTAAAATTTTTTGCGTCAAGCTCAGCTTGACAATTGCCCCGCTAAGCGGGGCGTTTTTGTTCGAGTCGACTTTTTCGGAAGCGCGGCGGGTGGCCTGCCCGCAATGCTTCGCAAAGCGATAGCAGGCGGGGGGCGCCGCGCTCACCTTGCGAGCCGAGCGGAGCGAGGCGAGCTAACACGATTCTTTGAAATGAGTTCGAATTTTGTCAAAAACGTTCCTAAAGGTATTTATATTCTAATTCTTTTAGGATTTCTTTAAGTTGAATTTTAAGCTCTCCTCGTCCATTCCCACCCTTTAAGTATTTTTCCCGTCGTTTGGCATCTAGCTCTTTCTCATATGCTTCATAATAAATCAGTTTAAGTGGCCGTCTATGTTTGGTCGCCTTAACAAATCCGTTGCTATGTGCCTTAAAACGAGATTTCAAGTCTGGAGAAAATCCGGTATATAACTCTTTGTCCTTTTCTGAAAAAAGAATATAGACGTAATACATCTATATCTAGTGTAGCAAAAATAAACGTATGGTGATCGAGCTGAGCTCGATAATCACCAAGCTAAGCTTGGTGACCCCACCGGGAGTCGAACCCGAGTTTACAGGATGAGAACCTGCCGTCCTAGCCATTAGACGATGGGGCCTGTTTCTAAACTATGCAGAATTATATCAATCCCTAGGTTATAATTCTTATTGTCTTTATAATGTTTATCGCTTATAAACTGCGGGATCTGCTAATGGTAGGCAAGCTGGCTCTGAACCAGTAAATCTAGGTTCGATTCCTAGTCCCGCAACAAATCTTTTATTATGTTTCCCAAACTTAAAAAATTCTTCAAAAATTTGGGTCCCGGATTAATTACCGGCGCGGCCGACGATGACCCGTCTGGAATTGCCACATATTCCCAGACCGGAGCCCAATTTGGCTACGGAATGTTGTGGACGGCAATATTTATGCTGCCTTTTCAGGCCGGAGTTCAAGAGGCGGCGGCAAGGATTGGGGCGGTAACAGGAAGAGGAATTGCCGCTAATATCAAGCAGATCTTTGGTAAAAAAATTCTTTATCCGGTGGTGTTTCTATTAGTGGTAGCCAATACTATTAATATCGGAGCGGACATCGGGGCCATGGCCGCGGCCGCGGATTTAATTTTTCCAATCGGTTTTATTCCTTTTGCTCTGGTATTTACATCAATAATCTTGCTTTTGGAAATTTTTACTTCTTACAAAGTCTATTCAAAGATCTTGAAATGGTCGGTGGTAACTCTTTTAGCATATCCGGTTACAGTTTTTATGATCAATCAGCCTTGGAAAACGGTTTTGGCGGCGACTTTCATCCCTCATCTTGAATTTAGTTTTCAATTTTTGTTTATCATAACCGGAGTTTTAGGGACTACTATTTCTCCTTATATGTTTTTTTGGCAGGCATCAACAGAGGTTGAAGAAGAAAAGCAAGCCGGGTTTTTAAAATATGACGGAAGACCATGGATGAACAATCAGTTTATGCGTAATTTAAGGCTGGATAATTTTGTGGGGATGTTATCTTCAGAAATCGGAACTTGGGCAATTATATTAGTGGCGGCAACAGTTCTTAATTCGCATGGAATAACCGATATTAAAACAGCTGCCGATGCCGCCCGCGCCTTGGAACCGTTAGTTAATACTTTCCCTAATGCCGGATATTTAGCTAAAGCGATATTTGCGGTAGGAATTATGGGCTTGGGGTTTTTGTCCATTCCGGTATTGGCCGGTTCGGCCGCTTATGCTGTCGCGGAAACGTTTAATTTTAAAGAAGGTTTAAACTTAAAATTCAAGAAAGCCCCGGGATTTTACGGGATTATTATCGTTTCTATGTTGATAGGATTGCTAATAAATTTTATCGGGGTTGATCCGACTAAAGCTTTGGTTTATACAGCGGTAATCAACGGAGTAGTGGCAGTTCCCTTGATTTTTGTGATCGCCAAAATCGCAAACGACGGATCGGTTTTAGGCCAATATAAAAGCGGCAAGCTTAGTAATTTTTTAATCGGGATTGCGTTTACTGGTCTTGCCTTAGCCGCTCTCGGAATGTTGCTAAGCCTTGCATTGTCATTCCGGGCGTAGACCCGGAATCTATATAAATTTATTTTCAACGTCTAATTTCCTCTAAATTCTTTTAGAATCCTATAAAACTATTCAAAAATTCTGTTTAATTCGGTTTCGTCGTTGCGAGGAGCTTGCGACGTGGCAATCTATATATTATCTGGCATTAATTTTAATTGTTGTTTAAAATAGAATCACTTATGCCCAAATTTCCATCCCGTCTTTTTCCTTTAATTCTTCTCTTCCTTCTTTTTCCCTCTTTAATTCTCAACGCGTTTTTACTCCAAAGAACAAATAAGGCAGAAGAGGGGATTAAGGTTTTAGGCGTAATTGACGGAGACACTCTGGTTTTGGACGGAAAAGTCAGATTAAGGCTAAGAAGCGTTGACGCTCCGGAGCTGGATTTTTGCGGCGGCCCCGAAGCCAAGCAGGAATTGGAACGGCTAGTTTCAGAAAAAAAAGTGGCGGTAAAGGAACAAATTATTGATCAGAGAGGCCGGCCGATGGGTTTAGTTTATGCAGATGGGAAATCGGTGAATGAGCAGATATTGACTTCCGGGTGGGGACGGTTCCATAGCGATATTACGGATGAGAAGGAAAATTTAAAAGCAGCCTACGAAAAAGCTAAAGAACAAAAATTAGGGATTTGGGGTCCAAAATGTCAACAAACTGAAAATACGGATAATCCTAAATGTAATATCAAAGGTAATATCGATAAAAATTCCGACCGTAGAAATTATTATTTCCCCGGATGCGCTCAATACAACTTTACGATTGTGGAGAAAGATATGGGAGAGGGTTGGTTTTGCTCCGAAAAAGAAGCTCAAAAAGCCGGTTACACCCGTTCCAAAACTTGCTTCACCCCTTATGTCCCTTAATCTCTTAAATTCCCCTAATCCCCCTTATCTCCCTAATCTCTCTTACTTATTTTTATAAACCTTTTCCTTCCAAATTGATCTTTTATGATTTTTGCCCTGAAGTTTTTCGGAAGTTCCAAATCTTTAATTCTATGTGTCTCGTCAATCTCCAAAAGTAAAACACCTTTAGATTTTAGCCTTGCCTGCGATTGAGCAATTAATTTATTGATCAATTTTAACCCATCCGGCCTGCCGTCGAGAGCTAAACGCGGTTCAAAATCTTTAACGGACTTCGGTAGTTTTGAAATTCTGGCAGAGGGAATATATGGAAGGTTGGCAATAATTAGATCAAACCTTAAGTCTTTTGGGTAGCTATCAAACAAATCGCTTTCTAACCACACTAGCCACAAAAGGCCAGGCCTTTTTAAAAAGGCCTGGCCTTTTGTGGCTCTTATGAGTCTTGAAATGTTTTCTTCCGCCACTTTCAACGCTTCTTCGGAAATATCAGACATATATATAGTAGGTTGAATTTCTAATTTAACTAATTCCAGATATAGAGTAATCCCAATGCATCCGCATCCAGTTCCAAGGTCGGCGATGATTGGGGAGTAAGGAGTAGAAAGTAAAGAGCAAGAGCTAAGAATTTTTATGGCTTCGTCAATGAGCTGTTCGGTCTCAATCCGCGGGATTAAAACGTGTTTATTAACCTTAAAATCCCGACCGTAAAACTCCGCCCATCCGGTAATATATTCCACCGGCATTTCACCATACTTTTTTAATTGTGAAGTTTGTCCTGCTAAGCAGGATCCTGCTCCGCAGGACGAAACTTTCCATTTCGCTAGCCAATTTATCTCCCTAGGGGAAAATTGCCTCATTTTATGAAGTTCCAGAAAGCGATTGCCAAAACGATCCGGTAGATTCCAAATGCGGCCAGTGAGTGCTTTTTCATAAACTTAATCAGCCATTTAACCGTGATTTTGGCGGCTATAAATGAAACTATAAAACCGATAATCAATAGTTTAACGTCGCTGGCAGAGAAATATTTGTACGATTTGATTAAATCCAAGCCGGTAGCCGCTGCCATCGTTGGGACGGCAAGAAGAAAAGAAAATTCAACCGCGCTTGAACGTGATAATCCAACAGACATTCCCCCAATGATTGTGGCTGCGGCTCTGGAAACACCCGGAATCATTGAAATGGCTTGTGATAGTCCTATCAATAAACATGGCTTTAAGTTTAGTTCCTCAAACGTTAAATCATTTTTAATTTTTATTTTAGCCAAAATTTTTTCTAAAATGATCAATAAAATTCCTCCGATAAAAAGTGAGACTAAAACAATCCGCGGATCACCAATTAAATATTGTTTAATAAATTTGTACAGAATAAATCCGATTATCGCCGAAGGCAGGAAAGCGGCCAATATTTTCGGATACAATTTTTTATTATCAAGAAGTTTTTTAAAATAAAGGACAACAACAGCCATTGTCGCTCCAAACTGAATAATAATTTCAAAACTTTTGACAAACCCCGTTTGGGCGATATTTAACAATTTGGACGCCAAGATTAAATGGCCTGTTGACGAAATCGGTAAGAATTCGGTTATACCCTCAACGATGGATAAAACTAGAGTTTGGATTAAATTCATTGTTAATAGGTCAATTTTGTCATTCCGAGCGATCCGCCAACCGGCGGAGAGCGTGGGAATCTCTTGTCAGATTGCCACGTCACTACGTTTCTCGCAATGACAACTACAAAACTTGTTTATGTTATCATTTCCCTTATGACCATCGGGGTAGTCGGAGTCGGTTTCGTCGGTTTAGTAACTGCGGCTGTTTTTTCCAAATTCGGAAATACAGTTTGGGCGGTTAACAGAGATAAACAAAAATCAGATGACCTAAAAAATGGCAAGATTCCTTTTTTTGAACCCGGGTTGGAGGAATTGGTAAAAGAAAGCGTTGAGGCTGGCAGGCTTAAATTTACCACACAGTATTCAGACGCTATTTCAGATGCTGATGTAGTAATGATCGCCGTTGGCACTCCATCGGCTCCGGATGGAACTGCTGATTTATCCGCGGTTTTTGGGGCTGCTAAATCTTTGGCTCCGTATATCAAAACAGGGGCGATTGTTATTGTTAAGTCTACTGTTCCTCCCGGGACCAACGATAAAGTTAGGGAAATTATTGGAACCGTTACTAAAAAGCAGTTTTATACCGCTTCCGTTCCGGAATTTCTACGTGAAGGAACCGCGGTTGACGATACTCTTCATCCCGACAGAATTCTGATCGGTTCCAATGAGCCGGCGGTGATTAAAAAACTTCTAGAATTGCACCGGCCCTTAAACGGTGAAACCGTGATTATGCGCCCGGAATCTGCCCAGCTGACCAAGTACTCATCCAATGCTTATCTGGCAAACCGGATTGTGTTTATTAACCAAATTTCCGATCTGGCCGAAAAAACCGGAGCCGACGTCCAGGAAATTATCCGCGGAATGGGATTGGACAGCAGAATAGGATTGCATTATTGGTGGCCGGGATTGCAATATGGGGGTAGTTGCTTCCCTAAAGACGTTAAGGAATTGGCAGCTTATGCCAGGCGAGTTGGTGAGGGCGACGGATTATTTGAAAAAATAGATCAGCTTAATGAAAACCGGTTATTAAAATTACTAACCAGATTTGAAAAAGCCGTTGGTGGGTGGAACGGTAAAACAGTTGCGGTTTTGGGATTGTCCTTTAAACCGAATACTGATGACATGCGGGAAGCGCCTTCAATGAAAGTCATTCCGTTGTTAACTGCCGCCGGAGCCGCAGTTTACGTCTATGATCCACAGGCATCAGGCCATGCTAAAAAAATATTGGGCGATAGTGTGGCAAAATATGCAGTTAATCCTTATGAAGCCGTAAAAGGAGCAACCGCGTTAATGATTTTGGTGGAATGGGATGAGTTTAAATCTTTGGATTTGCCAAAGATAAAAAAGAATATGACCCCGGGCGCGGTTTTCATCGATACCAGAAATTTATACGATCCTCAAATAATCAAAGAAGCAGGATTGAAATACGTTGGAATCGGGAGGTAATATCATGTGAACATGGGAACATGAGAGCATTAATAAATTCATAAAAATGCTCCAATGTTCTAATGTTCCAATGCTCAAATGAACATTCTAGTCACAGGCTCTTCCGGTTTTGCCGGCCGCCATTTAACCAAGTATCTTCAGGTCAAAGGCCATACTGCCTTGATTCCGGAAATTGATTTATTAAATGCCACCGAAACGGAAGTAGTCATTTCAAAGCAAAAATTCGATGCGGTTGTCCATTTGGCGGCAATGGCTGAAGTCGGAACAAGCATGATTTCTCCGGCTAAAATTCTGCGGAATAATATTTTCGCCCAATTGAATTTATTGGAAGCCCTAAGACGGAGAAATTCTAAAGCTAGAGTTTTAATAATCTGTAGCGCCGACGAATATGGCGGAAGTCAGGAAGGGTCCATTGATGAAAATGCTCAGTTTATGCCGGCCAGTCCTTACGCTGTTTCCAAGATAGCCCAGGATTTTTTAGGTCTGCAATATTTTTTATCTTACGGATTAAACATTATCCGGTTAAGGCCGTTTAATCACATCGGCGAAGGTCAGCGGATTGGTTTCGTGGTCCCGGATTTTGTTAAGCAGATCGTGGAGATAGAGAAAAGCGGTCAATCAGGCGAAATAATAGTCGGCAATTTAGAGGCTGTCCGCGACTTTACCGATGTTCTTGATATGGTTTCGGCTTATGAATTGGCTTTGATAAAAGGCCAGGCAGGTGAAGTTTATAACGTTGGTTCCGGCAAGGGGGTTAAAATTTCTTATTTATTAAACCAGCTTGTCAAAATGTCTAAGGCTAAAATAAAAATTACGGTTGATGAATCAAGATTTCGTCCCGGGGAACCTTCGCAACTAATATGTAATTCGGAGAAATTTATGAAAGCCACCGGCTGGAAACCTGAAATCCCTTTGGAAAAAACTTTAGAAAGAGTGCTAGAATGGTGGAGGAAGACTAGGTAAGAAAATAATGAGTAAGAAGTAATGAGTAATGAATTTTTTGATCATTATTTCTTACTTTCTACTCATTACTCATTAATGTCACGAAAAGCATTTATCACCGGCATTACCGGCCAGGACGGAAGTTATTTAGCGGAATTTCTTTTGGATAAGGGTTATGAAGTTTATGGCTTGATCCGCCGGACTTCAACGGTATCAACTGAACGAGTCTCTCATCTTTTGCATAAAATTTCAGTAGTCGACGGCGACTTAACCGATCAGCATTCGTTAACGCAGGCCATCCGCGACGTCCAGCCGGATGAAATTTATAATTTGGCGGCTCAATCTTTTGTTCCGACTTCGTTTAAGCAGCCGGTTTTAACCAGCGAAGCTACGGCTTTAGGGGTTACCAGAATGTTGGAGGCTATTCGCATCGCCAAGCCGGATACTAAATTTTATCAGGCGAGTTCTTCGGAAATGTTCGGTAAAGCGGTTGAAGTTCCGCAGTCGGAAACAACTCCATTTTATCCCCGTAGTCCTTATGGTGTAGCCAAGGTCTACGGTCATTGGATCACGGTTAATTACCGGGAGTCATATAATCTTTTTGCCTGTTCAGGGATACTTTTTAATCATGAATCACCCCGCCGCGGTTTGACTTTTATTACCCGTAAAATCTCCATGAGCGTGGCTTGTCTGGCTACGGATTTGAAATGGGTGCCTCAAAATGAGATTGGCGAACCTTTAGTCGGACAGGATAAAAAAATCGCCATTGGCAATCTTGAATCTAAACGCGATTGGGGATTTGCCGGAGATTATGTTGAGGCGATGTGGTTGATGCTGCAGCAGTTAAAACCGGATGATTTTGTGATCGGAACAGGGGAAACCCATTCTGTCAGAGATTTTCTGGAGGCGGCTTTTGAGGTAGTTCAAATTAAAGATTGGGAAAAGCATATTAAAGTTGACAAGCGCTTTTACCGTCCGGCTGAAGTAGATCTATTGATTGCCGATCCTTCCAAGGCAAACCGGAAACTAAATTGGAAGCCAAAAACAAGTTTTAAGGATTTAGTAAAAATGATGGTGGAATATGATATAAAATTTGTGAAAAGGCAAATCGAAGGTAATCAAAAATGACAGACCAATCGAAAAAACAAATTGTGGTCATGGTGATTCCCACCTACGATGAAAAGGGAAATATCGGACGGGCCATAGATGAGCTTCAAACAGTTTTCATGAAAGTCCCTGACAATTACGAAATGCATATATTGGTTGTTGACGATTCTTCTCCTGACGGAACGGCAGATGAGGTCAGAGAAAAGATGAAAAAGCTGAAAAATGTTCATCTTTTAATAAATAAAAAAAAGATGGGATTGGGCGGAGCTTATTTATCCGGAATGAAGTATGCCGTTGAAAAATTAAACCCGGATATTTTTTTTGAATTTGACGCCGACCTATCGCATGACCCTAAATTAGTCCCTCAATTTTTAGCCAAACTGGAAGAAGGATACGATCTGGTGCTGGGCAGCCGTTATATAAAGGGCGGAGCCATCCCTGATAATTGGGGACTTAAAAGAAAGTTCTACAGCGTTGTCGGGAATATGATTATCATGTTTGTTCTGACCGATTTCAGTATCCGCGACTGGACCACCGGTTACCGAGCCATCCGCCGTTATGTTTACGATAAAGTCCATCCTTTGCTGGGAGAAGAGCGTTTTTTCGGATATACCTTTCAAATCGGTTTTCTGCATAAAGCCGTCAGGGCAGGATTTAAAGCCGGAGAAGTACCGTTAAAATTCGTAGACCGGACTCTGGGTCGCAGCAAACTCGGTGCCGAATACATCAAAAACACCCTGATTTACATCTTTAAGGCCCGGTTTTTTGAACTCTTGCGATTCTTCAAGTTCGTCGCCGTCGGCTCTTTGGGGCTGGTAATCCAAACCGCCATTTATTGGCTGTTAGGGTTCGGATTAAAATTATTTTCTCCGGCCATCGCCACCATTCTCGGCGGCCAAGTCGCCATTCTCTCCAATTTTATCCTGAACAACGTCTGGACATTCGGCGACCGGAAAATTACTTCAACAACAAAATTGTTTCAGAAATTGATTGCTTTTTATACTACTTCAAATATTGCGGTTCTCCTGATTCAAGGCGGAATTATGAAAGCAGGCGAGATGTTGGTGGGAAAAGAGAATATTTTAATTCACGGATTTTATGTTGCTGCCTTAGTCTTAACACTCATCTTTAATTTCACGGTTTACAATAAATATATTTGGAAGAAGTGAAACTCCATACCGTCCACCAGTTAGCGAACTGGTACTGGGGTAAGCTATACTAGCTTCATGTCTCCGATAAAAACCCTTTCTGTTTTCTTTCCTGCCTATAACGAAGAAGAAAATATAGTTAACACAGTCTCTCGAGCAATTAACGTTCTTAAGTCTTTAGATCTTTTCGATTATGAAGTTATTGTGGTTGATGACGGTTCTACCGATAACACCGCCGCCGCGGTGCAAAATATGATTGTTAAGAACTCAAAAATCCGGCTTATCCGCCATAGCCGTAATCGAGGTTATGGCGCTGCCCTCAAAACTGGATTTTCTTCTGCCAAGTTCGACTGGATTGCCTTTACCGACTCCGACGGTCAGTTTGACTTCCGGGAAATAAATAAATTTCTGACCTATGTTCCTAATTACCAAGTCGTCGCCGGCTACCGGGAAAAACGCTCCGACAGTAAATTCCGCCGGATGATGGCACGACTTCTGCGAATCTGGGACACCGTCTTATTCGGACTCAATCTGAAAGACGTTGACTGCGGCTTCAAGTTAATCAAAAAATCGGTGATTGATCAAGTTTTCCCCTTAGTCACCGAAAGCGCCATCACCGAAACCGAAATGATGGCCAAAATTTATCGCGCCGGCTTTCCTATTAAGCAAGTCGGCGTCGCCCACCACTCTCGGACCAAAGGCGTCCAAACCGGCGGGAATTACCAGGTTATTTTCAAGGCGATTATTGAAAGCTTCAAACTATTTCTTCATCTTAATCCGTTTTTTCTCATCCTGACTGTTATTTTGCTAGTTGCGGCTTTCTTGCGCCTATATCGTATAAGGGACTATATTGTTTTTTTAGGCGATGAAGGCCGCGACGCTTTGGTTTGGCATGACATGGTAGTAAACGGGGAATTTACTTTTTTGGGGCCGACGGCCTCTGTTGGCGGATTTTACTTGGGGCCGATTTATTATTATTTCGCCCTGCCTTTCTATTTTATTTTTAGGGACCCGGTCGGGCCGGCAATTTTCGTGGCTTTATTGGGGGTAGCCACGGTTTGGCTGGTTTATTTCGTGACCAAAAGTTGGTTTGGAAAAACTTCGGGACTATTTGCTTCCGGAATATACGCGGTTTCCTCTTTGATCGTCCGTTACTCCAGGGCATCCTGGAATCCGAATCCGGTGCCATTTTTCTCTTTATTGGGCGTGTATCTGGCCGCAACCGGCGCTAAAGAAAATAAATGGTGGAAGTTGATCGGAGCCGGAATCTGTCTTGGAATTTTGTGGCAACTTCATTATCTGACTTTACTGATGACGCCCGTTCTTTTTGTAATAATCCTGATATATGGCAATATTGAAGGTCTGACCTTCAATCGCACGATACGTCAATCATTTTTATTATTAATAGGTTGGGTTGTTGGTTTTTTTCCGTTTTTGGCATTTGAAATTTATCATAATTTTCCCAATACCAGAACTGTTTTGGAATTCGTATCCCGCCCTAACGGTTCTGTTTTTAACTGGGAACTGTTGGGATTATTTAGGTCAGTTTTCCGTAATACTAACCGGCTGACTTTTACAATTTTTAGTTGGCAGAACGGTCTGGTGACTACATTTACGACTTTGGGGTGGGCGCTGGGAGGAAGCTTAATGATTATTTTTAATAAAAGTGTTCGGGGAAAATTTTTGTTGAGCCAATCTTTATTGTGGTGGTTTTGGCTGGGGATAACTATTTTTTCACTATATCAAGGAAGCATTTCTGATTATTATTTTGGGTTTCTGTTTCCGGTTCCGGCCATCTTGCTTGGGGCGGTGGCAGGCTACTTATTTGAAAAAAAATTGTTTGGGAAATTGTTAGTTGGATTTGCGGCCATATGGTTAATTTATGATCAGTCCGGCAGACTGTTTTTACGGTTTGAACCCAATAGGCTGCTGCAGCAAACTGAAGCGGTTTCCCACCAGGTTATTACTTTATCCGGAAATGAACCTTATAATTTTGCCCTGATAACTTCCGGAAACAGCGATCATGCCTATAGATATTTTTTGGAAAAGTTTAATAGGGGTCCGGTAAAACTCCAGGATTCAATTACAGGTCAATTGATAGCGGTTTGCGAGAAACCGGTAGCAGATTGCAATCCATTGGGAAATCCGTTATGGGAAATAGCCGGTTTTGGCCGGGCTGAAGTAGTAGACTCAAAAATTGTTCCCCCGGGGATTACAATTTACAGGTTAACGCATTATTTCGGTCCGGATTAATTATGCAGCCATTTTTATCTATTGTCATTCCTTCTTTTAACGAATCTGAAAATATATCCAAAGGAGTATTGGACGAAGTGGAAAATTATTTATCGGACCAAAAATATGAGTGGGAAATAATTTTGGTGGATGACGGCTCAACTGACGGAACTTTTGAAAATTTGCAAAGAATAGTTAAAGGAAAAAAGAATTGGAGATTAGTAAAAAGTCTTCATCAGGGTAAAGCCCAAACGGTAAAAGCGGGAGTTATGGAAGCAGTGGGAAATCTTGTTTTGTTTACCGATTTTGATCAGGCTACACCATTATCGGAAGTGGAAAAATTGCTGCCGTTTATGCAAAAAGGTTATGACGTGGCGATAGGGTCGCGGGAAGTGAAGGGGAGCGAACGGTTAAAAGAGCCATGGTACCGGCATTTAATGGGAAAAGTATTTAACCGGGTGGTCCAAATGTTCGCTATCCGGGGGATATCAGACACCCAATGCGGTTTTAAGCTTTTTGCAAATCATGTTGCTAAAGAATTATTCAATAGTTTAGTTGTTTATTCTAAAGGATCAGAAACAACTGCTTTTACAGGCGCGTTTGATGTAGAGCTTCTGTATATTTCCCAGAAAAGAGGATATAGGATAGCCGAAGTTCCGGTTTCCTGGAAATATGTCACAACCGTCAGAGTAAATCCCATCCGCGATTCAGTCAAGATGTTTTTGGATGTTCTCCGTATTCGGATAACTGATTTATTCGGAGGCTACAGATGACTTCAATTAAATTTTTTCTTCTCTTTATTCTTTACTCTTTGCTCTTTACTCTTTTCACCATCTACTCCTACACTCAAGTCGACCTGAATTTAACCTTGTCAAGCAACCCGATCTATCAATCAATTCAGTCTCAACTGACAAATATTGGCTATTTCAACCGCCCGCAATCAACAATTATATTTTTTTCATTATTAACTTTACTTTCTACTTTCTACTTTCTACTTTCTGCTTTCTCTGAAAAATGGTATTTATCCCACAAACAACTTTGGATTTTGATTATCGGTTCGGGCTTAATCTTAACTTTAAGCTATCCGGCTTTTGCCCATGACATTTTTAACTATATTTTTGACGCCAGAACTGTGGTTAAATACGGCCAGAATCCCTATTTCACCACACCCTTAAATTTCCCCGATGACGATTGGACAAGGTTTATGCGCTGGACCCACGTCGGCTCCGTCTATCCCCCGGGATGGTTAATTACTACGGTCCCCTTCTACTTGTTAGGATTTGGGAAATTCACTTTGACCCTCTTATCGTTCAAACTGTTGGGGTTAATTTCATTTTTGTCGTCCAGTTGGTTAATACTAAAAATTGCCGGCCGCAGGGCTTGGATTTTATGGAGTTTTAATCCGATGGTATTGATAGAATCGCTGTCCAGCGTTCACAACGAAATCACCATGGTCGCCTTCACCTTACTGGCATTTTACATCATTGACGTCAAAAAAGGCCTGGCCTTGCCGTCGGCAAGGCCAGGCCTTATCAAAAAAATAGCGCCATCTCTTTGTATAATTTTTGCTGGACTCATTAAGTATACATCGTTCTTACTACTTCCATTTTTGAGAAAACCGATCTACGCCGCTATCGCCGCCTGGGTCGGTGCCATTGCTTTCTTTTTTGCCCGCGAAATTAACCCTTGGTATATTCTCCTTCCGGTGGCAATTTCATTTATGTCGAAAAATAAATATCTGGTTTCTCTGTCTCTTGTTTCCAGCCTATTAATCATGTACCGTTATTATCCATGCGCCGCTATTTTTTCCTGTTAGTTTCCATCGCCGTACTTTTATCGCTGACCTTGCCGTCAATTATTTCCGGTAATTTTACTTTTGTTTTTGATATGGGCCGGGATCAACTCTGGACCAGAAATATGGTGGAACTGAAACGTCCGACCCTAATTGGACCGTGGGGATCAATCGCCGGAGTCTTTTTCGGCCCACTTTGGTTTTATCTTTTATCAATTCCTTATTTGATTTTTAACGGCGATCCCCGGGCAGCGGTTTTACTTCCATTAGTGTCTAATTTGGCGGCAATGATTATCGGTTGGAAAATCCTGCGTAAATATAATCATCCTCTGGCGGCGGATTTTTTCGCGGTTCTATTTGGCGTTTCTCCCGCGATTGTTGGTTTATCGTCTTTTGCCTTCCACGCTAATTTGTTACCTTTAGCGACATTGTTATTTTTCATTGGTCTGTTTAACTTTCACCAACAACCAACAACCAATAACCAACAACTTCTGACAGGCCTCCCCCTTTCCGCCCTCATGGCCAGTTTGTCATTCCATCTTGAGCCCGTCGCCGGAGTGATGCTGACAGGATTCTTAACATTGTTTATTCTTGGACGGACCCACTTGCTTAAACTTCGCGTTTTAGTTCTTGCGTTTTTTCTGTTTTCCCTACCTTTCCTCCCTCAACTCATCTTTGAATTCCGTCACGACTTTATTCAAACAAAATCGTTAACTGCTTATTTTCAGGGGAAGAATCCCAGTTTAATGGGCGAACTGGCTTTAGACCAAAGAGTAACTGAAAGAATTACCAAATTAGCCGGAACCTTGGCTCATTCTCTTTTTCCGACGGAATTTACATCCGGAAAGTGGATAATATTCTCGGCATTTATCTTATTGACTGTCGTTTTTCTCAAGAATAAAACTAAGCCTAATGACGATTTTTCCCATTACTCATTACTGTTTACTCTTTACTTCTTACTCTTTCATTATTTCGCCTACACCTTTTTATTTCCGGCCGAACTGAAAAATTGGTATTTGTCCGGTTTTATTCCGTTATATATTCTGTCAATGTCGCTGATACTTGAAAATATAAAATTAAAATCAAGGGCGCATGGAGCTTTAATAATTATTTTTACGGTGGTAATCGTTTCAATCAGCATTAACCCCGTCGATAGATTTTTTGAGATAAAGAAACCAATGCCTCCGGAAACTCTTGGCGCCCAAATGGAAGTAGTCGATTGGATTTATACAAATGCCGTTGCCAAATCCCAACCGTTTGCGGTCTATACTTATACCCCTCCGGTTTATGATTATCATTATGAATATCTTTTATGGTGGAGGGGAACGAGAAAATATAATTTATTACCGGCTGAATTTAGTTATCGTCCCGGAGAAACATCTTATTCTCAATATAAAACGGAATTTATGTCAAAACAGTGGAAACCGGAAGACGCCAAACTTATATATTTAATTATTGAGCCGGATAGTTTGGAAAAAAGATTAACCGGCTGGATGGGAAATTTTCCAAAAGCTACGCAATCGGAAACAAAAGAATTTCCTTCTAAAGTCAAAGTATTGTTTGGGTCTATATAATTAAGATATGTGGAAACGCAGAGCGTTAATCATTACCGCGATAATAATTCTGTTTTTTTCTTCAAGATTGATTAATTTAACATTAATTCCGATTTTTACGGATGAAGCCATTTACATCCGTTGGGGGCAAATTGCGCTTCAGGATCCGGTTCACAGGTTTATTTCTTTGGAAGACGGCAAGCAGCCGATGTTTGTATGGTTGATGTTGCCGGCATTAAAATGGATTTCAGATCCTTTGATGGCAGGAAGATTAGTATCAGTATTTTCCGGGGCTTTAACTTTAGCGGGGTTGGTATTATTGTCCTGGAAACTATTCGGCGAAAAAATCGGTTGGTTTACCGGATTTATATACATTATTTCACCGTTTTTTCTTCTTTACGACCGGTTGGCACTTTATGATTCTTTAACTACGGCCCTGATGGTTTGGGCGCTTTTTCTAACTATCTTATTGGTGGATTTATTAAGGCTGGATATAGCCTTACTTTTGGGCATGACCATCGGAGCCGGATTTTTAACAAAATCGTCAGCCCAGTTCGCTTTGATTTTGCTTCCTTCAACCTTTTTATTATTTGATTGGAAAACAAAAGAGAGAAGAAAAAGGCTATTGAAATTAGCAGGACTGGGGATTGTGGTCACATTGTTATCTAAAGGAATCGAGTTGATTCTTAGATTGGCTCCCTTATCTCATATGATTGGGTTGAAAGATCATACTTTTATCGTTACAAATCAAGAATTTATTGCCCATCCGTTTGAACGGCTGTTTGGGAATCTGGGCGGCTTATGGAGCTGGATTCAGTCTTATGCTACTTATCCCTTAATGGTACTTTTTATTGTAGGGATGATATACGGATTGAAAAAACATAGAGTCAAAACGTTATTTTTAAGCTTATGGTTTTTGGTCCCATTTTTAGCCTTGGCATCATTCGGCAAAGTCCTCTATCCGCGTTATCTATTATTTATGCTCGCTCCTCTCATCCCGATTAGCGTGTTGGGAATAAAGTATTTATTCATCCTTATTCGTAATTATTCGTATTTATTCGTATTTATTTTATTTATATATCCTGCTTACTTCTCTTATAAAATCATTTATGATCCTATCTCTGCCCCGCTTCCTTTAGTTGACAGGTTTCAATTATTGGACGATTGGCCATCAGGTTACGGAATAAGAGAAGTTATTGATTATATTAATCAAAGATCCAAAACTGAAAAGATTTTTGTCGGGACGGAAGGCACTTTTGGTTTAACGCCGGCTGCTTTGGATATTTACCTTAAAGACAATAAAAACGTGGAAGTTAAAGGATATTGGCCGGTAGACACCAGTATTCAGGAGCTGACGGAAATTGCCTTAACCGGAAAACCGACCTTTTTATTGTTAAAAGATACTCAAGTGCCCAAACCTGAATGGCCGGTGGATATAGTCGGAAAATGGCGCAAGGGTAAAGGCGAGGTCTATTCAATATTATTGCAATTTAAATCCGGCGGCCAATGATAACAGCGCTTTTTTTTCTGTTAGCTGCGCTAATTAAGAATTTTACTCAAATTCCGGCCTCTCTTTTTGAGTCGGATCAGGAGACTTTGACAATTGCCGCCAAGAATATTCTAGGCGGACATTTTAGCCTGATTGGCGCTCCGACCAGCGTCGGGGGAATGTTTATCGCGCCTTTATATAATTATTTTGTCGCCATTTGGTTATGGATTTTCCGCGGCAGCCCTTATACGGTATCAATTTTAGGAGCAATATGGCTGTCGTTATTGATTCCGGCTATTTATCTGGTAGGAAAAAAAATCTATTCTGGGTCAGTAGGAGTTTTCGCGGCGATTATTGCTCTATTGAGCATAAACTTTGTTAACTTTGATCAGGTTCCGCCATTATTATTTCCCCTGCCCCTGCTTACCGTAATTTTAATTTATGTTTTGGAAACTGAGCCGGCCACTAAATTCAGGAAAGCCATTATCGGCGCGGTCATAGGATTAACTTTAAATCTTCATTTTTCCGGAGTGTTTTTAGCCCCCTTACTGCTGATTTCCGGAATTTGGGGAAGTTTGGCATTGTTGATTTTGGTTTCGCCGTTAATTTTGTTTGATATCCGCCATCAGTGGTGGAACATAGGTCACGCGGTGGAATTTTTAAGTAAAAGCGGAGCGGTAACTTCCCTGTGGTTTCGCCTGGATACTTTTCTGGTATCGTTCGCGGTTATTTTCGAAGCCGCAGCCGGAGCTGGAATGTTGGTAAAAACCGCGATGGGAGCTGTAATCGTTTGGGGATTTCTGTTCACAAGCCGCAATTGGCCAAAAGTAATTTTGGGATTAACGTTTATCTTTTTCATGATTTATGGCGGGAGTCTTATTCCTTATTATGGAATCATTTCCTGGGTGCCGTTTATTTTGATTGCCGGATGCGGTTTGGAGAGACTGTGGGCGAAAGGGAATTTTATTAAATCAATAATTGTTTTGACGGGAGTGTTTTTCTTAATAATGAATTTTAAGGCCTTAAGTAACCGTTCGGCGAGTAGGGGGTTGGACAAAAAAATTGCCGCCCTGGAGTTTATTAAAAATGATTTTATAGGCCGGGAAATGTATCTTTCAATAAATATGGATCCGGCGGCAAACTTCGGATTTACATATTTAACCGGATATGTTGGGATTAAATCCACTCCGTTTCCGGTTAAGCCTACTTATACTTTGCTTGCTCCTTACGATTGGTTGAAAGTTAATCCTGATAAGTCGTTTGGGGATTTCGGGGTGTTGATGTCTAGAAGTAATGAGTAATGAGTAGAAAGTAATGAGTAATGAATCGTAGGGTTCATTATTTATTACTTTCTATTTTCTACTCATTGTTTATGAAATCGGATAAAACAATGAACTTTCTGACTATAGCTTTTATAACCTTTATATCCTTTATCCTGTTTTTTTTCCGGTTGGGGAACACGGCATTAACCAATTGGGACGAGGCCTGGTTTGGCTCGGTAGCCCAGAATATGGCGGAATCCGGAAACATTTTGGCCGGCAAGTGGAATGGGCAAATCTTTTTTTATGAACCGCCGCTTTTGGTTTGGTTGTTGAAGGCAACGATTAAACTTTTCGGCGAAAGCGAATTTTGGTTGAGGTCTGTTAGCGCCATTTCCGGGGTTTTTACAGTCATAGGATGTTATATTCTGGCCAAACAAATCTCTAAGTCAAAACTGGCGGGGATATTAGCAAGTTTAGTAATTTTGTCTGACATAGAAATTCTATTTCGGAGCCGGCAAATTAATGTTGAAATTCTTCTGACTGTTTTACTGCTGTGGTCAATTATATTCGCGGTTAAAGCCTATGAAGCAAAAAAAATCATCTGGATAATATCGTCAGCAATTTGTTTGGGTCTGGCATTTTTAACTAAACGGGCAAGTCCGTTATTAGCTCTTCCGGCAATAGGCTATTTATTCTTTTCGTCATTGACCCGTGAAGCGGGATCCCGCTCTGCGGGACGAGTCCCTTTGTTTATATTCTTTATAACATTTACAATAGTTATTTCTCCTTGGTATTTATTAAGTTATTTAAAATGGGGAGACCAATTTATCAATGAATTTTTTATCGGATACACATTTAATAAAATTAAATCAGTCAATGCCAGTGTCGGAACTTCGCCATTTTTCTATTTAAATTCCCTTAAACACGCTTTTAAACTCTGGACTTTGTTAATTCCGCTGGCAGCAGTTTGGGGTACGTTAAAAGCTTTTCGTGACCGTAAGATTGCCGGATTGATGATTTTTATTTTAACCTTTCTGATACTCTTGACCGCCGCCCCGATAAAATCTTCCTGGTTCTTGCTCCCCATCCATCCGATAATTGCCGTAATCTTGGGAATATTCTTGTACAGCTGTCTGAAAAGGCCCGGCCTTGCATCGCAAGGCCGGGCCTTATTAAACAAATATCTCGTTTTTGCGGGATTATCTTTAATATTCGTTATCGCAACTTATCAACTTTATCACTATCGTCGCGACTATATTGTTCCTGACACTACAAATAATCAGGCCGTGATTTCGAGATTGGCAGGGTCGCTTTCAGAAAACGGAAAGTCAATTTATCTGGATGATGAGTATCTGCCGGTCGCGGTTTTTTATAGCCGTAAGAACGTTATTCCGTTAAGGTTTAGCCGGACCGAAAATCGGATTCCTAGTTTGGTTGATATCCCCGAAGGAAGTCTTGTATTGACTAATCTTGGAACATATCCGGTTTTAAAATCAGCTACGGGAATTATTTTTGAGGATATGTTCGCTGTCGGAGACATGTTGTTGGTCAGGTCTTTGGGCATAAGAATTTAAAATCATAAATAAGACGGCAGTAGTTAAAAAATGGCTGGATAGAAGCGGATTAAGACGTAACGGGAGATAAGAGTCTTTGAAATAAAAGATAAGCAGAAAATAAGCCAATCCGGAAATTGCCAAATCCAGCATTTTTTTAGTTTTAATCAATTTTGCGACTAGAATTACCCAAAGAGGAATTAGAAAGACGTAATGGTGTTGCCACACAAACACCGGTAAAAATAACATTGTTATTACAGTTAAATTCCAAAAAGAGATAAAATCTTTTATTCCTTTTGTCACTCCTGTCATTCCGGGCTTGACCCGGAATCTATACAAATAATCATTTAAAAAGAAGACCCCCAGGATCCCGCTAATCCCCAATCTTGTTATCGAATTCAATTCCCCAAAAATTCCGAATTTCCCCAATAAGGCCGTAACCGATTGATTCATATAGCTTCCATTGAGAGTGGTACGAGTATTTTCGTTCATTAATTGCGGAATGGTTTTAAAATAATAATAATAGGTTAAATCCCAACCGAATACGGAAATTCCGGCTATGGTTAATATTCCAATCGTAACCATAAACCACCAAACTGTTCTCCATCTTTTTCTAAATAAGAAATAAATTAGCAATGGGGCTGGCGTTAATTTTAAAATAGCCGCTAGCCCAAATAATATCCCTGATAAAGCCTCAAAAGGCCGGACCTTGCTTCGCAAAGTCCGGCCTTTATAAATTTCACAAAAATAATAACTTCCCACGATCAATCCTAAAATAATTAAATTAATTTGTCCCAGCGCCAGAGTTAATTTAGATGGGTAAGTCTTTAGAGCTAAAACAAAAATTAACCAAAAAATGGATGGGGATAATTTAATTTTTAACAATTCAAAAATCATTTTTATGGTGAGCAGTAAGGAAAAAGCCGAAATTGCGGTAAATAAAAATTCGGCCGTATTTTCGGGAATTAAAGTCAACGGAATAAAAAATAGGGTAGCTGCGGGAGAATAATTGAATCGATCAAAAAACCTTAATTGATACGGGTTAGCCCCACTGAGAGCCGATTTAGTTCCGTCTAAATAAACACTAAAGTCGTTGAGACGGAAGTTCATGATTAATTGCCCAATGGGAATTACTTGTCTCCAAAGAATTATTGCTACAATCAAGAGTATTAATTTATTAACCATGAAATTTTTCAGCCGCTTACCTATTCTAACCATTTTAACCATTTCAATAATTTCTTTATTTTACTTCAAACCAATTTGGAAAGACCGTTTAATTCCGTTTCCGGGGAATTTGCTGATTTCTTATTTTAGCCCATGGAAAGAAGAAAGTTGGCCGGGATATCCGACCGGAGTTCCGCGCAAAGGCTTATTGGGATTTGATACGGTCCGGATGATGGGCCCATGGCGAAATTTTATTACCAAAGAACTCAAGTCGAGTCGTTTCCCATCCTGGAATCCGCATCAGTTTGGAGGCACGCCGATGTCAGCCAATTACCAGTCAGCTCTTTTTTTTCCTCCCAATTTAATTTATCTTATCCTGCCTTTTTACGTCGCTTGGACGATTTTAATCATCTCTCAACCAATCCTCGCTGCGACCGGAATGTATTTGTTGCTTAAAGCATTATTTAATGTTTCTCTATCAACGCATCAACGCATTAACGCATTAACTATTACGTTTCTTTCTTTTATGTACGGTTTCTCCGCCTGGATGTCAGTTTGGATTGAGTGGAATATTCACGGTTTTGTCTATGCGTTACTTCCGTTCGGGCTGCTTTTTATCCATAAAAGAAAAACTATCTTAACCATCTTAACTATTTCATTTATTATCTTTGCCGGTCACCCCCAAATGGCCCTGATCGGAATTTCGGCTTTGGCAATATTCGTCATGATTGGGAAAAAGTTTAAATGGTTTATAACAGTTATGTCAGTTGTTTTGTTGATTACTTCAGTCCAATGGTTCCCGTCTTTGAAATACTACCAACAAGCTAGCCGCGAAAAACAATCAAGCGAATTTGTGTACGAAAATACTCTTTTGCCATGGAAACAGTTGTCTCAATTGATCGTCCCTAATTTTTTCGGAAATCCGGCCACGGGTAATTTTTCCGGTAAACTGGATTTTTTGGAATCCACGGCATATTCAGGAATAGCGATATTAGGGCTTGCGATGATTGGATTGTTGGCAAAAAACAAAAAATCCCGCGGAGCGGGATCCCGCTCTGCGGGACAAGAAACAAGAAACTTTGCGATTATTCTCTTAGTGTTGATTTCGGTTTTGGTCCTCCCGAACCCAATTTCGCTCTTGATCGGTAAACTTAATATTCCGATTTTGTCGACTTCTGTTGCCAGCCGTTGGCTGATGCTTTTGCCTCTGGGGCTAACATTGCTTGCTGCTGTTGGTATCACCGAATTTTTTTCAAATAAAGCCTGGCCTCGCGAAGCAAGGCCAGGCCTTTATACGCCATCAATACTTCTGATTTCAATTATCGGTCTCTGGATATACGCTTTATTTTTTCCCCCGGAATTCCGTTCTGTTTCATTCAGAAATTTGATAATCCCCACCGTTATTGCCGGATTGTTTTTCTTAACATTTTTATTCAAGTTTGCCGATCGGCAGTCTGGGATGAAAGTTTTCTTATTAACTTTGTATATTTTATCTATCGGGGAGCTGATTTTATTCGGTTGGAAAACAATGCCCTATACCGAAAAACGGTTTATTTATCCGGTAACGCCAGTTTTGGAAAAATTACAGGAGTTTTCCCGCGATGGCAGTCGTTTTGCCGCGACAGATGGCAGCGTGATTGACTCTAATTTTGCCACTTATTATGGGTTGTACGATTTATCGGGTTATGACGCCTTATACCCGAGGAAAATAGGCGAGTTGGTTTGGTCGGCCGCCAACAATGGAAAGCCCGTCAAAGATTTTTCCAGATCAACAGTAGTAGTTCCCACAAAACAATCAGACGCCAGAAATAATCTGTGGAATTTAAGCGGTGTCCGCTGGATCATCAATAAGGATGATATGTTGGCTGAACATCCGGGTCAAAGATCCAGCGATTTGTCTTCTGATTTCGAACTTATCTGGGAAGAGGGGAAGTGGCAAATTTATAAAAACACTAAAGTGTATTCTCGTGCATTTTTTACTACTGACATCTCCCAAATCCCCCCAATCTCCTTAATCACCCCGGCTGAAATAGTTTCCTCTCAATCAAATCTTGTAGAAATAACAGTCGATGCCCCAAGTGACGGATATCTGGTTTTAACGGATACTTTTTATCCGGGATGGAAAGCAACGGTTGACGGCAATGCTGTGGAAATTATACCGGCTTTTAGAGCTTTCAGGGCTGTTCAAGTTTTAAGGGGTAGCCATGCTGTAAGATTTAATTTATGAAAATTTCAATTATTATTCCGGTATTTAACGAAGAAAAAACAATCGCCAAAATCATCAGACAGATTAATAATGTAATCGGATTCCGGAAAGAAATTATAGTTGTTGATGATGCTTCGGTTGATGGAACATCTGGAGTTATAAAAGATATCCTTCGACTTCGCTCAGGACAAGTAAAGGATATAACTGTTATTAAACATAAAATTAATCAGGGCAAGGGCGCTGCGATTAGAACCGGAATTGCTAAAGCTACCGGCGATTATGTTTTGGTTCAGGATGCTGATTTGGAATACGATCCGCAGGATATTTTATCAATGATCAAACCTATTAGCCAGGGGAAAGCGGAGGTCGTCTACGGTTCGCGGTTTACAGGACCGAGACGGAATATGTTTTTTTGGCATTGGATGGGAAATCAATTATTGACACTTATAACCAATATTCTTTACAACACAACACTTTCAGATATGGAAACTTGTTATAAATTAATTCCCTTAAGATTAATTAAGTCTTTAAATTTGAAAGCTCAAAGGTTT
The DNA here is from genome assembly GCA_016219325.1 of Candidatus Collierbacteria bacterium. Taxonomy (GTDB): domain Bacteria; phylum Patescibacteriota; class Microgenomatia; order UBA1400; family JACPES01; genus JACPES01. The sequence continues at coordinate 44,807 of JACRNH010000024.1, forward strand.
GAATTTGAACCTGAAGTAACCGCTAAAATTTTAAAAAGAAATATCAGAATTTGGGAAGTTCCGATTTCTTACGCCGGACGCGAATATCATGAGGGCAAAAAAATTACCTGGAAAGACGGGATACCGGCCCTGTGGACATTGATAAAGGAACGGATAACTCCGTAATGAGTAAGAAGTAAGGAGTAATGAGTAATGAAAAGCACAAAAATAAATATCCAATCATTATTTTCTACTCATTATTTCTTACTCATTATTTTTTCTTTTCCCCTCCTCTTCAACCTCTTCCGTCCCGGCTTCTATTCTTCCGACGACGGCCAATGGATGGCAATCAGATTAACCGCCTTCCATGAGTCTTTCCGTTCAGGTCAAATTCCGGTCAGATGGATGTCCAGATTGAATCATGAGTACGGTTATCCGGTGACAAACTTTTTATACCCATTGCCATTTTACTTGGCGGAACCTTTTTACGTTTTATCCGGAGATCCGGTATTGGCTATTAAAATCATTATGGGCTTGTCTGTGATCAGCATGGCTTTTGGATCATTTGTCTTATTTAAAAGATGGGGAACGATTGCCGGAGCCGCCGGAGCTTTAGCTTATGTTTATTCTCCGTATATCGCTTACAATCTTTATACCCGCGGTTCATTGGGAGAATTGGCGGCCTTAGGAATTGTGCCGTGGATCTTTTGGGCGCTTTCCCATAACCGATTTCTTTTATCGTCTATTTTTATCGCTGGTTTGATTACTGCTCATAATGTAGTCGCCGCGGTCTTTTTGCCCCTTATAGTCTTTTATAATATTTATAACAATTATCCTGCGAAGCAGGACCCTGCTCTGCGGGGTAAAAATTATAAAATACAAGCGGTATCTTCATTAATTTTGGCCTTAGTTTTAAGTTCCTTCTTCTGGCTTCCTGCTCTCTATGAATACCGTTTTGTCAGAGCTTCTCAAATTTCAGTCTCAGATTTCGGCAACGAATATCTCTCTTTGCAAAAAGCATTTCAGCGGACTGGTCCGGTTTCAGTTTTAGCCAATTTTGGATTACCGTTATTTTTTCTAACGGAGAATTCCAAATGGTTTTGGGACTTATTTAAGCCTTTGCAGATAATCCAATTCCCGTGGCGGTTTTTAAGCCTATTCGCCTTTTCCTCTTCAACGGTCGTAGCATTATTGATTTATGTATCAAGAAAAAATAGGTTTACGCAGTATAGCTTTATAACCTTTATAATCTTTATTTCTGCTTCCTCTTTTTTATCCCCCAAGTCTTTTATCGATCTCCCTCCAAGTTACTATCAAACCAACGATGATAGCACCACAGTCAGAAGCGAATACACTCCGGTTTGGGTAAAAAATTTACCCCTTAACCGTTCTGAATTTCCGGTTAAACATTTTTATCCGGGATTAAAGCTGTTTGTTAATGGGATTGAACAACCGGCAAATTTAAATTCAGATAACGGAGAATTAAAGCCTTTAGATTCAAGAGATAATAACAGGATTAAATTTATTTGGAGTGAAGCGCCCTTGAGAGTGATAGCGGATCTGATATCGGTTACAGGACTACTTACTGTCCTGTTTTTGTTTAAGCGACAACAGTATAAATATTAAGGCAAAAATTGAGATAGCATCAGCAGCATTTCTTAGTAGCGTTTCCGACCAATGGATTTGTAGAATATGTTCTCCGGGAGGAATATTAACGCTTATCAGTCCGAATTTATTGTCAGGATTTTGTTTTACGGGAATGGATAAAGGATAAAAATTGTTGTCAACATAAATTTTCCAGCCGGGATAGTAGATAGTGTTAATTTTGACGCCGTATGTTTGTTTGGTTTTATTGTAAATCCTGAATTTATAATTTCGGTTTTCCAGGGACAATTCTTCAATTTTAATATTAGGGCAAGACATGTTATCTTTCGGCAATAGGACTTGGGCTTTTTTCTCATATTCAGGCGGTAAATTTTCACTCCAAATAGGAGTTACTTCATTGGATGGATTGCCGACTCCAAACAGCAGTTGATAAAATCCGGTAATATCATTGTCGTAATATCTGTCAAAAACTGCCGGCCGGAAATGATTCCGGTTGCCGTATATGGCCAGGATTATTAATCCTGATCCCGCCAGCCATTTTAGCCAGCCAAGTTTAAGTTTAGGCAGAATTTCTATCGAGAAAGCGCCCGTCACCGCGGCCCCGAAAACAAGAATTGCGGTTAACCGGTTTGGGAATTGAATGGTTTTCATTAAGGGGATCCAGTTCCAAATCGGAATTGAGATTTTAAGCATCAGAAAAAAAGTAATAAATGAGATTATGGTCAGAATTTTTGCCGGAAAATAAAGTTTTTTATTGAATAAAACAAAAATTGCGGATAATAATAAGGCAATGATTTGAGCAAACCCGATCATGGGCGAGACTCCGTCTTTAGTTCCGTTCAAGGAAAACCCATATCCCCATGCCTGATATAAATATGATTTCAGCGGCGGGAAATTATTAACTGCGTCATAGACCGGTTGTTGGCCCTGATGCGTCCATCTGGTTTCATACACTGCCGGCAACCAAAAATATGCCGAGATAGCCAGTCCTCCGATGAACATTAAAATTATGTGTTTTAAGGAAGCCTGTTTTTTTGAAAGATATGTCCATAAAAATAAAATTGGAGTGAATAATAAAGAGGTGACATTATGAGCGATAATCAGCGTTCCATAGGCTAATGATCCAAGCAGTAAATGCCGTTTTTGACCGGAAATTCCCGCTTTAGCGGCTGCCAAAAATGCGACCGGAAGAGCCAAAAAGACAAGAGATTCCGCCCACCTTCCTGTTACGAACATTGAAACGAACCTAAACGGAGCATATATATATAGTATGGATCCGGCAATAGCACTGAATTGGCCAACCCAAAGCCTCAAAAATAAGTACATAACAATTCCTGATCCAACGAAAGCCAATCCTAAAACCAGTTTCATGGAATCAACTAATGTAAAATCCATTAGGTGGAAAAATTCCCCGGAGTAATAAAGCAAGGGATAATAGAAATTAAAAATAGGGTATCCATAGCGGTGATTGGCGGTTTCGCTCCATCTGACCGGAAATTGGCCGGACATTAATTCCTGATCAAACCAATGGAGTCGGATGACGTGCAGCCGGCCGTCGTGAGCTTCAAATAGCCCCGGTTTAATCAAAGTTTGTAAAGGCGGCAGGGAAATCAGTACAATAAGCAGAATGGCGAAGAGACTTATCTTATTTATACTTTTCATTCTTTTATTGAGTATACCAGCGGTTTGGCCGATAGTCGCCCCCGGATTTTTTCCGGTTCATGATGACGCGCAGGCCGCCAGGGTTCAGCAAATGTATGTGGCTTTACGGGGCGGGCAGTTTCCGGTCAGATGGGTGCCTGATTTGGGATACGGGTATGGATATCCGATTTTTAATTTCTATAATCCCCTGCCATATTATTTCGGAGCCGGTTTTATGTTTATTGGATTTAATGTTTTAACGGCTACGAAGTTAATGTATGTTTTTCCGGTTTTTTTATCCGGGATAACAATGTTTATTTTTTCAAGACTTGTATTGTCTAACGCTGCTTCCGCCTTGGCCGGGATTCTTTATGTCTATGCTCCATATCACGCGGTCCAAATTTATGTCAGGGGATCGGTAGCCGAGTATTGGGCTTACGCCATACTGCCTTTGGTTTTTTATGCTCTTTGGAAAAGAAAAATTATTATCGGTTCTTTGTCATTGGCGGCTTTGATTCTATCTCACAATTTAACCGCGTTTATGTCAATCCCTTTTGTAGTATTGTTATTCTTCATCTCTTTTCGTCATTGCGAGGAGCGTAGCGACGCGGCAATCTCAAAATCAAAGACGGAATTGCCATATTCTCTTTTGATATTTGTAGTGACTATTGCGTTAGGGATTGGTCTTAGTGTTTTTTTCTGGCTGCCGGCAACCATAGAAATTGGTAAAACTCAAGTATCGCAAATGGTATTTGAAAAATTTGACCCGCCTTCAAAACATGTGGCTTATCCGCTGCAGCTCTGGTCTGGCGTTTGGGGCTATGGCGGATCTTCGCCGGGCATTGACGATGGATTATCTTTTCAAGTTGGGAAAATCCACTTAATTGGTAGTTTGACCGCATTTTTAATATATCTAGGATATATTCTTAAAAAGATAACCAATCATTCCAGTCTTTTTAGCCTTTCTAACCTTTTTAACCATTTTAACCATTTAATCTTCTTTTCCATCGTCGGCCTCGTCTTTTCTATTTTCATGCTACTGCCGCCGTCCCGACCAATTTGGGATGCGTTTCCGGTTCTTTCTTATATCCAATTTCCGTGGCGTTTCCTGACATTCGCCTCTCTATTTAGTTCTTTATTAACAGCTTGGGCTATAGATGCGTTCGCAATTCGCAATTCGCGACCCGTAATCCGTTATTCACTACTTACTGCTTACTGCTTACTGCTTACTGCTTACTCCCTCCCTTTTTTCCAGCCCAAATTTAAATTTCCCATTACGGTTGATCAGCTAATCTCCCGCGAAAAATTAATCTGGGATTATTCTAAAATTTCCGACGAGTATTTGCCGAAAGGCTTTGCTCCGCCTGTAAACGCCGAAGTCGCTTTAAGAATTGACAATCAGCAAAATAAATTGTTGGTTGACGAGCTAAAAGCGCTAACGCCTGTTAGGCAAACGGCAAATTTAATAAGTTTATTTTCAGTTTTAACTTTTATAACCTTTATAATTGTCATTTCAATAAAAAAACATGGACAAAATATTTCAGGTTAAGCAAAAAACAGTTAAAGGGTTGATAGCTTTGACCGTCAGGACGGGCTTATTGCAAGTGATAGCAGTTGTTGCCACTTTTGTTTTGACGGTATTTCTGGATCCGGCCCAGTTCGGAGTTTTCGCGATAGTTGCCGCCGCTGTGGATATTTTGGTGTATTTTTCTGATATTGGATTAGCCGGAGCTTTGATCCAAAAACAGGAGGTAAATGATGAAGACCTAGCGACAACATTTACGATTCAGCAAACATTAAGTTTAGTTTTGTTAGGGATTGGGTTTATAGCCGGCAGTTTGGTTGCCAATATTTATTCTCTGTCTGCCGCCGGCATTTGGTTATTTAGGGCATTATTGATTTCGGTTTTTTTATCAGGTTTAAAAACTATCCCCAGCGTTTTATTGGAAAGAAAACTGGACTTTGTCAAAGTAGCCACAGTCCAAATAATCGAAACCGTAATTTTTTACGGGTTAGCGGTGATTTTGGCCTGGAGAGGTTTTGGGATTAGCAGTTTTACCGCTGCGGTATTAGTAAGGAGTTTAATCGGGCTGATAATGATTTATCTTTTGGCGCCATGGAAGCCTAAAATAGGGTTCAACAAAGTATCTTTCAAAAAATTAGCATCTTTCGGAATGCCGTTTCAGCTCAATAGTCTTTTAGGATTAGTTAAAGACAGAATGCTCGTCGCTTATTATGGGGCAATCCTATCTCCTTCTAATGTAGGATATTTGCAGTGGGCGGAAAGGTGGTCATTGTTTCCGTTAAGGATGGTGGTAGACAATGTGTCTAAAGTCACGTTTCCGGCCTATTCCAGACTGCAGGAGGAACGTGATCATTTAGCTAAAGCGATTGAAAAGTCTATTTTCTTTACCGCGCTGTTTATCTTTCCGATTTTAATCGGATTATTGGTTTTTGCCCCGGTCGCTTTAATGGTGATTCCAAGATATCAAAAATGGCAGCCGGCGCTTTTAGCGCTGGGCCTATTTTCAATTAATGCCATGTGGTCTTCGGTTTCAACCACAATAACAAACGCCTTCGCGGCTATGGGAAAGATTAAAATTAATCTTAAATTGATGTTAATGTGGACGGCGTTGACATGGATTTTGACTCCGTTGCTGATGTCAAAATACGGTTACAACGGTGTTGCTTTGGCTTCGGCCATAGTTGCTTCGTCTTCAATAATCCCTATGATAATCCTTCAGAAAATGTTGCCGGTAAAATTGCTATCTAACATCTGGCCGCAGTTAGTCAGCGCCCTAACAATGGGGTTAGTAATCCGTTACGTTAATCTAAATTTACCATTTACTATTTACTATTTACTATTTACCGTTCTCCTCGGTGCTATACTTTATGGAGCTTTTCTGATGATGTTAATTCCTAAAAAGGTGGTTGCGGAAATAAGGTCTGTCAAAAAGATGTTGCGTCATTCCGGACTTGATCCGGAATCTATATAGATAATTTTTCTATGAAACAAGCACTTTCTGTAGTTTTTTCTGTCCACAACGAAGAAAAGCTGATCGAGGAAGCCCTGAAATCAGTCAGCCGGATAGCGGATGAAATTATTGTTGTAGATAATGAATCAACTGATAAAACAATTCAAATAGCTAAAAAGTACACAAAAAATATCTATGTACACAAAAATACCCCAAATTCTTTGAATACTCCTAAAAATTACGGTTTTTCCAAAGCGAAAGGTGATTGGATTTTGTCTTTGGACGCCGACGAGCGCGTTTCCCCCGATCTTGCAGAGGAAATTATGGGAAGTTTGCGAAACTTCCCACAATCAACTGGCGTTTCGCAAACTTCTGTTAACGGGTATTGGATGCCGAGAAAAAATATTGTTTTTGGTAAGTGGATACAGCACGGGATTTGGTATCCGGATAAACAGTTGAGATTATTCCGTCGCGGGAAAGGTAAATTTCCGGAGAAACATAATCATGAATATTTAGAAGTAACTGATGGATTGGGTGAATTAAAAAATCATTTGATCCATCAAAACTATCAAACAATAGTCCAGTTTGTGGATAAAATGAATCATGCGTATACGGATAATGAGGCAGAGGTTTTGCTGGCTTCCGGTAAAAAATTAGAATGGCTTGACGCTATCAGAATGCCTGTTTCTGATTTCATTCTTAACTTTTTCCGCCGCCAGTCGTATAAAGATGGGCTTCACGGTTTGATCTTATCTTCACTTCAGGCTTTTTATGCTCTTCTGGTATTTGCAAAAGCATGGGAGCGGCAGGGGTTTTGGGAATACGACTCAAAAGATTTTGCCCGTGATGTCAAGATTGAGTTAAAAAATAAGGGGCAAGAATTTTCCTGGTGGTACACTAAAGAAATTATTCCTTGGTTTTTAAAACCAAAACAAATTGCGAAGAAACTAATTAATCAAATAAGGCCTGGCCTTGCCTAGCAAGGCCAGGCCTTTATAAACACATTTAAACACATTTATGAATATATTTATTACAGGCGGAGCCGGATTTATCGGGGTCCATACTGCAAATTACTATTTGTCTAAAGGAGACAAAATAACAATATTTGACAATTTTTTCCGCAATGGGACAAGAGAAAATATGGAATGGCTGGAGAAGAAGTGTGGAGTAAAGAGTATTGAGGTAATTGAAGGAGATGTCCGGGATTTTGAAAAGCTAAAAAAATCGATTCTAGGCCATGACGTTATAATTCATCTGGCTGGACAAGTGGCAGTGACAACTTCTGTTGTTAATCCGCGTGAAGATTTTGAAATTAATGCGCTTGGGACTTTCAATGTTTTGGAAGCGGTTCGGCTCTATATTCCCAACTCCATACTCCTATTTGCTTCAACTAATAAAGTTTATGGAGGGATGGAAGAAATTAAGATTATCAAAAAAGGAAAAAAATATATTTACCGCGATTTACCGGGTGGAATTGCCGAATCCCAGAATTTAGATTTCCACTCTCCGTACGGATGCAGCAAGGGGACCGCGGATCAATATGTCCGCGATTATCACAGGATTTACGGATTAAAAACCGTGGTTTTCCGCCAGTCCTGTATTTACGGAACTCATCAGTTCGGAATTGAAGATCAGGGGTGGGTGAGTTGGTTTACTATTGCTGCGGTTTTAGGAAAACCGATAACTGTTTACGGAGACGGAATGCAGGTCCGGGATGTTCTGTTCGTTGAAGATTTGGTCAGAGCCTATGATACGGCTGTTACTAATATAGATAAAGCAGCCGGAAAAATCTATAATGTCGGCGGCGGGCCGGAGTTTACTCTTTCGTTGTTGGAATTGTTGGCATTACTTGAAAAAAAATTGGATAGGAAAATTCCCTATGCTTTTGCCGACTGGCGTCCCGGCGATCAGCCGGTTTATGTCAGCAATATTTCCAAAATAAAAAAAGAGCTTGGTTGGGATCCCAAAATTGACGTTGCCGAAGGAACTTCACGGATGATTGATTGGATTGTGAAGGAAAAAGATTTAATCGAAAAAGTCTTAAAATAAACAAAGGTTTTTATGTCTTTTCCATATAGCTTCAAATTTTATCAATTAAGAGTATTCTCTTCTTGGTTTACCAATTTATCAGCCGGATTTCTTGGATCAATATTCTTCTTAATCAGCGAACGAGTTTTGTTGACTTTCAGCGTTTTGTTATCTATACTATTCTTATATCTGTCAATCATTATTGAAAAGTATTTGGATAATCCATGAATATAACTGATATTAATCTTACCAATACAGTAGCTAATGCCCAACTGATTGGCGCCTTAATCGCCATTGCATTTTTATTAGCTTTCATTGCTTCTACAAGATCTAATAGAAAAGCATCTAGGTAAAAGTTGACAAGATCGGCCCAATAACTACCGATTCAATAGCTGATTCGGTTCACACAAAAATTATTAATCAAATTTCTTTACTGCCTTTATAGACATTTATAAATTCCTCTAAATTCCTCTAATTTCCTTTAATTTCCTCTAATCTCTTCTAAGTATGTTAAACTAACAACTCAATAAATTATGCAAACAGCACCTGTGGGCTTATTGTCGCAGCCGAAATTATTATCTTTTACCCAAGCCCGGTTTTATTTAGCATCAACCTTTTTAATTGCCGGGAACGTTTTATTGCCGATGATGTTACACCAATTCGGAAATGCCGGGCAGATTTTTTTACCATTGTATTTTTTTTCTTTGCTTGGTGGTTTGCTTTATGGCTGGAAAGTCGGTTTAACGGTTGGTTTGCTTAGCCCGTTAGTAAGTTTTTTATCTACCCATATGCCTCCAATGCCAATACTCAATTTTGTAATCCTTAAATCTGTGATACTCGGCATAGGGGCGGGAGCATTAAGCAGAATATTTTCTGGAAAAGGGTTATATTTATCAAGCTTTTTGGCATTAGGTCTAATGCAGATTACAGGAATAATCGCGATATTTTACTTAACTAATAATTTTAAAATGGCTATTGCCGATTTGACAATCGGCTATCCTGGATTGATGCTTATGTTCTTGGCAGGGCCAATTATTGCAGGGAAATTAGGAGCTAATGGAAGTAAAATCTCTGACGGAAATAATTGATGAGCTTAAGAAGCTTAACCTCAAAGATAAATTTGATTTGATTGTTGGAATTAGCCGTGGCGGCGTTATTCCGGCGGTAATGATATCTTCATATCTAAAATTGCCTCTTGAAATTATAAAATTGAATTTCAGAGGCGATTTTCAAGATCCCAAGTACCCGGTTCCAAAACTGGTAGACCCGATTGATTTTAATTTCGAAGGTCAACGAGTGTTATTGGTTGATGACAGATCTAATTCCGGAGCTACTTTAATAACCGCCAAAAAATTATTGGCAAAAGCAAAATCGGTTAAAACTCTGGTAATTAACGGCAAGGCCGATTACTCATTGTTTGAGGCAGACTGCTTCAAAATGCCGTGGGAGATTTAAGATATCTTTCTTTCCACATTATCCCATAATTTGTTTTCATCATTTTTTCTACGTGTTTTATTCCGACTAGTTTGTACCACAGGTCGTAATAAATTTTAGCTGCCCAGCGCAGTAACAGTAAAAATGGCGATTTGGCGTCGAACATCAGCCATTCCATCCATTTTCCGCGGTGCCTCAACCACATTTCTGTCGCCATGACGATATTTGATTGATTGGCTTGCTCAAATTTGAATTGCGGTAATTTGTCTCCTACTATTTCAGCTTTCATTGACCCGACTCCTACTTGCTCCGCAAAAGTAATATGCTTTACTGTTTTTGGATTTATCCCCATTACCTTTGAAGCTGCAGTATCCAGAGCTACCCGGTCGGGAGAGGCAAAGATATATCCGACTTTGCGCGGACTGCCGGTTTTCGGTCCCTTGCCTTCCATTCCGAATAATCCATCCATTAAGGCAAAAGTAATTTTTCCCTTGAAAAAATTATTAACATCGGCTATAGCCTGATGTAAAACCATGTGGAAATTATGCCGCAGATCGTGGATACACCCCCACTGATTTTTCAAAGCGCCTGTCATTGAGGAATATGAATGAGTTTTCAAAACCGGCATGGTAATAATCGTATCGGCCTCCAAAAGCACCCGGCTGATTTTTAATTTATGCAGAACTAAGGCTTGGGCAAAAGGAACCAGCCGGAATTCGGTGTGGCTTAAATTAACAACGGTAGCCCCGTATTTTTTAGCCAATTCTTCAATCCCCTGAACTTTGAAAGAAATATTTGCCCGCATAATCGCGGCAGTATCCGTATCGGCAATGGTTATCTTTTCCGGACGATAAATTTTGGACGACTTGATAACTTTTAAAACTCCTTCAATCACCATTGGAGTAGTGGTACAGGATGGATAAATTGTATCCCAGACAACGTTTACTTTGAGGACTAAATTTTTCCCCTTTACATATTTTTCCCAACGAGCCAATTCCATTGCTTTGCGGACGGCTTTAAAAACAACTTCAGGATTGGTGGATTTTTGATCGACTTTGATGCAGCTAACAATACTCATAATATAAACTAACAAACTTACAAAATTACAAACTAACAAAAAAAACTAACAAACAGAAAAACTAAAAAACTCTAATCCTGGTTCAGTTTATTTTCACGGTTTATTTGTCCGTTTGTCGTTTTTATATTCAGGATGGCTTGCCAGTTTTTTCATTCTTTCGGTAATCATAATTCCCAAGTATTTCGGAACGGATTGGAAAATTGTCAATTTTGATTGACCTTCGCCGCGGCGTTCATATCGAATAGGGATTTCGCCAACCTTGTATCCGTGAAGATGGAATTTCACCGGAATTTCGGTATGAATCTCAAACCAACCGCTTTGTAAGTTCAATTTTCGGAGAGCAGATGCTCTCATAATTCTGTAGCCGCTGCTGGCGTCGTGGAGGGGATATCCGGTGATTAATTTGGCTGCGAAAGCGCACGATTGAGAAAGAAGTAAACGAAAAGCCGGGCCGTCCATTGACCCGCCTGACACAAACCGGCTGCCGATTACCATATCGAATCCTTTATTCGCGGCAGCGATAAAATCAGGAATTTCTTCCGGCCGGTGCGAGAGATCGCTGTCCAGAGTAATAATCCATTTTCCGCGGGCAACTGCGAATCCGGCTCTTTCAGCGTTTCCCGGACCGTTTTTGGAAAAGCGGTGGATAACCCTGATTTGCGGAAATTTATCCGAGAGCTTATCCAATAATTTCCCGGTGTTATCCGAGCTGACATCATCTATGGCAATCACTTCATAAGAAAGCCGGTTGGCGGTAGCCATTTTTACAATTCTGGCTACAAACGGAAGGATGTTTCCCTCTTCATTATGGGCCGGAATAACAATTGAATATTCAGGATTTTTGCTATTTGTCATAATAAAACATAGTCTATCATGAAAACCCGCTTAATCACAGTTATAAGTTTAGTTTTACCGTTTATTTTATGGGGAAAATTAATCCCGTTTTCTTTGGCGCAGGATGATTATTATCTGATTTCTCAAGCAGCTTTTAATTCCGTGCGCCAACAGGTTTTGTCTTCGTTACCGAATACGAATTCAATATTTTTTCGCCCTTTAGGAATGCAGGCGTATTTTTATCTGGCAGTTAGGTTGTTTTGGATAACCGCTTGGAAATATCGGATTGTTGCCGTATTGATTCATGGAATTAATTCCATTTTAGTCTATAAGATAAGCCAAAAAATAATTAAATCCGGAGCTATATTTGTCTGGTTAATGTATTTGGCAGCCCCCTGGCAATTTGCGGCAATTGGCTGGATTGTAAATATTTCATATTTATCCGGCGCAATGTTTGCATTTTTATCTATTCTATCGGCTCTTGAAAAGAGGCTTTATCTTCCGATTTTATTCTTTACTATGGGAATTTTGACAAATGAATTGGTTGCGGTAGTTCCGCTGCTGATGATATTGCTGTGCATTCCCCGGAAAAGACGTTTAATAATCCCGATATTTATGATTTTGGGATTATACGGACTTGTTAGATTAAAATTTCCCTCCGCTTCAACCGGCGATTATGGATTTATGATCGGATCTAATGTTATTCAAAATATCCGTTGGCTATTGACATGGGCATTGGGTTGGCCGGAAACATATAAAGACCAATTTATTTCATTTTTCAATATTAATAAGTCGTTTCTATCAACTTTCCCCGGAGAAACTTTTATTTTTGCCGTAACGTCAATTGTGATTTTGGAAGTTGTCTTAATAACAGCACAGAACATTAGGCGGATATTGTTTGGAATATCTTGGTTTGCGGTTGCCTTGTCTCCGGTGATTTTTTTCACCAGTCACATTTATCCGCATTATGCTGTTATCGCCGTTGTTGGCCTATATTTGATTATTGCCGATGCTCTGTCTCAATCTTCACGGAAGTTGACGGCAGTGTTTATTATTTTGTGGATTATGCAATTTGTAGCTGGATTGAAAATAAATTTAGTTACTCATTGGTGGCCAAGACATGCTTTAGAAGCCGGTAATCTGATTTCAAAAATAACGAACAATCATCCATTTCTGCCCGGGGATAAAAGATTATTTCTTGAAACCTGTAACTCGGTACAGACTAAATTAGTTCTTTCAGGGGATAATGCCGTAAAACTTATATATAATGATCCAGATGCTAAACTCAATCTCAATTGTAATCCCCAGTTATAACGGTAAATTACTGCTGGAAAAAAATTTGCCGGCGGTTATATATTCCTTGAGGCGTCTGGAAAGGCCTGGCCCTGCGAAGCAGGGCCAGGCCTTTATTGATTCCGAAATAATAGTTGTGGACGATGCTTCTTCGGATAGCACAGAAAAATGGTTAACGGCAGAATATCCGGAAGTAAAGTTAATAAAAAATAAAAACAATTTGCGTTTTGCTCGTTCATGTAACCGCGGGGTAAATGCTGCCAAGGGAGAGATTGTGGTTTTATTAAATAATGATGTCAGTCCCAGTCCTGACTTTTTGTCTTATGTGATCCCGCATTTTGGAGACGAAAAAGTATTCGCGGTCGGCTTCGGAGAAATAAACTCGGTTGACGGAAAAATTATTCACGGAGGAAGAGGTGTATCCAAATTTGAGCGGGGACTGGTTATGCATTGGCGCCCAATAGACCAAAAAAGTCCGGTGGTAACATGGCTTTCCGGCGGCAGTATGGCTTTCAACAAAAGTATTTGGGAAAGGCTGGGGGGATTTGATGAGTTATTTAGACCGGCTTATGAGGAAGACCGGGATTTATGTTGGCAGGCTTTAAAATCAGGCTATAAAATAGTTTTTGAGCAGAAAGCTGTTGTTGAACATTTTCACGAATCCACTAATTTAAAATTATTCGGAAAGACAAAAATATCTATGTACTCGTTAAAAAATCAGCTTCTTTTTGTTTGGAAAAATATATCTTCTCCAAAATACTTGTTGAGCCATTTAATTTGGTTTCCGTATCATTTAATTTTAACTACAATAAGGACTAAGGGAATATTTTTGGCAGCATTTTGCTGGGCTTTGACGCAGTTGCCGGAGACTTTGATATCCAGAAAAAGCGCTTCAAAACTTTGGAGAATAGATGATGAAGAAATTTTTAAATTGGCTGAAAAATAATTGGCTGTTTCTGCTGGTTGTAATAATCGGCGGGCTCTTAAGATTTTACCGTTTGCAGGATTTAGCAACATTCGGTGGGGATCAGGGGGTTGATTATCAAAATGTTGCCAGAATGATTGCGGAAAGAAAGTTGTCGCTGTTGGGACCAATAACTCACGTAGGAATATTTTTAGGACCGCTATATTATTATTTATTAATTCCTTTTTTCCTGATCTTCAATTTTGATCCGATTGCCGCTCCGGTGATGTTTGCGCTTTTCGGAACTGCCACCGTGGGATTGGTTTATATACTGGCTATAAAGTTTTTTTCTTTCATCCATCATCCATCATCCCGCCGGGCAGAGTCTCTGGGCGGCGCCATCATCCATCATTACCAAGAATTCGCTTTTCTAACCGCTCTTTTCTATGCCGTTTCTCCCGTCATTCTTGAATCCAGCCGGGCGCCGTCTCAACCGCACCTGATTCCTTTTTTTGCAACTTTGCTATTAATTTCAATCTTCCGCATTGTTGAGAAAACAGATAAATGGTGGGATTGGGTGGGGCTTGGGATTGCATCGGGAAGTTTGATTCAACTTCACTTTTTAACATTTCCGATATATATATTTTTCCTGATCATTTTGTCTTTGGTTGTTGCCGCCAAACGGATACAAATTTCATTGTTTCCTGTTTCCTGTTTCTTGTTTTCTGTTTTGCTTTTATTTCCCTGGCTCCTTTTTGAACTTCGCCATAACTTCTTTATCACCAATCAGGTTATTGCTTATCTCCGTTCAGGAGAGGTTTCGTTTTCTCCGGCAAATTATTTTGAAAGAGTTCTTGATTTGATTTGGTTTTCGTTTGACCGCTTAATCGGCCAGGGGAATCAGGCTATAACTATTATTGCAATTATTTTAAGTTTGACTGGTATTATTTCTAATAAGGTTACACCTTGTCGTACGCTAAGGTGTAACCTTTTGAGCCCTACAGGAATAATCGTGTTTTATTTCTTGATAAATATCTTAGGAATCGCTCTTTACAAATTCCCTCTTTCAAATCATTATATATCAGCTTTATACACGGTAATTATTTTATTTTTTTCGCTAGGAATTGTTAAAATTCTGCCGAAATCATTGTCTTTTATCGTATTTATTATGTTTATAACCTTTATTTCTTCCCAAAATAATTTAGACTCAAATCACGGGTATACCATGCCGGAGTGGGTTAACGCCAGTTTGATTGAAAAGGCCGCAAATATAATCTCATCAGATATCAAAAATAGGCCAGGAACTTATAACGTAGTAAACACATTGGACGGCGATACCCGGGCTAATCCTTACCGCTATGTCCTAACTTACAGAAATAAAGTTCCGCCGTTGGGAGTCGAAAAATATTCAGAAGCGGACTATTTATATATTGTTTCCAGAGGTGCCAGAAATGAGCTTTTGGAAGATAAACGTTGGGAATTATTAAGTTTTCCGGTTGGGAATATTGAATCCTTGGGAACGATCGGAGGAGATATAAAATTGTACAGGTGGGATAATGGTAGAGCGGACAGAAAGGATTTAATGAAATGAAAATAGCAACGGTCATTTTAGTTTACGGAAAAAGTCAAAATTTAGAAGAATGTTTGGCCAGTTTAAAAGTATCCAACAGTTCAGGGATAGATAATAAAATTATCGTTGTTGACAATTCAAAAGATAATGCCGGATATTCAGGAGGCAATAATAAAGGTATCCTTCAGGCTTTAGCAGGAGGGGCTGAGGCAGTGTTACTCCTGAATGATGACACCAAAGTTGATAAATCGGTCATGGTAGAGATGCTTGAAGCACTGAAAGATAAGCAAGTCGGAATGGTGTCCCCTAAAATTTATTTTTATCCCGGATTTGAATATCATAAGGATAGATATAAGCCAAAAGACAAAGGAAAAGTTATCTGGTATGCCGGCGGGTTGATTGATTGGAATAATTGTCTGGGAATTCACCGTGGCGTTGATGAGGTTGACATAGGGCAGTATCAGAAAAAAGAAGAAACAGAGTTTGCCACAGGTTGCGCGGTTTTAGTAAAAAAAGAAGTTTTTGAAAAAATAGGCTTGTATGACGAAAGATACTTTTTATATTTGGAAGATTTGGATCTTTCTGTAAGGGTAAAGAGGGCTGGATTTAAAATTATTTATCAGCCAAAAGCGGTAGTCTGGCATAAAAACGCCCAATCAAGCGGATCCGGGTCGGGATTGCACGATTATTTTTTTACCAGGAATAGGTTGTTGTTTGGACTTGAGAACGCGTCTTTCAAAACAAAATTTGCCCTAGTCAGGGAAAGTATTGGAATTTTTTTGACAGGTAATAATTGGAAAAGAAGAGGTGTATTGGATTTCTATTTGAGAAAACTCGGTCGCGGTAGTTGGATTTGATACATGGTCTCATTGTCATTCCTGCGAAAGCAGGAATCTATATAAATATTATAATTTTGCTCACTACTATGAAATTATCCGCAATTGTAATCACTAAAAATGCTGCCGACAAAATCGAGGATTGTCTTGAATCTTTAAAATTCGCGGATGAAGTGATTGTGGTGGATTCAGGATCGACGGATGCAACAAAAGATATTGCGGTGAAAGCAGGAGCTAAATTTTTTAAAGTCGATAATATTGGTTACTCCCACAGCCGGAATGTCGGAGCCCAAAAAGCCAAAGGCGAATGGTTGCTTTATGTTGACGCGGACGAAAGAGTGACTGAAAATCTCCAAAAAGAAATCCTCCCTAATCTCCCCAAATCCCCTAATTTCCAAAGTTTCAAAATCTACCGCAAAAATATCATTCTCGGTCAATGGCTCCGCCACGGCGGCTGGTGGCCTGATCCGGTCCACAGGTTAATAAAAAAATCTGCTCTTAGAGAATGGCAAGGCGAGTTGCACGAATATCCGGTGGTTGAGGGCGAAGCCGGGACTATAACTGAACCAATAGTCCATTATTCAAAGAATTCAATTTCAGAAATGGTTAAGAATTCCCGCCAATTTGCGCCGATTGAGGCTGAATTGAAATTGAAAGCCGGACATCCGCCGGTAAAAATTTATCATTTTATTTTAGCTATGTGGGGCGAATTTTGGACAAGAGGGATTTTAAAAGCAGGTTGGTTGGACGGAGTGGTCGGCATAATCGAAATTTTTTACCAAATGTTCCATCAATTTATGGTCTATTCGATCCTTTGGCAAATGCAGCAGACAAAAAGAGTAAAGAGTAATGAGTAAAGAGTAATGAACCAATAGACTATGAATCAAAAATCACAAATAATTTTATATCAGACACCCGACGGTCAGTTGAAAGTCCAAGTAACACTGGAGAAAGAAACCGTTTGGTTGAATCAAGACCAGATATCACAGCTTTTCCAAACAGATAGGACTAATGTTTTTAAACACATAAAAAATATTTTTGAGACTGGAGAATTAGATCAAACTACAACTTGTGCAAAATTTGCACAACATCTACCAGACGGAAGAGTTTATAGCGTACTTCATTACAATTTAGACGTAATAATTTCAGTTGGATATCGGGTAAATTCTTATCGCGGTACGCAATTTCGGATTTGGGCAACTAAAACTTTAAAAGAATACATGATTAAAGGTTTCGTGATGGATGATGAAAGGTTATCTCAAGGAAAAACAGGAGATAGATTTAATTATTATGATGAACTTTTAGAACGTGTTCGGGCAATCAGAGCATCGGAAAAGAATTTATACGAAAAAGTAAAAGAAATTTTTGCCACCAGCGTGGACTATAACTCTAAAACAAAAGACGCCATTAGATTTTTCGCCACTGTCCAAAATAAGTTTCACTACGCGATTACCGGATACACCGCGGCGGAGCTAATTATTAAAAGAGCCAGCGGAAGGCAAAAAAACTTGGGAATGACTAATTGGAAGGGTAAAAGCATTGTCAAAAGTGACGCGTTAATTGCCAAAAATTACATGCTGGAGAGAGAACTCCGTCAACTGTATCTGTTAGTAGAGCAGTTTTTATCTTTTGCCGAACTTCAGATTGAGAGAGAAAGACCGATGTATATGAGCGATTGGAGAGAAGCGCTTGACGAGTTTTTAACATTAAATAGGTTGGAATTGCTGAAGGGAAAGGGTGGAATATCGCGTCAGAAGATGGAAAAGTTTATTAGGAATGAATTAAAGAAATATAAAAAAGTTTTACGGTTGTCTTTAAGGAAAAGAATATGAACATCGCAGCACATGGACTTTGGGGGGCGGCGCTAACCCCAAAAAAACAATCAAAAGAGTTAAAATGGTCGACATTCTGGAGCATATTTCCGGATCTGCCGTTTTTGACAGCATTTGTTCCTTACTCAATATGGAATAGTTTGTTTGTTTTTTCGGATTGGTCTGATTTACCAAAGATCATTTTTTATATTTACGGTATTTCCCACAGTTTGATAATTTGGGGAATAGTTGCGATTGTGTTGTTGCTGTCTAAAAAATGGCACTGGCCGATTATATTTTGGCTATTTCATATCTTGGTCGATATTCTGGGTCACATATCTTTTCAAACCCCATTTTTATTTCCGATTTCAGAGATGTCGCTACGGGGAATTTTCAGTTGGGACAATTATGCGATAAGCACTTTATCTTATTTAATTCCTCTAATAATAATCGTTTCAAAGTTTTCTTTAAAGCCAAAAAATGATTAAGAGGCAATTGTTTCAATTAATTAATTGGAGAGAAATTAAACCATATCTGGTATTTTCTTTAATCTGGCTGATTTTTTCCTACCCCTTCTTTTTCCGGGGCCGGATTCCGGCCCCGTTGGATTTTTTGGTAGATTTTTATTCTCCTTGGGAGCAGTACTATAATCTTCCGGTCAAAAATTCATCACTTTCAGACGTAGTCTCGCAAATTATTCCCTGGAAATTATTTAACGCCCAAGAACTGAAAGCTGGCAGAATCCCTATTTGGAATTCATATAATCTTGGCGGAACCCCACAACTTGGAAATTGGCAAAGCGGAGTATTCTATCCGACCACGCTGTTATTTTTAGTTTTGCCTGAAACGATGGCTTGGTCATTTCATATTCTGCTTCAACCTTTGTTAGCCGGACTATTTATGCTTTTATTCCTGCGTTCTCTATCTCTATCTCCAATCTCAAGTCTGCTTGGTGCGATTGTATTTTCCTATGGCGGTTTTATGACATCGTGGTTTGAGTGGGGAACTCTTGGTCATGCGATTCTATGGTTGCCGTTGGCGTTGTATGGAATAGACAGAGTAAAAAGTAAAGAGCAAAGAGTAAAAAGCAATGAAACTAACGTTAAGATTTCTCTTTTGACAATTATCGCGATAACAATGTCGTTACTGGCCGGCCACCCACAGACTTCGATATACCTTATGATTACGATTATTGGATACTTTTTGTATAGAAATTGGTCTTTAAACAAATTTAGATTGTTACTATTTACTAATTACTATTTACTAATTCCTATTTTCCTCGCTGCCCCTCAAGTTTTTCCTTCAATCCAAGTGTATATGGAGTCGGCTAAAAACCTGATAGACGGCTCCGGCTGGGCCAGGGCATTCTTGATTAAACCGGAAAATTTACTAACGTTCTTCTCTCCTGATTTTTTCGGAAATCCGGTAACCAGAAATAATTGGGGAAGTTTCTCTTATGTTGAGATGGGTGGATATATAGGAATAGCATCCCTGTTTTTAGCGATAACGGGAATGTTCATGACTTTTAGAAAAACTAAATTTTATATCTTATTGATTTTTGCCGCGTTGATTTTTTCGGTTGATAGTCCCGTCAGCAGATTGTTAATTGAACTTAGAATTCCGGTAATTTCCAGTTCCAGTCCTTCAAGATTAATTGGAATTGTCGATTTCGGCTTGGCGGTTCTGGCGGCGTTTGGTCTGAATTATATTTCTGAAATATCCAAAAAGAAACAAATAAAATTATTAGTCAAAATTATTATTGCCATAACTTTAGTTTTTTCCGGAATGTGGATTTGGACTTATATTTCAAATAATCCTAACGTTCCGGTAACCAGAAGGAATTTAATTTTCCCCTCTATAATATTCAGTGCTGCCATTGCAATAATCGTTAATTTATTCTTTTCCCCCAAAAGAGTACGTTCATTACTCATTATTTTCTACTCATTACTTTCTATTCTCGACCTTTTCCGCTTTTATCTTAAATTTAATCCTTTTGCGCTGTCTCAATATTGGTATCCGGATGTTCCGGTGCTGTCGGAATTACGCAAAAGAACGGGCAGAGTTTTCGGCGGGTTTGAAGGAAATATGAATATTCAGTATCAGATTAAAACAATAGAGGGATATGATCCTTTGATTAACAAAGAAATTGTCAGGATGACGTATACTCCGGAAGAGCTTTCGAAAAAAAACCGTATAGTCAGCCCGGATTTCCCTAAAGGCGATCCGGCGACAATTGAGCTACTAAATAAAATGGGAGTCAAGTGGATTGTGGACTATTCGGTTCCGGGAAATGGGCCTTGGGATTTAAGATTGTGGAATTACGGAGACCAGTTCAGGATTGATTGGAAAGATGCCAGCTACCAGATTCTTTACAATACAAAAGCGGTGGCAGAGGAGTTTGAGCCTATAATTAAAATGAAAGATTCGCAATATTTTCTATTTAAATTAGGATTGGCAGTTTCCGCAGTTGCCTGTTTTGGTATTCTATTTGGATATAAAAAATATGTTAAGTAAATATTTATTGCCCCCGGATGTTTTTATCCGCCATTGGTTAGTGGCTAGAGAAATAAAAAGCAATTTGAGTTCGAGAACAGCTTCAATTTTAGACGTTGGCGGATCATTGGGCGAAATGAGAAAATTTTTGCCTAATTTAAAAGTCGTGACTACTGATGTGGTAGCAGGAGCAGACGTCCTTTATGACGGCCATAAGCTCCCATTTCAGAAAGGGGAATACGATTATGTAGTTTCTGTTGACACTCTTGAGCATATTCCTGCTGGCAGAAGATTAAATTTGCTTTCTCAAATGAATAATATCTCTTTAAAAAAAGTGATCGCAATTGCCCCTTTTGCTTCAAAAGAACACGAAAAATATGAAGATGAATTGGTTAGAAGATTTACTAAGGCAAATCAGCCTGTCCCTCCGTATCTTGCCGAACACCGGAAATTTGGATTATTGACATTGGATCAGCTTGAAGATGCCGTGAAGAAACATAAATCAATATCATATAAATTAGTAGGCAGAGTTTGGTTGGATAAATGTAATTTCAGCATTCATATGTTTGAAATAAAATTTGGAAAATTAAATAAATTTATTTACTTGCTAAAGTTTGGTTGGAATTTGATTATGAATTTGCTGTCTCCGTCAATCATTTTTCATCCCGATAAAAACACAGCCAGCCGGGCAATGATAATTATTAATAAGATGAAATGAAAAGAATATTGATTCATTCTCCATATTGGCATATCGGCGGCGGCGGCGAAAGATACGCTTTAACCGCGGCTTGTTGTTTGAGCAAAGACTTTTCGGTTTCCGCTGATTTTGCCAGCCAAGAAAATTTGGATAGAATGGGAAAGAATTTTGAATTGGGATTAAATAGCGTAAAAGCGGTTGGAAAAATCGCCGATGTAAGTAAAATCAAAAGTTACGATGGTATATTTTGGCTTTCGGACGGCAGTATTCCGTTTCTGCCCCTTTTTAATACAAAGGTAATTCATTTTCAGGCTCCGTTTAAAAATGTAGATGGCAAAAGTCTGAAAAATAAATTAAAACTTTTGGGGGCGAAAGTAATTTGCAATTCGGAATATACCAAAAAATTTATCGACAAGGAGTTCGGTATAAACTCAAAAGTAGTTTATCCTCCGGTGGAAACAGAGAAGTTTAAGCCAATGGAAAAAGATAAACTTATTCTGACGGTTGGCAGATTTAGTTCTTCTTCTCAATTTAAACGCCACGATTTATTAATTGAGGCATTTAAGGAGTTGATTAAAAGCGGGATTAAGGGATGGAGAATGGTAATAGTCGGAAAAGTTGAAGATCCGCAAAGCTTGAAAATAATATCAGGATTAAGATCTCAAATAAAAGGATTGCCTATTGCTGTTAAAACCGATTTAGAACATGAAAGATTAAAATTATTGTACGGACAATCATCTATATATTGGCATGCTGCCGGATACGGCGCCGATCTTAACAACAATCCGGAACGGGCGGAACATTTTGGGATTAGCACGGTTGAAGCTATGGCCGCCGGGGCTGTACCCCTATCATTCGCCGCCGGAGGTCAATTGGAAATAATCAGAAATGGAGAGAACGGATTTTTATGGAGTAATCCCCGGGAGCTGATATCCTTGACCAAGAAAATAATAGACGATGATAAGTTAAGAGAAAGAATAAGTTTGTCAGCAATTAACCGATCGGGAAATTTTAGCCAGGAAATATTTTGCCAAGAGATTAGAAAATTGTTTAATTGTTAAATTGTTGAATTGTTAGATTGAAAACAATCTAGCAATCTAGCAATCTAGCAATCCATATTGGATTTTAAAACAGAAAAGTTTCTTTGGATCACGATAATTCTATTTTCATTATTGTTTTTCTATAAAACTATTGTTTTTGGCCTTCTTCCGATTCCGGCAGATGCTTTAGTCGGTTTATATCATCCGTTTCGGGATTATTACTCGGTTAATTATCCTAACGGAGTGCCATTTAAAAATTATATTTTAACCGATCCTGTTCTACAGCAGTACCCATGGAAGAAATTAGCCATGGAACAAATAGGTAATATCCTTAAAGGATTCTCCTTAAAGGATCCTCCCTTATCGAAGTTGCTTGCGAATCCTTACTCTTTTAGCGGATTTGCTGCTGGTTCAGCTCAAAATATCCAGGCTGGAATTTTATATCCTTTAAACATAATTTTTATGTTGATTAACGATTTCCCTTTGGCCTGGACGGCTTTTATTATTATCCAACCAGTTTTGACAGCATTATTCATGTTTTGGTGGTTAAAAAATAGCGGGATTCAACAATTGGCGGCAATTTTTGGTGGGTTGGTTTGGGCATTTTCGTCGTTTAATTTAGTTTGGTTGGAGTGGGGAAATATAGGGCATGCAGGGCTTTATCTACCGCTTGCGTTACTTGCGATAGATAGGTTAAAAGTTAAAAGTGAAAAGTTAAAAGTTAGGTGGAAATGGCATGTAATATTGCAAGCGGCGCTAGCAAGCAGCCTTTTTGCCGGGCATTTTCAGATTACATTTTACCTTTTAGCAGCGGTTGGACTATATTGGTTTATCCGTCTGGGAATTTCCAAAAGATCCTTTTTATTATTCATTATTCATTATTCATTATTCATTCTTATTACCTCTCCACAATGGCTTCCCTCGCTTAAATTTACTCTTTTGTCTAACCGTTCGGTTGAGCAGGCTGATGTTTTATCCCGCGAAGGATTTTTCATCCGTCCCCGCCAGCTGGTCCAATTGATCGCTCCTGATTTTTTTGGCAATCCGGCAACATTGAACTACCGCGGAGAATGGAACTATGCCGAGCAAATCATATATATTGGTTCAATTCCTTTAATATTCACCTGCTTAGGCCTATTCATCAAATCCTCAAAAAACAATCATGTAGATTCACTCTGCTATAGCATGGTCAATCTACATAGATTTTGTCTTCTGTTGGTGGTAGTTGGATTGTTATTCGCAGTCAAGAATCCGATAGCAGAAATTCCCTTCAGATTAAATATTCCGATGCTAAAAGACCTTCAGCCAACCAGACTTTCATATTTAATCACCTTTGGGTTATCCGTCTTGTCCGCGATAGGGCTTAATGAGTTTATAAAATATCCCCGGAGATTATTGCCAAAAGTTTTAGCCATTTTAGCCATTTTAGCCGCTTTATTATTCATGCTTTTAGTAATTAGCAGTAAGTTTTCTCCGGATGCCAAACTGGTTTCGCAAAGAAATTTGATTTTTCCGTTTATTACGTTGGGAGCTGTAGTTCTAATAAGTGTCGGATTTCGGATTTTCCCTA
Source organism: Candidatus Collierbacteria bacterium (assembly GCA_016219325.1). GTDB lineage: Bacteria > Patescibacteriota > Microgenomatia > UBA1400 > JACPES01 > JACPES01. The sequence goes on from JACRNH010000024.1 coordinate 68,595, forward strand.
AAAAAATCTATTCATTACTCTTTACTTCCTACTTTCTACTTTCTATTCTAGACCTTTTCCGTTTCGGCTGGAAATTTACCCCTTTTTCACCAAAAGAATACTTATATCCGGTAACTCCGTCGATAAAATTTTTACAGGAAAATATGAAAGGAAATGATAGATATATGACTTTAGACCGTAAATTGCTTCCGCCTAATGCTAATATTATGTACAAATTGAAATCGGTTGAAGGCTATGATCCGATTTACTTGAAAAGCTATGCCTTAAAGATCGCTAAATTGGAAAACAATAATCAAATTATCCCAAATTACGGCAGGATAATCAGGCCTTCAAATTTCTCTTCTCCTGAAGCGAAAACTTTGAATGTTAAATACGTTTTAAGTCTGGAAGATCTGGATGATGAAGGATTACAAAAAGTATTTCAGGAGAGTGAGACGAGGGTTTACGAGTTGACCGGAGATTAACGATTCATGATTCACGATTCAAGATTCAAGAAGAATATTTATTATTCTGTCTTATTCTCAATTTTTGTCATAGGTTTTTCCTTAAGATTTTTTTGGCATAACGTTTCTCCGCCGGGATTTACCGCTGACGAAGCGGTTTTTGGCTATAACGCTTATTCGTTATTAAAAACAGGAAAAGATGAGTTCGGAGTATCCTGGCCGGTTGCTCTGCGGGCTTTCGGAGATTGGCGCCCGGCGCTTTATTCGTATTTGACGGTCCCCTTTATTTATTTTTTTGGTTTGACAGAAATGGCCGTTAGAATGCCGTCTATTTTATTGGGCTCTGCCACAATTTTAGTAGTTATGGGAATTGCCTGGATTTTGACGGGGAATAAGTTGGCTACAGTCGTTGCGGGTTTGATTCTGGCTTTTTCTCCGGCTCACGTTTTGATCTCCAGATTTGCGGATATGTCACCTTTATCAACTTTCTTTTTAGGCGGAGGATTATTGATGTTTTTATGGTGGAGAAAAAAAGAAGAACGGATTTACCTTTTGATTTCGGCAATCAGTTTTGGGATTTCAGCCTTGAGCTATCATAATGCTAGATTAACTGGACCAATATTAATTACGGTTTTGGCTATCTCGAATTTCAGCTTGATAAAACGTAATTTAAAAGAGGTAGCAATAGCTTTCATTTACGGAATAGTTGTTTTATTTCCTCTACTAATATTTATTATTAAGTCACCGGAAATGACGTTACGGAGGGGAAAATACGAAAGTTTTTTAGGACAGAAAGGTTATAAAATAAGATTGTGGAATTTAATCAGCGCTAATCCTCCCGGACAAAATCCAATAGTTACCAGATTTTTTTACAATAAACCCAAAATTATTTTTGAAGAGTTTGCAGAAAAATATTTTTCGCATTTCTCGCCGGCATTTCTTTTTTTAAGCGGAGATCTCAATGAAAGATTTCAAACTCCGGATAGCGGAGTTTACAATTTATTACTTTTAGTTTTACTTCCGGTGGGATTTGCAGTATCGGTTAGAAATAAAATGTTGGCCATCTTGCCGGTTTGGTGGTTAATATCGCCCTTAATTTCCGCAATCGGGATATTTACTCCCAATTCACTGCATACTCTGGACGCGTCAATACCGGCAGCGGTCATGGCGGGGATTGGAGCTAAAAAATTACTGGAAAAATTTTCCCGGAGAACCGGGATATTAATAGCGGCAGGAGGGACATTAATTTTTTCAATTTCGTTGGCGTCTTTTGTAAAAGGCTACTTTTACATAATTCCCGGAAACAACAGCTTGCGCTGGAATTGGTATCCGCAAACCAAACAATTAACAGCGCAGATGAATAATTTAACGGGAAACGGCAATGTTATTATTGTCGGGAACAGAAGTCTGCATGAGTTTATTCTATTTAATAACTCCGTTGATCCGGCATACTATCAAAAATCGGTTATAGTCAACAATATTCCGGATGAAAATGGATTTGAAAGAGTGGAGGGTTTTGGGAAATTTAAATTTTACGGGGAATTTGAATCTTCAATTATTTCCGGAGGAGACTGGGTTGTTTTTGACAAAAATTCATTGCCGCAAAAGTTAATTTGGACAACTACGGATTGCACGATTAACCCGAGCAAACCGTTTTTTGAATTAAAAAAACAAATTATGGACATAGGACAGCCGGTTTATTCAATTTACTATTTTCCTGACGATCAACAAAAAACTAAGTCTGAATATTGTAAATTAAATAACTACAATTTATGAAACTTAAGCTTGCAGTTTTGTTTGGTATATTTATTTTTGGCACTCTTTTGAGGACCGTAAATTTAGAATCCAATCCGGCAAATTTATCTCCGGCAGAATTGGAGTTGGGGATGTATCTTCAGGGGATTGTTAAATATAATGCCGGATTGTTGAGATTGCCTTTTGCAATCGTTTATTCCTTGACTATTCCGGTTACGGTTTTTCTGATCTGGAGTTATGCGGGGAAAACCCGTCGTTTAATCAGTGATTCCGGTTTATGGACAGGCCTGTTTCTGGCGGTTAGCCCCTGGCATATTTTACTTTCCCGAAGGGCAGAAGCGCCTTGGAATTATTGGGGACAGGTTTCGTTGAATGGATTTTTGGAGCGGTTCATGGCCTCATTGTCGCCGGAGTATTTGTTTTTTACCGGAGATCCGGTCTTTTTGTTAACCGGCAACAGCGGTTTATTGCTTTCGATTACTTTAATTTTAGTTTTCGTTTCTTTGATTTGGTCTAAAAAAATAGACAGGCTGTTTTACATTTCTTTATTCCTGATACTGTCAGGAAGTATTTTAGGAAGTCTGGCTGTCAACTTGGGCGATTCAAGGCCATTAATGATGTCGCTTTGGGGTTGGACAGTAATGTCAGGTTGGGCGGCATCCAAAATATCAGGGAAGACCGGAATTGGATTAATGATATTGGTTTTCTCTTTCCAAACATTGACCACGGTTCAAAATATTTTTATTCATGCCAAACGTACTTCTGAATCTCAGCCTGAATATATTTTAAAAAGCGTGGCTGAATATGTAGTTGAAAATCAAAAAAATTATCAGAAAATTGTTGTTCTGGATATTCATCCGCAAACCCGAAATTATTTAATTTGGTATTCTGCTAATATGGTTGACAAAAATAAACTTGTGGTTGACAGGTTTAGGAATGAGTTCGTTGATGCCGGAATACTATATATAGGTAAAGCTGACGAACTGGACCGGAGAATTGGAGGCTTGACTACGATTAGGGAATTCTTCTTGCCCGGCGGAGCCAGAATATTGGCCGCAGGAATTAAATGAAAAAAACCATATTGCCGATTTCCATATTGCTGATTTTAGGGTTAGCTGCTTTATGGCCGATGCGGGTAAACAAACTGTGGAAATCCCATGATATCCTGCTCCACTCTTACCGTCAAGCCGGATTTTCCCAATCCTTGAATGAAGGGAATACTATCCCCAGATGGGGTGGGAATCTTAACCGGGGATACGGGACTCCGGTTCCGATGTTCCATTATCCCTTGAATCATTATCTTGGTCATATTTTCCTATCTCTTGGCTTTACCATGGTAGATACAATGAAAATATTATTTGGCGGATTCTATCTTTTAGGCGGAGTTGGAATGTTCTTTTTGTTAAAAAGACACATCGGAATCTTGCCGGCCTTAGCAGGAGCTTTAGTTTTCTTATTTTTACCATATCGCCTGGTCTTGATATATGTCAGAGGGGCTTTAGGTGAGCACACAGCATTGTCCTTCTCTCCGTGGGTATTTTTAGCTTTTGATAGTTTGTCGGAAAAAACGACCCTGAAAAAAATAGCTTGGGCGGCTTTAGCATTTTCCGGTTTAATCTTATTACACCAGGCGATGGTTTTAATGTCGTTTGGGTTATTAGTAATTTTTCTGTTAGCAAAGTTCCGGCTCAAAGGTTTTAAGCCGAAAAGATTGTTATCTATCCTCGCGGCTTTTGCTTTAGGGGTTTTGATATCATCCTTTTTTCTGATTCCGGCCCTGGCAGAGGGGAAATATACGTTGAGAGATTTAATTGGGTTGCAGGATTCTTATATTACCCGCTTTCCGGTATTTAAAGAATTAATATTTTCCTCCTGGAGATTTGGATTAGGCCCGGAAAATGGCGTGGCGAGCGGATTTACGGTAAGTTTGGGATGGGTTGCCTGGACAAGTCTTTTCGGAACATTAATATTTTTGTTTAACCGTAATTTCTCCAAAATATTAGGGGTTACGGGGTTAGTCGGAATACTGACGGCAATATTTTTTATGACGCCATTATCCGGTCCGGTTTCCCAAGCTTTTTTATGGTTAAGATATTTTCAGTTTCCCTGGAGGTTTTTATCTCTGTCAGCTCTTTCCGTTCCGTTTATGGCAGCAGCCATTTCAGCGAAACTTCCTAAATTTGTAGTTTTAATAGGGTTGTTATTATTAGTCATAACGTCATCAAAAACTTGGAACGTTGAAGGCTATTACGATTTTCCCAGGGAAAACAAAGATTTTTTCAGACCTGTAGAAACCACCGGTGATACCGGAGAAGCTACCCCACGTTGGTCCACCAGATTTCAGGATTATTGGCCAAAAGATGTTTTAGAGGTAGTATCTGGCGCCAACATAAATTTTGAAGTTATAACCAAACAATCAGAATTGCATGAATATATAATTAAGGCTAAAGTCTTGACTCAAGTTGCTGATAACACTCTTTATTTTCCGGGCTGGAAAGTTTATGTTGATAACGCGGAAGTTCCGGTTGAGCCATATGATCAGAATTGGCGGGGGATCATCACTTTTCCGGTTCCGGAAGGACAGCATTTTGTCAAAGTGGTTTTTGAAGAAACCAGATTAAGAAAATTTGCCAATGCCCTATCGCTAGCCGGCATCGGGATATTAATGGCATTATTTATCAAAAAAGAAAAATATGAATATAACGATTAGTCTAATAATTTTCTATTTTATTCTAAAAAATACACTTTCCGATAAGTTACGGTCCGGATTTAAATTGGCGATAATGTCAACCGCGTTTTACGAGTTAATAAGATGGATATATCACTTGTCATTCCGGGCTTGACCCGGAATCTATATGAATAAATTATTGATCCCGATTTTATTTATAGGATTTATTTTGCGGGTAGCATATCTGGATAAATTCCCGATCGGCCTATACTCGGATGAAGCGGTTTTCGGATACAACGCCTATTTATTAATTCAAACCGGCCGCGACGAATATAACCGGTTTTGGCCGGTAAGCCTGGAATCGTTTGGAGACTGGAAACCGCCGATGCAGGCTTGGCTGGCAATACCTTTTGTATGGGTATTAGGATTAAATGAATACGCCGTCAGATTGCCCTCAGCAATATTAGGAACTTTGACTATATTAATAGTATATTTTCTGGCAAAGGAACTGTTGGTTGCACAAACGTCGGATACTGATCAACGCGCAACGCTCAACGCTCAACGTTCAATGCTAAAATTTCAGCTATCAGCGCGCAACGTACAACGTACAACGTACGTTCCCTTGTTATCTGCTTTTCTGTTAGCCATCAACCCCTGGCACATCTTTATGTCCCGGATGGCCATGCTGGTAAGCATAGAAGTATTTTTTATTTCTTTGGGAATTTTAGGCCTAATAAAGGGATTAAATCACACTGTCGTTCCCGCGCAGGCGGGAACCTATTTAAATAGATTCCGGATCAAGTCCGGAATGACAATGATTAATTGGTGGTGGATGATATCTACTATTAGTTTCGGTGGGGCAATATACAGCTACTATGGGTCGCGGGTAACAGCCCCTTTGCTTCTATGTGCTTTTATTTTGATCTATTTCAATAAAATAAAAGAAAAATGGAGACAGTTGATCATTCCGTTGGCAGTCGGAGGGGTGATCTTATTGCCTATTATTATTCAATCTCTGGCGAATCCGGTTATTTTAACCGGTCGAGCCAGAACCACCAGCGTATTTTTTAATGATAATGTTAGGCTGCAGCTATGGGATGCTCATACCAAGGCCGGACTTAGACAAGTAACACCGGTAATTTCCAGATTCTTTGACAACAAACCCTATTATTACGCCAAAGATATTTTATCGCGATACTGGTCGCATTTTTCGCCGGTTTTCCTATTTTTTAAAGGCGATAGCCACCCGCCATTTAAAATTTCGCGATTAGGGTATCTTCATTTGATAGACCTGCCGTTTTTTCTGATAGGGCTTTGGATGTTAAGAAGAGCATCGGAAAAAGACAGTGCTTCCAGATTCTTGATTTATTATCTATTATTAAGTCCTTTCGTCGCCAGTCTGACATTTCTGACTCCGGCTGCCAACCGCTCGTTTAATCTGGTGATTCCGTGGACATTAATTACGGCTTTTGGATTGACAATTTTTCTAACCGCCATTTCAGCTAATCATGTCATTCCCGCGAAAGCGGGAATCTATTTAAATAGATTCCGTGTCAAGCACGGAATGACAATCGGTATTGTCTTGTTATATTTCGTTTCTCTATTAATATTCTTTTATTCATATGTTTATTTAATCCCTCAAGAGCTTCCTCACTATTGGCATTATGGCCGTAAAGAATTGGTGAATAAGCTTAAACCGTTGTTATCGCAGTACGATAAAATTTACTTAACCAATAAAGGCGGTCCGCCGTATATTTTTCTGTCTTTTTACTTACCGATAAAACCATCTGATTTCCTAAGTACCGTTAAAAGAAACCCGGTAATCAATAATCTTGGCTGGGGCCACACTGATAAAATATTAAATGTGGAGATCCCCAGAGAGTTTGACTGGAATGATGTGCCTAAAGATCCGGGAGCTTTATATATAGGTTATGAAACTGAGATTCCGGAAAACGAAGTAAAAGTAATAGATAGGATTTATTACCCAAATGGTAAAACGGTCTATGTCATTGCTAAATTATAAAAATTATAATCGTTATCTACCATTACTAATAATAGTAGCGGCGGTCTTATTGGCATTCGCTCCAATTTTCAAAGGAAAAATTCCGTTAAACGCCAGAAATTTGGTGTCCTTTTTTTCGCCATGGTATTACGAAAAGTTTGAAGGTTTTCCGGTGGGTGTTCCCAGCCGGCCGGGGATCTTAGATCAGTTAAGAATTTATTATCCTTATATGCGTCTAACGCAGGATGCTTACCGCCATTGGGAATTGCCTTTATGGAACCCTTTCAATTTTGCCGGAAATCCGCATATGGCGGAATGGCAATCCGGAGTTTTTTATCCGTTGCATATTTTATTGCCATTATTGTCTTTACCTGTCTATTGGACATTATTTCAGTTGACGGCTTTCTTTTTAGCCGGGTTATTTACATATTGGTATTTATTTAATTTAAATCTCGGAAAGCCGGCCTCAATTTTTGGAGCCACCACATTTATGCTGTCGGAATTCATGATCACATGGAATATGGAAGTGATAACTGCGCCACACTCAATTTTATGGTTGCCGTTGATTCTTTTGTCAATCGATAAAATCATTGACCCATCATCCATCATCCCGCCGGGCAGAGCCTCTGGGCGGCGCCATCATCCATCATCCATTAAGCGCTGGTGGTTAGTTGGCCTGACAGGAATTGTCTTTTCAATTCTTGCCGGCTATTGGCAAACAACTCTTTATGTTATGTCGGTGACCGTAGTTTATATTTTGTATCGTATATGGCAGAAAAAATTACTTCTTACTCCTTACTCTTTACTCCTTTTGGCCTGGTTCCCCTTTGCTCTCGCCCTTACCGCTTTTCATCTCCTTCCCACCAATGAGTTATTAGGCAGGTCCAGCCGGGAATACATAAATCTTCAGCCCAGAATACAGGAAATCATGAAAGGTTATCTATTGCCGGCTAGGCATCTGATAACTTTATTCGCCCCGGATTATTTCGGCCATGAGGCCACCCGGAATTATTTCGCCCGGGTTGGCGGGGGTTGGTATTACGAACACGTGATTTTTGTCGGAACTGTTCCGTTGCTATTAGCGGTAGTTGCTTTGTTTGCGAAAAAGAAAATAAAAATCAGGAATGATGTTTTATTTTGGGTAACGGTAATTTTAATTTCAGCTAGTTTTTCATTTAAAATTCCTTGGGCAGAGGCAATTTTCCGGTATAAGGTTCCGGTGCTTTCGACCGGCATCGCCAACAGGATTTTATTTGTGGAAGCATTTGGATTGTCGGTATTGGCGGCGATAGGGCTATCTTCGCTATCCGACCCTTTAAATTTAAAGCGCGCCATAAAAATAGGTTTAGTCGGAACAGCTGGAATTGCGGTTTTATTCTTTAATACTTTAATTACAAAGACAAGTTTGGGGGCAGCCGATCCGGTCAGAGAACCGCAGCAATATCTAATTTCTTTACGGAATATGATTTTGCCGACAGGTGTTTACTTTATGGCTTTGGCGCTACTGGTGACAGGTATATGGAAAAAGAGGTTTATAGCGGCAGCGATCCTTGGGATTATAGTTATTAGTTTTGCCCAAAATCTTTATCAATTCAGAAAATTTACTCCTTTTTCCGAAATGATGTTTGTATATCCGGTTGATCCGATTATCGGATGGCTGCAAAAAAATTCCGGTCTGAACAGATTTATAGGATATAACGGAAAATTTTTTGGAGATAATTTTGCCACTCAATTTGGGATTTATTCTATTGAAGGTTATGACTCTCTTAACGACTATAAACGGTCAGTGTTGTTGCATTCGGCAGTGGAGGGCAAATTGGATTTGGATCTACCGCGGTCGGCAGACGTAATTTTAGGAAGGAATCTGGAAAACTTGAGGACCGTAAAACTGATGAAACTTTTCGGAATCAGATATTTAGTTGATCATCCTGAATGGTTGGATTTTGGTCCCACTGCCGGGAAAAAGCGGCTTCCTGACGAATCTCAAAAATTGGTTTTTCAGGACGGAGATTTCCGGATTTGGGAGTTTTTGGATGCTTATCCCAGGGCCTTTTTGGCAGGGCAATATGAAGTGATCCCTGACGGGAAAAGATTAATCTCCAGATTATATGAGGATAGTTTTGATCCGCGCCGGAATATTTTATTGGGCGAAGATCCGGGTCAGGATTTTTCAATCTATCCTGATGAATTAGCGAAAGTTAAAATCACGCGATACCGTCCGACAAAAATTGTTTTTGAAACCTCATCCGCTTCCGACCAACTGTTGTTTTTATCAGACACATGGTATCCGGGCTGGCAGGCAAAACTGGAAAATGGTCAAGAGCTAAAAGTGTTAACTGCCGATTACGCTCTTCGGGCCGTACCGGTCCCAGCCGGGGACCATACAATTACCATGTGGTATTTTCCGGAATCATTTAAAAAAGGTTTGATTATATCTCTTATAACAGTTATAACGATTATAATTTTTATCCCGCAAAGCGGGATCCTGCTTCGCAGGATAAAAGCAAAGCGATGAATAAAATAAAATGGTTGATAGCGATTACTATTTTAGGAAGCCTCCTCCGTTTTTGGGGTTTGGGGAAAAATCCGCCCGGGCTGTATTGGGATGAAGTCAGTTTAGGCTGGAACGCTTATTCGGTTTTAAAAACCGGGTTTGACGAACATGGCCGGTTTTTGCCAATAGACACTTTCTTCGCTTTCGGGGATTATAAGCCGCCTCTATATATTTATGCGGTTGTCCCGTCAATTTGGATTTTCGGCCTCAACGAATTTGCGGTTAGATTTCCATCTGCTCTGGCGGGAACATTGTTGATAATTGTGACATATTTATTGACGAAGGAATTAATGGGCCAGAAAAAACGTCTAGCGTTGAAGAACTTTGATCATCAGGAGGATTCAACGTTCAACGTACAGCGTACAACGCACATTGCTTTGATTTCCGCTTTCCTCATAGCTATCTCGCCATGGTCGATAACTTTGAGTCGAGTCGGCTTCGAATCCAATCTGGCAGTTTTGTTAAACGCCTTGGGATTCTTATTTTTTCTTTACGCGATCCGAAAATCTCCGAAATGGTTAGCTCTATCAGTCTTTAGCTTTATTTTAGCCGCATATACTTTTAACGCCAATAGATTGTTGTCTCCAATATTTTTGGCTACCTTAACAATAATTTATTTCAGGAAAGCTATTATTAATTGGAAGTGGTGGGTAGTATCAGTTTTCGTAGGAATTATTTTAGCGATGCCAATGTTTGGCCATCTCCGTTCTCCCGAGGGAAAACTTCGATGGAACGAAGTGAATATCTTTTCTAATCTGGAAGTGATCAAGGAATCAAATAGCCGGATAGAAGTGGACGGAAATACTTTGATAGGTAGGATCTTTCATCACCGCTATTTAAGTTATGCCAGATTATTTTTGGGTCACTATCTTGAACACTTTGACTTAAAATATTTATTTATTCAGGGAGACCGTAACCCGCGGATAAACATTCCCGATATTGGACAAATGTATCTGGTTGAGCTTCCTTTTTTTATATTGGGCCTCATTAGTCTCATGAAACCCATGAGCCTGATGGCAACCAAAGAAAAATTAACGCTGATTTTTTGGTTTCTTTTGGCGGCAGTTCCGGCCGGGATGGCCAGAGAAACTCCTCATGCTCTTCGGAGTGCTTCGACTTTGCCGGTTCCGCAGATAATAATTGCTTTAGGGTTAATGAAATTATTGTCATTGAGAGGAGACCCGATTAAATCGGGGCGACGCAGCAATCTGATTTCAAAATTACTTCTTACTTCTTACTTCTTACTTCTTACTTTCAGTCTCCTCTACTTTCAATTCATCTACTGGCGTTATTATCAGAATGAATGGGCGGGCGAATGGTTAACCAGTTACAAAAATTTGATTTCTTACTTACGAGAAACCGGTGGCCCTTATAGGACGATTTATGTAACCTCTGACTTGGGCCGGCCGTATGTTTATTTTCTTTTTTACAATCAATATGATCCAAAAAAATATATTCAGGAGGCAAAAGATGGGGGTAGAACAGGAGATGTTTTTGGATTCTATAACGTAAATTATTTTAATAAATATAAATTTTATGTTCCGGATTTAGCAACGATTGCGCCGGATGAATTGGTTGTAACCCGGGTTGATAATCCGCCTTCGGGATTTGAATTGCTAAAAACAATCAGCGATATCAATGGTTATCCGCAATTTAACGTTATTAAAAAACAATGAACAGGGAACAAAAAGCAGAAAACAATGATCAAAGAACAAAGGTTGTTCTGTTGGCAATTATTATTTTGGCTGCCTTTCTGCGTTTTTACAAATTAGGCCAAATTCCTCCTTCTCTTGACTGGGATGAAGTCAGTTTGGCATATAACGCCAAATCTCTTTTACAGACAGGTAAAGATGAATTTGGTCATTCGTGGCCGCTATCTATCCAGTCATTTAATGACTATAAGCCGCCTGTCTATACTTATCTATTAATTCCGGTGTTAAAGGTTTTCGGAAACACGGAGTTCGCGGTCCGGTTTCCGTCGGCTCTGGCGGGGACGCTGGCGGTATTGGTGACATATTTTTTGGTGAAAGAGCTGCTTCTTCAGGCTGAACGTCGAACGTTGAACTTAGAATGTAGAGCATCTCCAACGCGCAACGCGCAACGCACAACGTGCATAGCTTTAATTTCTTCCTTTCTCCTCGCTGTCTCTCCCTGGCACCTGCAATTTTCTCATATCGCTTTTGAGGCTAATATCGGGCTATTTTTCTTCATCGCCGGGATGTGGCTATTGATCAGAGCATTTCATAAAAACTCACAATGGTCAATATTTTTTTCCGTAGCTTTCATGAGTATAGCGATGATGTCATATCACAGTTTGAGATTGGTGGCGCCGCTATTGATATTGGCAACATTGTTGATTTACAGAAAAAATATTTGGGATTTAATAAGGCCAGGTCCGCCAGCTGGCGGACCTGGCCTTTATTGGATACCGCTGATTTTATCAGTGATTTTAACCATTTTAACCATTCTAACCATTTCTTATACAGTCTTTTTCCAAAAAGTCGGACAATCCAGATTTAAAGCCACCAGTTTTTTGACAATATATAATCTATTGACGGTTAACCGCGACAGATTGGAAAAATACGGTAATAATCCTGTCGATAAAATCATCAACATAAAATATTTTGTTTACGCTAAACAATATATTAAGGGTTACTTAGATCATTTTGATTTAAGATTTTGGTTTTTAGACGGGGACAGGATTGATCGTCACCGGACTCCGGATGTGGGACTGTTATATTGGTGGGAATTGCCGTTTTTGGTCATGGGTCTCATTAGTCTCATGAGTTCCACGGGACTCATGGCATCCAAAGAAAAAGCTGTGCTTTGGATTTGGTTTTTGGTTGCCCCCACCGCTTCGGCTTTGACCGGCGGAACTCCGTCAGCAGTCAGGAGCCTTGTATTCCTTCCGACCTTCCAAATTTTCACGGCATTGGGAATAGTATTTGTCTTAAGGCATTTAAGAAAATTTTGGGTTATTGGGTTATTGGGTTATTTAGTTATTGGGTTATTTGAGGTAAGCCACTACTTCCATCAATACTATATCCATTCTTCTTTGGAATATGCCTCTGCTTGGCAATATGGTTATAAACAAATGGTGGATAACGTTATGGCGGATAAAGATAATTATAAAAAGATTTTAATAACCACTTCTTATGACCAGCCCTATATTTATTTTTTATGGTATGGGAATTACGATCCTAAAATTTGGATAAATGATGGTGAATTTAATAAACGGTTTGATAAATTTGAGTTCAAGAAGATCGACCGGTTAGAGATGTCTAATTTTGAAAATACTTTGTTTGTCGGAACTCCATTGGAGATCCCGGCAGGGAATTTAAAATGGCGGGTCGATTATCCAAATAGCCAAGCCGCGTTTTTGGAGACTGAACACCTATGAAGAAATTTATTAATCTTATAATTGTTATAACAATTATTTCCTTTGGCCTAATCGGATCAAAAGCCCTATTTCACTCCGGTTTTTATACCAGTCATGACGGCGAGCATCAGTTAATCAGGCAATACGTGTTTGAACAGGGCCTGAAAGACCGGCAAATTCCGGTCAGATACAACCGCCAACTTTATAACGGACACGGTTATCCGTTATTCTTTTTTACTTACAGGTTGCCATTTTATTTCGGCGAAATTTTTAGAATTATCGGGCTATCTTTTGCCGACAGCATTAAATCGGTTTTTTTCATTACGTACATCGCTTCAGGTCTAGCAATGTTTTGGTTTGCGAGGAGGTGGGGGAATATTGCCGGCTTGATAGCAGCGATTCTATATATGTGGGCGCCATATAGATTTTCGGTAATTTTCGTCAGGGCAGCGCTTGGCGAACATGTGTCAGCGGTATTTGTACCCCTGTTGTTTGCCAGCGTTTCCGGAGGTAAAAATAAAAATGTGAATTTTGTATTGGGTGCGGTTTCTTTAGCCGGTTTATTTTTATCTCACGCCATGATGACGCAAATAGCTTTGTTAGCATTTATTCCTTGGTTGTTAATGTCATTGCGAGCAAGCACGTCTGACGGGCGAAGCGTGGCAATCTCTTTAAGATCGATACCGAAAATATTTTTTATGTTTATTTTAGGAATTGGGCTATCTGCTTATTATTTATTGCCTGCCGCGGTTTACCGGGGTTTAACCCAAAAACTTAATCCTAATTATTTTACCGATCATTTTGTAACTTTAAGGCAACTAATTTATTCCCCTTGGGGTTACGCCTTTTCCATGAAGGGAGTGGAAAACGACGGAATGTCATTTCAGATAGGAATCGCTCAGTGGTTGGCGGTTTTCATTGTCATTCCAGCTTTAAGCTGGAATTTATACAGATATTTATATAGATTCCGGGTCAAGCGGTTCGATCGTCATGAGCTCACCGCCGAAAGGCTCGGAATGACATGGATTAAACCTGGGACGGCATGGGAAGCCTTAAGTTTGCTATTAACTTTTTTTCTTTCTATTTTCTTGATGACCGAGCCATCGGCGTTTATTTGGAACAGGTGGAAAAATTACATCAATATTGATATGCCGTGGAGATTTTTATTGATGACGGCTTTTTCCGCCAGTGCTCTGGTTGGGATTGTTATAAAAAGCCTGGCCCTGCGGAGCAGGGCCAGGCTTTTATTGGCTATCGTTTTAGTTGCTCTTGCCTTTTACACCAACCGTAATCACTTGCGGGTAAATGAATATTTCAATTATCCGGATGCCAGGTTAAAAACGTATGCGGGAACTAGTAACAGCGATAACGAATACCGGCCCAAGTGGGACGACGGAGGTATTGTTAATAGTATTTTGCCGGAGGCGTCAGTTTTTCAGGGAAGAGGAGAATTAAAAATTGTCAAGAGTAAGTCAAATTTATTGGAGTTAGCGGTCAAAGCGGAAGAAAATATCAGGCTCGATATTAATATTCTTTATTTCCCCGGTTGGAATATTTTTGTTGACGGTAAAGAAAGTAAATTTAAATACGCCGGAGAGAAGGGAATAATGAGGATAGATTTGGAAAAAGGGTATCATATGGTAGAGGCAAAGTTTTCCGAACCCCCATTGGGGGCAGCCGGAGATTTTATAACAATTATAAGTTTTATAATTCTTATTTCTTTAATTAAAAAAAACTATGCTAAAACCTAAAATCATCGTAGTCATGCCGGCGTATAATGCCTCCAAAACTATTACTAAAACAATTGGAGATATTCCAAAAGGATTGGTAAGTGAAATAATTGTGGTTGACGATCATTCAACTGATGACACAGTTAAGGTGGCAAGAAAACTCGGATTGACGGTATTTGAGCATCCGAATAATTTAGGATACGGAGGCAACCAAAAAACTTGTTATTGGGAAGCGTTAAAACGGAATCCCGACGTGGTGGTTATGCTCCATCCCGATTACCAATATGATTCCGGTTTATTGGCGGATTTAATCAGCCCGATTATAAATAACAAATACGATTTTATGTTTGGCAATAGAATCCATTCCCGCCAGGAAGCGCTTGACGGAGGAATGCCAAAAAGAAAATATTTTTTCAACCGCCTGTTTACGATTTTGGCCAATACGGTATTAGGATTGAATCATCCGGAATATTTATCTGGTTTAAGAGCCTATTCGGTTAAAACTTTAAAATTGGTGCCATTCCAAAGATTTTCCAATGATTTCGCTTTTGACCAGCAATTTATGTTTTCGGCTGTCAGTTTCAATTTGAGAATCGGCAGTATCCCGATTCCGACCCGCTATTACAATGATTCTTCTTCAATCCAATGGTGGCCGGGAGTCAAATTCGGCCTGGAAAGCTTGTGGGTATTATTCAGGCTACTCTTATATCGGCAAGGTTTATGGAAGTCTAGGTGTTTTAAAACTTCAGGCAGTTCTTTTACTTCATCCTCATCGGTAAAGTGACCCTTTTTATTTAACACAACAATTTTTGGGATCAACAGCCTTTCAATTATTGTTTCATTTTCTAAAAAAGGGACAAAGGGATCGTTATCTGAAAAGATAGCAGTAAACGAATCTGCTTTTGATTTTACTTTAGTAAAATCAATTGGAATTTTCAACCATGGTGCGGCAATTTTCCATGATTCTTTATTTTCTAAATTAGTCAGTTTGAGCCAGGGGGTTACCATAATCACTTTATTAACTTTTTGTCCCTCCGGAAGTTTTTCTAGAAACCTCCAAATTGTTTGACAACCGATGCTATGACCGATCAGGACGTCGTCTTCTTGTGTTTGTCCGACTAAACTCTGTAGTTTTTTTTATCCATGGCTCTATTCGCGGGTTATTCGTATCCGGCATTTTCGGAACGATGACCTCGAACCCCTTATTTGAAATTTGAGATTTTACCCAAGGTATCCAGTCATTTTCAGGATTTCCTCCCCAACCATGAATAATAAAAACTCTTCTATTCATAGTTTATTCATAGTTTATTCATAATTTATTCACATAAATATTTAGAATTTAAATTTTTAGATTTCAAACTATATCTTATTATAATTAGTTGTGGGAATAATCGATAACTAAACAATGGGAAATTTACGAAACTTCCCATTAAGAGTCAAGAGGTTATTGCGCTTCTGCAGAATTGCTACAATACAAGTTATCTATGGCTGAAGCGATGGTATTGGCAGGTAGAGTGACGGCACCCGTCCGTGAATTAAGATTTTCTTTTGGCGGAGTGGTTGAGAGCATTTTTGTCGAGTTGGGAAAGGTCGTCAGTGCCGGAACAATAATTGCCCGGCTGAAAAGAAACGAATTAGAAAAAAGGCATCAATTAAAGTTGGAAGCGTATAACAAGATAAGAGCCACATTCGAGCAGTTAAAGAAAAAGCTGGAAGGCAACGACGATCCTGACAAAAAATATTTAATGGACCGGGCTCAAGCCGATCTTAATTCCGGTGTTTTGGAAGTTGAGATTTCTCAAATGGAGTTGGACGAATCAGATCTAAAATGTCCTTTTAAAGGTTTGGTAGTAGATGATGGCGGAATCGCAGCCGGAATGGCTATTTCTCCGGCGTCATTTCCAATTAAAGTAATTGATTTGTCAACTTTAAGAATTAGAGCGGACATTGATCAGGACAAGATGTCTTTTATCGGTTCAGAAAGTTATATTGAATTTGAGCCGGTATCAATTCAGGGAAAAGTTTATAAAGGCAGAGTTTTAGGCTTTATTCCGGCTTTGGCTCCCGGAAAGTCTGACAAGTTTGGGATCCAATGTGTATTAGAAAACATCGATGGTCTCCTGCCGGGAATGAAAGGGAACTTAAAAGTTTTCGGGAAATAAATGAAAATAGTAGTTGATACTTCACCTTTAAACTCCGGGCATAAAACCCGAGGAATCGGCAGGTATACCAGACAGCTGGTTGATAGTCTTAGAGCTCAAGGGACTGACCATAAAATTGTTTTGACTAGTAAAGTTGATCTTGTCAAAAATCCGGATATAATCCATTACCCGAACTTTGATTTATTCCGGAAATCTTTACCGGTAT
Source organism: Candidatus Collierbacteria bacterium (assembly GCA_016219325.1). Lineage (GTDB taxonomy): Bacteria > Patescibacteriota > Microgenomatia > UBA1400 > JACPES01 > JACPES01. Next base: position 85,493 of record JACRNH010000024.1, read on the forward strand.
TTCCGCCGGTTCCGGTTGAGGTAATTACCATTCATGATTTGACCCCTCTTAGGATGAAAGATTTTTTCAAACCTGGGATAAAAAGCGGCTTAGCTTTATGGGCTCAATCGATTTTGGTTAAAAGAATGAAAGCGGTCATCACCGATTCGGAACATTCAAAATCAGACATAATTGAATTTTTATCTATTCCTCCGGAAAAAATTAATGTCATTCCTTTGGGCGTGGATAAAGAATTTAAGCCGGTAACTGCGATTAAAATAAAATCTATCAAAAATAAATATTCACTGCCGGAGAAATATTTATTATATGTGGGTGATGTCAATCCAAACAAAAACTTGCCGGTTTTACTAAAAGTTGTCGCCGGGCTAAAAATGAATTTGGTAATTGTCAGCCGGGCATTTGAAAAGGAGTCGATACCGGAAATTATAAATTTACGGAAAATGATTTTAGGTCTTGGGATAAATCATTTGGTTACAGTATTGTCTTCGGTGCAGATGGATCCGGTTGATGATTTAGCCGCGATTTATTCAGGCGCCTCTGCTTATGTCCAACCCAGTCTTTATGAAGGATTCGGTTTGCCGGTTCTTGAGGCGATGGCCTGCGGGGTGCCGGTGGTATCGTCCAACACATCTTCTTTGCCGGAAGTTGCCGGTGAAGCCGCCTTAATGGTTAAACCGACGGAGATCGACTTGGTTGAAGGAATTAATAAATTGTTGTCAAATGTTGGCTTAAGACGGGATCTAATTCGAAAAGGTTTGGATAGAGCTAAAATATTTGATTGGGAAAAAACCGCCTCCCTAACATTAAAAGTTTATGAAAAAGTTGCTAAGATCTGAAATACAGTCAGTTATTAAAATTACTTTTTGGTGGAGGATAGGACTTTTTCTATTGGGATTAATTTCAACCAGCCTAATTGGGTTCTTATTTCCTTACCCCAGTTTTCAAAGATTGATTGAACTGGGAAACGGAATTCCTTCAATTTGGTCTTGGGGGGGTTTTGACGGAGTTCACTATCTGACAATTTCAGAATCCGGTTATGTAGCTGATTTTACTCAAGCCTTCTTCCCCTTTTTCCCTTGGGTGATCGGGATGGTGTCAAAATATTTGTCGCTCAATTCACTTTATAGCGCTTTGTTGGTAGGGAATTTATCTTCATTAATTGCTGTTTGTTTGTTTTGGAGTTTACTGCGGATTGATTTTAAAATCGATCAGTCAAGACAAATAATCTTATGCCTGTTATTTTTTCCGACCGCTTTTTTCTTAGGAGCGGTTTACGGAGAAGCTTTTTTCTTAAGTTTGGTGTTCGGAAGTTTCTTGGCAGCCAGAAAAAAGCAGTGGTGGTTGGCTGGGGTAATCGGCGCGATGGCCACAGGCACCCGTTTCGTTGGTATATTTTTAATTCCTGCTTTGGCTGTTGAGTATTGGCTGCAGCTAAAAGAGTCTGGCAAGAGCATCGGACAGGTAAAATTTTCTTCCATTATTCCGGTTGCGTCGATTTGCGTTGTATCCATTGGGCTGATTGCTTACATGATTTATTCAAAACAGCATTTTAATGATTCTCTGAAATTTATCCATTCCCAACCGGCATTCGGCGCTAGCCGTTCAGATAAGATAATTCTTTTGTATCAGGTTTTTTGGCGTTATGTTAAGATGTCTGTTACAGTAGATTTTTTCTCCCTGTTATATTATCGGATTTCCATGGAGATGATTTCAGCCGTCTCATTTTTGATTTTGAGCTCTATAAGTTTTAAAAAAACCCGTTTATCTTATGCCGTCTTTGGATTTTTGTCTTTTTTAACTCCGACTTTAACCGGAACTTTCTCCAGTATGCCAAGATATGTATTAGTGATGTTTCCGGTATTTATAATGATTGGCAGTTGGTTGAACGGCGAAAATCATAAACTTCGGAGATGGGTTTATTATTCCGTAAGCACGGTGTTGCTGGCGATAAATACAATGTTATTTTTGGGGGGAAGATTTCTGGCGTGAGTATAATTAACTTATGAAAATTTTAATCACAGGCGGGGCCGGATTTATTGCCAGCCATGTGGTAGATGCTTATATTGCCAACGGACATGAAGTCGGAATTATAGATGACTTATCTACGGGCGTGAAGGAAAACATTAACCCGAAAGCTAAGTTTTGGCAGGGAAATGTGGCTGATCGGGATTTTGTCGTTAAAGTTGTTGATGAATTTCAACCTCAAGTCTTAAATCATCATGCGGCTCATATTAATGTTGGCAGATCGGTTGATGATCCTAAATTTGACGCCACAATAAATATTTTGGGGACAATTAATTTAATGCAGTCATTGGTGAGATATAAATCACTAAAAAAAGTTATTTTTGCGTCAACCGGAGGAGCGATGTATGGGAATAAAAAAACTCCGTTTAATGAAGAGATGATGCCGGCCCCCCTATCTCCTTACGGGGTTTCGAAAAGGTCGGCCGAACTTTATTTGGGGTTTTATCACGCTCAATACGGGATTCCGTTTGTGGCTTTAAGATACGCTAATGTTTATGGCCCCAGGCAAAATCCGCATGGAGAAGCCGGAGTAGTGTCAATTTTTTCAAAAAGAATATTGGAAAAGAAACAGCCGGTTATTAATGGAGACGGTTTACAAACAAGGGATTATGTATTTGTTGAAGATGTCGCGGCCGCCAATCTCTTGACTTTGAACATCCTTGAAACAGGAGCTTTTAATATTGGGACGTCTGTTGAAACTGACGTTAATTCAATTTTTGAGCTAGTCAATAAAAATTTCGGAGCTGATTGGAAACAAGTTCACGGGCCTGCCAGAGCCGGCGAGCAAACGACCAGCAGTTTGTCGTATCAAAGAGCCAGGCAAATCTTAAATTGGGAGCCGAAAATAAAATTGGCCGAAGGAATAAAGAAAACCGTTGACTGGTTTAAATCTCATCCGGAAAGAGTCTAATGGGAAAGCTTCTGGTAATTGTCCCGGCTTTTAATGAAGCCTCGGTGATTGGAAAGACAATAAAAGGTATCCGCCATAGCCTGAAGGATGCAGAAATATTAGTTGTCAATGATGGTTCAAGCGATACAACCGTGGTTGAAGCAAAGAAGGCTGGAGCAATCGTTGTTTCTCATCCGATTAACCGCGGACTTGGAGGCGCCCTGGGAACCGGGCTATATTGGGCTAAAGAGCGTGATATAGATTATGTTACAACTTTTGATGCTGACGGACAGCATGATCCTGATGATATTTTAAAAGTGTTAAAGCCGATCCTTAGTGGAAATGCGGACGTGGTCATCGGAACCAGAACTAAATCAGGGTGGAACGAAATTCCCTGGGACCGTAAAATAGTTTTAACGTTGAGCAATTGGCTAACTTGGTGGTTATTCGGAATTAAAACCACGGATTCTACCTCCGGTTTGCGGGCTTTTAACCGCAAAGCGATTGAGAATATTCAGATAAAAACCGATCAAATGGAGGTCAGCAACGAGTTTTTCTATGAAATTAAACGTTGTAAATTAAGATTAAAAGAGGTTCCGATTAAAGTTATGTATACGGATTATTCCAGGTCTAAAGGCCAAAAAAATAGCAATGCTTTCAGTGTCGGTGTAAAATTATTGCTGAGATTATTCAGATGACGCTTGGCGTCATTTCGATCGTTATGAATTTTATTACATTTCCTTTACAAGTTATCGCCATAGCGTTTTTAATTTTTGCTTTTTCCAGGGTATGGTTAAGAGCCAGAGAGGGTTCAATCGGACGGGGCATGTTCTTGTTTTGGATATTGGTTTGGATGTTGGTGTTGGTGGCAGTTATCAGGCCTGATCTTACGACTCAATTGGCTAAAAAATTGGGAATAGGCCGGGGAGTTGACGTTGTCTTGTATATTTCCATTGTTACTTTGTTCTATCTAAACTTCAGAAGCAATGTTATGATTGAAAATTTGCGGCATGAGATTACCAGATTAACCAGGGTCATCGCATTGTCTAAGAAGTGAAAATTGTACTGTTCACCGAGTTTTTTCCCCGTAATAATAAGTATTTCACCGGAGGAGTGGAAGTCAGAGTAATCCGTTTATATGAATATCTAAAAGAAACAGGACACGATGTGACTGTCGTCAGCCGTTCCCGGGATTATTCATTTAATTCGCCGTTGACGGCGATACAAAGAATATTTTTCTTTGTTCGTTGGATCGCGAAAATTGTTTTTACCAAACTTCCGGAAGCTGATATGGTGGAAGGAACAAATTTTACTTCATATATATTGGCTTTTATCTACGCCAAAAAAATCAAAGCTAAATCATTTGCCTGGTATCCGGACGTTTTTTTGGGGAAGGCGGTAGAAAGGTTGGGGTTAATAAATGGTTTGCTGACTGAAATTGCCGAAAGAATTTCGTTGAAACTACCATGGGATAGGATAATTGCTTTATCAAGTGAGACTAAAAACAAACTGATCTCAGCCGGAGTTGATCGGGGAAAAATTAGCGTTATCTATGGCGGAGTAGACATTAAAAAGTACAAAAAAGTACAAAAAAGTACAAAAAAGTACAACAATGCCACAATTATTTGCATTGCCAGATTGGTAAAGTATAAAAGAATTCAGGATTTGATTTTGGCTGTATATTTATTAAAAGACGGATTTCCGGATATAAAACTAATTTTGGTTGGAGATGGACCGGAAAGAAAAAAGCTCAAATCTCAAATCTCAAATCTCAAAATTGAACATAATGTTAATTTAGTTAGTAAAATTTCAGAAGAAGACAAAATTGGCTTTTTGGCCAAGTCTCATCTTCACGTTTTGCCTTCTGCCGTGGAAGGGTTTGGTTTGGTGACAGTTGAGGCTTTGTCCGCCGGAACGCCGGTAGTTAACGCTGACATACCTATTAGCAGAGAAATATTATCTAAACGACAAACGACCCGCCTGCAGGCGCCTGGAGCGCCAGCGACTGGCGGGCAGGCAAACGACAAACGACAAATAGAAGGAGGGTTACTATTTAATTTGGGAGATTATGTTGATTTGGCAGAGAAAATTGAACAACTATTGATTAACCATGAACTTTATGACAAAAAAGTGAAAGAAGGTCTCGAACTGGTAAAAAAGTATGATTGGGATAGGGTAAATAAAGAATATGAACATTTGTTATCTAATTGATGTTTCTCCGGAAAGATTTAGAGGCGGGGGACAGGCGCATTTGCTTAATTTGATTAAGCAAATGCAATTTTCCCGCGGAGCGGGATCCGGCTTCGCCGGACAAATTCTAACAGGTAAAAGTCCAAATTTCATTTTCCGTTTATTGTGGATGGTTTATGTAATTCCTCAAGCAATTTTTTATCACTTCTTCAGGCAAAAATTTGATTTAATTCACGCCCATTCTATTCCGGCGATGGTGTCGGGAAAAATACTGTCGTTGATATTGGGAATCCCGGTAGTAGTAACTGTGCATGGCTATAACGAAAAACATTGGATGGAGAAATTAGTTTTAACTAAAATAAAATATGATGCTCAAATCACGGTAGCGAGAAATTTTTTGCAAATTCCGAATGTAAATAAACATGTGGTTTATATTCCGAATGGAGTTGATTTGGGAAAGTACAAAAAAGTACAAAAAAGTACAAAAAAGTACAAAAAGGGAAGAGTTGTGCTTTTCGTCGGCCGTAAAAACGATCCGGTCAAAGGATTTTCAATTTTATTGCAGGCTTTAGAATTAGTCAAAAAAGAAATTCCTGAAGTAAAACTTTTGGTTGCCGGAGGCGATTTGCCTCAGGAGACTGTATTACAGATGTATTGGGAAGCGAATTTATTTGTTCTTCCTTCTCTTTCAGAAGGTTTCCCGTTAACTTTGCTGGAAGCATGGGCGTCAAAGTTGCCGGTGTTGGTTACGAGAGTTGGGGAATTGCCGTATTTGGTCAAAGATGAAATCAACGGTTATTTAGTTGATCCGGGATCGGCCAGGCAATTGGCATTGGCCGTGATTGAGGCTTTAAGAAATAAAAACCTTGCCAAATTGGGAGAAAGTGGGTACAATCAGGCGAAGGAGCACACATGGAAAAAAACGGCCGGGGAAACAATAAGGGTTTACCAAAAGATTTGCTTGAAATACTAGCCTGTCCGGACGATAAATCGCAGGTTAAAGAGGCCAGAGTTAAAGGAAAATATTCACTTCAATGCGTTAAATGCAAGAGGATTTTTGAAGTCCGTGAAGGCATCCCGATAATGCTGCCTAAGCAAGAAACCTAAGTAGCCCGCTAAACGTTTTGTAAATACAAAACCCGCCTGAAAGCAGGCGGGTTTTATGTGGATTGCCAAGATTATACACCGATACGTCAAGAATAGAAAGGGAAAATACCCCCAAGAAGAAATTGAGCGCAATTGCCGGCTTTACGCCGATTACCGCCGCAGCCACTTTATAGTGCCTCTTGTCTCCAAATATCGGATTTCCTCAAAACGAATTTATCAAATTATCAATCAGGTGGAACGGGGAGGCGGCTCCCCCAAAAAAGTCAAGAAATTAACCGGCGCGCAGCTATTGGAAAAACGGAGGCGCGCCATTAAGCGTTTACGAAATCGTCTAAATAGATTCGTCGTAGGGGATAAAGCTCTGAAGCGACGTAAATATATTGCAGAGCAAAGCTGATGCCTGCGACCCGGCTATAAGGAAGAGTCGCCATTAGACTTATACCTTTCTACTCCATGGGGGGGTAGGGGGGGAAAGCATGAATCATTAAACTTACAAATTAAATAAATATTAGATATTTGAAGGGGGTGAAACAAATAAATGACGAAAACAGCATTAGAGGCGATGAATAAATTAAAAGAGAAAGTACACGATCTGAAGCAAGAAAATTCGGAGACCCCGGAAGAGATTTTTGGGGCGGCGGCGAATCAACCGGCGGAAATTGTGCCGGCGATTAAAGCCGAAGGCCATGCGGAAATGGTGTTAGTCCAGAAGGGAGTTAATATTGTCGGCCTGGAAGAAGTTCCGGCCTCGATAGTACCGCTTCCCTTTTACAAGATGGTGCAGCCGATGAGCACTAAAGTGACGTTGGCCGCCGGCGGCGAAGCCCAAACAGGCACGTTCTTTATGGGAGATTCCGGCCAGTCGGTCTCGTCTCTGCGGTTTGCTTTGCTTCGAGCCAAGCGGCAGTTAAGAGATTACACCGATAAAGACGGCAATAGCGTCCGTAAGACCACGATGGGGCTGTTGGGAATCAAATTGGAGGGGTTTAACCCATTCATTATGTCGCTGGCGGTGACTTCTTTTTCCGGCTTTGGCAAGCTGATTAAACAGCTGAAAGATAAGAAAGCCAAGTATGCCTGGGAGTACCCGATTATGGCTACGGCCGTCAAAGTAGAAACCCAGAAAGAGATTGATGGCCGGCTGCAGACGGTTAAGTACTGGGTAGTTAATTTCCAGGTGGAAGAAGAGCCGTTAGACGAAGCGGGACAGGCGATCTTGCGCGGAGCGTACGAAGAATACGCCGCCAGCTTGGATAGGCAGCAGGAACAACAAGAAAAAGCGGCAGAGCCGATGCCCTTTAACTAGGGCCTCTGCTTCGGCAGCCGGGTTGGGATACTTACGCGGCTACCGGATCAGGGGAAAACATGAAACAAAAACAGCGAGCGACGCTAGCGCAAATTTTTCGACTCCAGGAATGGTTCTCGATCCCGGGAGAGCTTTTGGAGAAACTGACGTTGGCGGAGGCCGGGGAATTAATTGCCAGAGTGTACCGGTCCCGGCTGACGCCGGTTGAGATGTCCGATTTTAAGGGACAACTGCTGGCCATGATTAAGAAGCGGGAGCCGGAGGCGTTCTAGATATGAAATATGTATGAGAACCATGGAAAAACGGAAAGTCCAGATTTGGATCATTATCGCTTTAATCGCCGGCGTGTTTTTAGGAGCGCTGCTGAAAGAAAGGGCTTATGCAACAAATAATGATAATGAATCAACTATGTTATCGCCGCTTCCAAATAAAGAGGCGTTATCCGACATTCGTACTTCAACGGTTCAGTCGGTCATTCGAGGCGAAGCCAGCTGGTATGGTAACTCGGACGCCGAATGCTTGGGCTGTTCTGCTAACCGGATTACCGCTTCTGGCCGTAAATTTGATGAGATGGGGTTTACAGCGGCTTGCTCTAAACGCTGGTCTTTGGGGACGACACTTGAGGTTCGGTATAAGGCAAAAATGGTACGAGTTATCTGTACCGACCGCGGCGGATTTGAGAGGGGTTATGGTAGAGTTATGGATCTTTCGAAGGCATCTTTTGCTGAATTGGCGCCGTTGGACAAGGGAGTTATTGACGTGGAGGTAAGGGAATGAAATTTACGATTACCGAGATAGCAGAAGCGTGGATAGAATTTAGTGATCCTAAGTATATGATTAAAGGGATGGACGTTTCTGAAGATATTAAACCCAACAAGATCATCTTTATAGATTGTTCTGATATTACTATTACGCCGTATTATCGTTCTGACTTTGTAACATTTTTGATTTTGAGGAAGAAGAAAAAAATTAAAAAAGAATGAAAGACTATCAAGAAAGAGATAAATTATTTTATTTGATTCCGCTGGATGAATTTAAGGAGGTTGTTCAATGAATTTGCCGCCGGATAGAGAAATTAAGTGTGTTGACTGCCAGAAACTATTTACTTTTCGCGGATATGAACAGCAATTTTATAGAGAGAAGAAATTCAGCGATCCAAAGCGGTGTATTGTCTGCCGGAAGATAAAGAAACAACAGAGGGGAGCGCGTGATGAATTATAGGATTCGGGGAAATAAATACGGTGTTGGCACCAGACTGGCTAGGACCTGCCGCAAGAAGCATGTCCACGACAGTGTTAAGGAAGCCAGGCGGTGCGACGAATTGGTGTTGATGGAGTTGGGAGGGGCAATAAAGGATCTAAAACAGCAGCCGGAATTTGTCCTGCAGGATGGGTTTGAGTTTCGGGAGAAAAAGTACCGGCCGGTTAAATACCGAGCCGACTTTTCCTATTTTGATAAAGAGTTGGAGAGATATATTGTCGAGGACACCAAGGGATTTAAGACCAGGGAATATCTCATCAAGAAACGGCTGTTGTTTTACGCGATGAGGGATAATGAGGAGTTTGAGTTTAGGGAGACATGAGATGAAGAAATACTATATTAAAAGAGACAATTTAATTTTGGCAGAGCTTGATCCTACGGCTAATTATTTGTTAATCGTAGACGAGACCAAGGTGGACAATCTAGAAAATTTTCGTTGCCCAAAAGGAATGACAATTCAAGTCTTGTTTGTAATGGGCGATCCCAGAAAAGCGGTTAGTTTTGTCAAAATACCCAAGAAGGAAAAAGGATTGAAAACCAATGATTAAATTACTTGAAATCCTGATCTTGGCAGTGATGATAATGGCGATTGTGGATTATTGGAGGAGGGGAAGACGGTAAAGGGGGTGAAAAATAAATGAAAGCTATTGCAGAAATAATTATTTTAACGATTCTTATAGTGGCTTTTTTGGGGGGAATTGCATTTGGGGTTCCATCTTATTCTCGCTATCAGAAAAGAGCGGACGCTAATAATGAGGTTCTTATCAATGAGGTAAGAATCAGACAGCAGGAGCAGTTGGTAAAAGTAGAAACCCAAAAAGCAGATATTAGGGTAGTAGAAGCGGGCGGAATTGCAAAAAGTCAGGCAATTATAAATAGTTCTTTAACGCCTACTTATTTACAATATCTGGCTATCCAGGCACAAGAAAAGATGGCTGGAAGCCCTAATCATACGCAGATTTATATTCCGGTTGGAACTAATGGGATACCATTAGTTAAAACTATTGAATAATCTTGCTACAGTCCTCTCCGGAGGACTGAATGGAGGAATTATGAAAAGTGAAGCGGTAGAAATGTACGCAGAAATGAATAGGGAGCCAAAATGACACAACCTAAATCACGAGCATTGACGATGGGTTCGTTTGAGAGAATAGGAAGTCCGGGGAGTTTCGGACATTATTTTACGACTATGCTTCCCGATGGTCGTGAAGTCTGCCTTGAAAGTTGTCTGAACGGATATGATGTTGCGGTATACCGCAACAAAGAACTTATTGGAAAGAAAGTTTGTACAGATATTGAAGGTATGTTGGAAATGCAAATAATGCCCGGTTTTAGCATTGGCACTGGTGAAGCGTTAGAAAAAGCCATCAAGATTGCCAATAAAATGATATGACCACCAAACAAAGATGGGGACTTTATTTGATTTTGGTAAGTTTATGGGTGGGAATATTTATAGGACAATCATCGGGAGTAAAAACTCTTTCAGGATGGATTTTTATAGCTGGGGCAATTTTGTTTTTATAATTATATGACAACTAACCAACCTAAACCACAAGTTACTAAAGAAATGAAACATAAACACCTTTTCCAATTTGGGGGTTTTGGGGAAAAAGTAAGTAGACACCCGCAAATGTATTTATTTTGTTCATGCGGAACAGTAGAACATGTGGCTTGTGGATTTCTTGGAGATTCAAGTGATATGAAAATAACAATTAAGGAGAGTCAAAATGACCAAACTTAAACCACGAGCGAAAAATATAGACCCCAAACACGAGCATTGGAATACCCAATGTCCAGATTGCGGAGAATGGTTTGTGGGACAACATGGTCTTTCCCGTCATATAGCTTGGAATAGTATTAAGTATCGTATTGAGTCTAAACCACGAGCGGGGGGGGAGTGGGAGAAAATGTTGAGAAAAAAGAGATTTTACGGAGAGTATGGCGGGATTAAATTTACTTATTTTGCCAGCGAAGAACTTATCAGGGCTATCTCTTCCATTCTCTCCCGCCGGGAACAAGAGGTTGCGGATGAGATTTGTGATTTAATTGATGGGATAGAGCTAGGATATAAGGATACTTCTTTGGAAGAATGGAAGGCGTTTAAGCACATTCGGAACGCAATCAGAGATAAATATGCCGTCCAGAAGGTGAGGGGGGGGAAATGAGCGAATCAAACGAATCGTCGGGATGCAGTTACGGATGTTTTGGATGCCTATTGGAGATTGTGGGATTATTGGGATTGGTATATCTTGTGCTACATTTTTCGAGAATCTGGGAGTTTATAACGAAGTGAGGGGAAGATGAAGTAAAATACTGAATAAATGCTTTTACCGGAGGAGAAGCCGGCGACACATGTGCTTCTCCGGTATGAGCCTTGATACTAAAGCAGTCATAAATCCGAACACCGGAGAGATAAAGTCGGTGTTCAATGTAGAGCGGGAGCCGCTTCTGTGCCCGGTCTGCGGGATCGAAGTGGAGTATCTGGTAGGAGATGATCTAACGGGCGGCCGGCGAGGGTGCGAATCCTGCTGGCGGCCCCCGACCCCGAGGCCCGAAGGGGTTACTCCCGACAAACCGGCGCAACCGCCTCCGGCACCAGTCTCGTCAAATCAGCTGGCGGATTTTGATAGAGAAGTAAAACAAGAGTACGGACAAGCCTCTCCGCCGATGCCGGGCGTTCTTTCTTCCCAGCCTCCGGCGCCCGATAGCGATTTCCAACAGTTTAGACAGAACTTGGCAGAGAAAGCGAAAGCGATGGACGGGGGTGATACAAATGGCTGATCCTAAAAAATTGAGTTTAACCCAGGAAGAACATAATTTATTGTTGAATAAGCGGAATCTGGAGAATTCAATGAAGTATTTGGCGGATTTGGTAGAGGCCGATTGTAAAAAAGACATAGCGGGTATCCGGCAGCGGCTGACTATCGCGGCCGAGGATAACGTGGTGGTAGACGTGGAATCGGGGACCCTGACGGTCCATAAGCCGGATCCAAAAGCGGCTTTAGAGAAGAAGGGGTTCGTGATTCCCAGGCCGGAATTAAAGAAAGGGGTGAATTAGCATGTCGTTGACCATGAAAGAAACCGCCGAATTGGTACGCAAGTCCACTCCCTTGCCGGAGCTGGTGCGCCAATCTACCACCGGCGAGACGGAGATTAAGAAGGCCGTCATGGCGCGGTCGGCGCTATTGGACGCTTTATACAATCTGTCTTTTATTCCCGATGTAGACCCGGATATGTTTGATTATCTGAAGTCACAACTGCGGCCGCGGCGGGTATGGAATTTCGTGACCGTGTTTTTAGTCAGAATAGGCAGGAATGTTAAAAACAAAAAAACCTGAAGGTTATCTTTGGGCCTGGCGGAGGCTGCACCCGTTTACGTACCGGGCCGGGCTGTTGGGTTGGTATTATAAGAATCGGAAGAGAATCAATTTAATGTTTTCCCTGCCGCGCGGCAGAGAAGACGACGAAGCCGATAAATGGCTGGCTGAAAAAGAAGGCATTACCACTCCGTCGGAAAGAAACTGACGACTTTTCCTTTTTGAACTTTCTTTCGCCTTTGGATTGTGGGGATTTCTATTTGAGATACGGTTATGCCCAGGAATATCTCTTTGAGGCCGATAAAAAAGGATATACCATAGCGGCCCTTATGCCCGGCGGCCCTGTGGGCCAATTGTACCAGGGCCTTTTTGAATTTGGATGGCGGTTTTTCCGGTAAATCCGGGATGATTCGATGAGCCATGGTTTAAGTCCTCTTAAGATCCTCTCCTGTCCCTGACCATATGATAAGCAATGGCGATGGCCCGGCGTTTGTCTACCGGCCGGCGGGGATTGCTTGGGGATACCGGTTTATGGGTATTCCGGCGGACCCCCTCATTTATGATCTTGGTGATTTTATCAGAAACGGCATTTTTCATTTCTTTTTTCCCAGCGCTTTATTGAGTCTGATAGGTGTCTCCTCCATGGCTTCTTTCCGGTCGTCTTTATGCATTTCCTCCGAGGACATGCCGGCGCGGCTCTTCATTTGGCGCATCATGGCGGCTACCTTGGCGGCTTTTTGCATCATCTCCGGCGAGTGTTGTTCGTGCATCATAATCGTTTCACCCCCTTAGTCGCTATAAGGATCAAATGGCTGTGATCTGGTGGTGCTTGTTTTGACATAATTGGGGAATCTGGTTTTTAACAGTTCATCGATTTTCTTGAGACGGTCTACCGTTTGGCTGCCGTCGTCTCCGTCCGCTATCGGCAGGTCAATCACCCAGCTGTAAGTGCCGCGGCTGGTGAGCTTGACGGCGACGCTGCCACTGGTTGGCTTCTCCAGGGTCATGAGAACAGAATACCCCCGGAGCCGGGCCGGGGGTATTAGATAACTGCTATGCCTTAAACTCTTGATCTAGTAACTCTTCAATTTTACCAGCTAGAGTATGAAAGTTAGCATCTCCGAGAGCTTCAATGGCAGTTTTAGAGATAGCGATGCCGTCCCACTCGAAAAACTTAGAGACGGCCAGCCCCAGACATTCCGCATCGGTTACCTTGTCCCGATATTCCGGCACGAAGCAAACTTCTCTGATGCTGTCAATGAGCGGCTTGATCGTGCGCTGTACTGTTTTTGGGTCCATTATGATCACCTCCTTTCGTTTAGCTTGTTTGGCCGTCTGTCCCGACTAAGTCGGGGCCGGCGGCCCGACAAACTAACGATTGGCGTGCGTCTTGACAGGCATAACCATGCCTACTAGCTCGCCCATTGCCATTACTTTTACCGGTTTATCCGGCGCAGTAAGAATCAGATCACTGATACCCCCTATTTGTTTATAGGCGGAGTAAAAGTATTTGAGATACGACGGATTTACCTTGACCGATACGGTCCGGTTATAAAGGATCGCCATGTTGTCGGACAGGTCAAGCGCGACGTTCTCCACGGCGTGCGATCCGTCCGGGATCAGCGGTTTGATTTCCGGCGTTTTGTCTATGGTTCTAATGTCTCTGCTTGTCATTTTTCCCGCCTTGGCCTTCATGGCTTCGGTATTCATGCCGGTTAAATCCGCTATGTATCCGTCCGTCCATCCGTCCGCGTCTTTGAGAAGCATAAAACTGTCTCGGAGCGCGTATGGTTTGGTTAGCGTCATCAAGTTTTCTAATTTTTGTTTATATTCCATTTGTTATCACCTCCTTTCGGTGCAATCGTTGTTAAGCCCGTATATTTCGGTACAGTACCAGTCAGAATAAACGCGTAGCCGGCGGGCTTGGGATTGGTAGAGGGCCAGCAGGCCGGCGATAATGATGATGAGCGTGATGAGTGGTTTCATGGCTTGTTTTGGCGCCGGCTGAAGTGTCCGGCGCCATGACAAACCCGCAAGTTAGTTTCTGACGACTTGCGTCTGGTAAAATAAGGTAACGGGCCGAAGCGAGCGGTAAACCTTGATTTTCCGCTCTCCGGTTTTCTCGTCAACCTCTTCGACTTCGCGGGCGATGAAGGTAATTGACCTCATCCCGTGCTCGCCGCCCTTGACCATATAACCGCGCTGCTTCCAACCCTGAAACGTAAAACAGTTATAGGTGGGATCGTACTTCTCGGCTTCTTCTTGTCCCCAGCGGTCCGCGATCTCCTTGCGGATCATGCCGGCCGTGGCGAGCGATCCTTGCCAGTTGCTTGTTAGTTCTTGATTTGATTGCATTTGTTGTTATCACCTCCTTTCTTTTTTGATTCTGCAGCCATCATATCACTCATTATCAGCGTTGTATATGAGTAATAAATATGTATCAATTAGGCATGGAGACTGAAATTTTAGCCACGGGGCCCAGAGCGCTCATCTCAAAATTGGTATAGTTTGATGTATTGGCGAACCTGCGGTTCACGTCCGGGCGCAAAGGCGGCGCGAGTTTGCCGCGAGTCGGCTAGGAGAGAACACGGCGGCGATCGAGGCGTCAACCCGAGATTTTAGAAGTGTATATTTTAATGTACATTATACGTTCAAAAAAAGTACATCACAATGTATCAGGGCTGTTGACTTTTGGCGGTTTCCGGGGAGTAGTGCCTAGTTTATGTCGTACAATCTACATTTTACGACAATTATATCTATGGTGTACATTTTATTGTACATCTCGTCTAGCTTATTACATTTTATAGGCGAGGGGTAGGCGGAGGCGTCGGAATAGCCCCATGCGCCGTACGATTATTTGCACATCTTCATACAACGGGACGGAAGCGTCCTAATTATCAGTTGTCGTGTTTAACTGCTAATGAAAAGTTATTCTAATTTTAGGAGTTTGCTTCAACCATGTGTTAGTTATCTAATTCTTTTCTCGATAATTTGCAGCTATATTGAAGATTCCAATGTACCTTTGTGATATTTGTACTTCTCCCTATCGATCTGAAATAGACCAAGCGCTTCGCAATAACGAAAGGAAAATCCGCCTTTCAGAACGTTACATGGCCAAGTTTAACTGTACACTCGAAAATACCTTCCGGAAAAAACTCATGCGCCACGAGGCACACATGGATAAGACATCCCGACTACCAGTCATTATTGAAGGTAACCCCGGCATCCCTACGACCCGCGTTACCATGGAAAAGTTCGCCCAGCGGTTATTGGAAATTGGCGATAAAAAGCTCACACAACATCCAGAGGAAGTTACCATCCCCGACGTGATTCAAGCCCAGCGGTTATTGATAGAACGTTCCCGGGTCAAGGTTCAGGAAGACTCGCTGCGTTTAGCCGTGGCTAAGATGTTCGGCGGCGTTGGGCCCGGACCAATTGAACCAATAGAAGCCGTTGAGGAAGAAGTAAAACAGCTGGAGGAGTCAAATGCAGAAACCATCGCCGGAGTATGAGATTACATATTCTACCCGGATAAGGACCGATCCGGTCTACTTCGCCCGGCATATTCTCGGCCTGCCTCTCCATGAGGGCCAAGTTCAATGGATTAAAAATGCTACCAAAAAGGTTAATATTCTCCGTCCCGGCAACCGCTGGGGCAAATCGTCCATCGAGGCCATCCTCCACATCTGGCACTGTATCTGCAAGCCGGGACTGGCGGGATTGGTAGATTCTCCCCGCGATTGGTATGAGACTACTTATCAGACGCTGAATTTCGGTCCCGGTTATGAGCAGTCCAGAGAGGTATTGAGATTAGCCCGGGATATTGTCGAGGGCCACGTTCTGATTCCCAGAGCTTTACAGGCCGAGTGGGGCAAGACCAACCAGTCAAAATTGAAGGATTGGGCGATTGTTGACGACAAGGCCGACGCCCAGATCATGCCCCAGCTGGCCTTCTATACCGGTTCTAAACTCTTGGGCCGGTCCTACAACGACATGGGATCGGCTTTCAAAGCCAAGTCCCTGGCGTTTATTTCCGGCGACGAGTGCGCCGACATTCAGGAGCTGTGGACGTTTACCAACGTTACCCTCCTGCCGCGGCTGGTGAGCTTGAGGGGAGTCCTTCATTTTGTGGGCACCGTCCAGGCCGAAGGCCACGACTACATGCAGATGATTGAAATGGCCGAGGAGGATATGAAGTCTCCCGATTGGGGTGAAAACGGCAATTTCTACGTCCAAAGGGGGACCATGTATGACAACGCTTTTCTTGATAAGCGGGAAGTTGAGCAGACGGAAGCGGTGTCCGACGAGGTTTTGCGCAAGCAGATTATTTATGGAGAATATGTTGAATCCGGCAATAAGTATTTTGGCTGGGAACGGGTGACTAACGCTATTGATACGGATTTGGCGCTGATTAACCAGGGGGGCGCCGGCCGGAAATATCTGGTGACCGCGGACTTTGCCGGCGGGGATTCGTACTGGGCCGATTTTACCGTCATCATGGCCGTTGACTATACCGAAGAACCGTACCAAGTCGTCCATTTCTGGCGGGTTAAAGGCGGAGACATGCCGATTCCAATGCAGTACCTTAAAGTGGAGGAAGTGTGCAAGAACTTCCCCGGCCGGCTTATTATTGACGGCTCGGCTTTGGGCGGCAAGAACGCTTTTGAGTTTCTGAAACACTTAAACCCAATATCTTTACAGATTGTCCCCAAGGTGAAGGCCGACATGCTGTCTACCCTCAAGGTGGCATTTGACGGCGGCGGCAGCAAGCGGTTTCGCCGGGAGAGAGAGGCTGATGAGGCCGGCGGCATGTTTGACAAAAATCCGGTCTGGGGATTGATCCGCTATCCCAACATTCCCGAACTGGTCAACGAGCTGACGAACTACAAGCTGGATGATAAGAAGGTCAGAAACGACTGCGTCATGGTTTTGGCCCAGGCGATTTATTGGCTGGAGCTCCGGCGGCCAAAACAGAAGTTTACCCGGATGGTGACATTAGATTTTCTGGACGACAGTCCGTCCGCGCCGGAAACCGCCAGAAACGTCTGGGGGGTGTAGTTATCTAATACCCCTTTTCCCCTTTCCGTGGCACACTGACGACCGTTATGGCCGACCAGAAAATTGACCTCTCCGGATCTAAATTATTGATTGAGGGCACTCCCAAAACCCGGGAGGAATGGGCTAAGCGGATTGGCGACCGGCGCGAGTCCTTAAAAGGGGACCAGACCGACCGGCAGACCATATACCGCCGCCGCTACGATTTCTACATCGGCGACCAGGCCAGCTATACCACCATTGTCGGCAAAGTCGCCAAAGAGAAGAAGGGCCACGCTAACGCGGTTTATAACTACGCCGGCAAGACCACGGTTAAGATCGGGTATGGGTTGTCGAATAACCCGCCCAAAGTTACCGTTCCGGCCCGGACCATGCCGGAGGATTTCATTGAGACCGAGCGGAGCCGGACGCAAGCGGTCGAGGATTTTTCCGAGGATGTTTTCAAACGAAACCACTTCTGGAAAGGGGCGTATCGGAGAGCTTGCTTTAACCAAGTAAGTATGGCCGACGCGTTTATCAAGGTATATCCGGTAAATAAAGGCACGGCCGACAATCCGGAATGGGACATTAAGATCGTTAGCCACGAGAAGATGGGGAATCTTTTAGTGGGCTGGCGCGGCGACGACCCGATGGAATTTGATTTTGTGATTGCCGAGGAAAAGCGGACGGTTCAATCTATTTTTGATGAGTTCGGCGTTAAGGTTCCCCTGGAGCTTCATGAGGTTAAACAGGATACCGAGAAACAGACCAGCTCCCATCAGAATAACGGCCAGTGGGGAGTGTCCGGCACCGCCCAGCGGATCTCTTTACCGTCGGGAAAAACCAATGAGCCGTCGGTGACTTTGGTGGAGTACGACGACGAGAATGTTTACGCCCTGATGATCGGCAAACAGTTGATCCAGCTGGCGTTTAAGGACGACAAATCTTTTCCGAAGATGAAGTTTTGGGTTCACGTTCCCAACATCCCCCAGCCCGGCTCTCCATGGTCCATCTCCGACATTGACTTTCTGATTGATCCCCAGGTGGAGTTCAACGAGGCCAGCAATGATGAGCGTGACTATATCCGGGTGGGAGCCCAGCAGCGGTACGTGGCCTATAATATGAACGAATTTGACCCCGAGTCGCTCAAGGCCAGCTCCGGCGGAGTCATTTTCGTGGACTCTCCGGACGGGACCGCCAAATTTGATCCCCTGCAGACTAACGTTAATACCTTCCCGGTGGATTCGTACCTCAACCGGGTCCGGGACGTTATCTACGACCTGGGGGCGCCGAAAGTTACTTACGGAGTCAGCGGAGCAGATTCCGGCCGGTCCAAGGCGATTGATTACCAGTCAATGGTTGATCTGCTGGTGTTCAAGCGCGATTCCTGGGAGCTGGCCCTGGATTACGTGATGGAGAAAATCCAGGTTTTGGGAGATTTCTATTTCAAGTTTGATTTCTTCAAAGACCCGGCTACGGAAAAGTTCGTGGTCCGGCATCCCGAGTTTGACTGGTCCGACATCCTGCCGGTGACGCAAGGGGATAAAGT
Organism: Candidatus Collierbacteria bacterium; assembly: GCA_016219325.1. GTDB lineage: Bacteria > Patescibacteriota > Microgenomatia > UBA1400 > JACPES01 > JACPES01. The sequence continues at coordinate 104,170 of JACRNH010000024.1, forward strand.
AGTCAACGTGTTGAATAAAGTTACCATGGGTTTGCCGTTTGAATACGCCTTTAAGGAGTTGGGATACCGCGACGTGGACGCGGTGCTGAACGCCATGAGGCGGGAAGCCAAGGATGAGGACCTGATGATGTTTAGAAGCAAGATGTACCAGTTGGCCGGAGGTTTGGTGGAGGCCCAGAAACGGGCCCAAGAACAGATACAAGGGGTGAACCAGACGCCGGGAGTTACTTCGGCTGCGGGCAGCGCCGAAATGGTGACTCCCGGCTTTGGCGGACCGGGAGCGCCGGCGGTCAACCAGCCGGGGCCGGTTCTTAACCAGACACAGAATCAGGGGAGGGAATCCTCTCTACCGATGGCCCAGCGGGGCGGAACCACCAGCTTTACCAGCCCGAGAGGATTTATTGAGAGGACCCGGCAGAACATGCAGGCTGCCGGCGGGTAGTCTATGATTTCAGCCAGAGCAGCGTCGCTTCAAGCCCAGAGAACCAGATACCGGGGTTTAGCCCGGACCAGAAGGGTGTTTAATCCCAATTCCCTGGCGGCGGCCGGCAAGACCGCGGCCCGCCGGAGCGCCGGCGCCGAGATGGCCAACATGGTGGCTCGGTACGGCGACGGGCTGGAAAGCAATGAATCCTTTCTGGCGTACCTGACAAAGGCCCAGAATAATCCGCTATTTTCCCTTCAGAAAAAGGTTCAGATCCAAAACCAGATGAGAGATTCCCAAAGACGGGTTAGGGGCGAAAAACTGGAAGCGATGTACCGAGCGGCGCCGGAACAGTCGTTTCAACGGGTCCAGGCGGCTGCCGCCCTGTCCGGTTTTTACCAAACCGCGGCGGCCGGGATGGAGACGGATACGCCGGCGCAATCCCAAATGCTGCAGCAGGCGGCCCAGTGGGGAGCCGCGGCCCAAAGCGAACAAGATAAGATCCTCAAAGAAGGCCGGCGCGGGCTGCGGGTGGCGAAATTCTACGAATTGGCCCAGGGAGAACAGGGAACCGAACAGGCGCTAAGGGATAAGGCGTCGGCCTATGATGTTTTGGCGGCGGCGGCGGAAAATGACGGGGCGGCTACCGAAGCCGTCCAATATCAGACGCAAGCCCAGGAGACGTTGAATAAGATCCCGGCGCTACTGGAAAAGCTGGCTAATGAAAAAGAACGCGGTCTCCGCGGCGGCCGGCTGGATAAATTCCGTCAAATTCAGGATCAGTACCATGACGGCAAGATCGATATTCAGACCGCGGCCCGGCTGGCCGGAGGGATACGGGACGAAGCAGTGGCGGCCAATGACACATCTTTACTGCTTTCTATCAACGCTTTTGGGGATAAACTCCAAAGCGATTTAGACAAACCTAAAGAACGGGGAGATATAGAGGGGCTGGAAACTATCCGCCGGAAAACCGACGGCGGGCTGACCAGCTTGCGGGAAATGAAAAAAACGTTTACTCTCGAAGACGATAATTTTAATACCGCCAAACGCCAAATAGAAGCAATCCCCGACGCCATGGTAAGAACAATTGCCATGACGAAACTTTACGCCGGTTATCTCTATGGCGAGGCGCCCAATCAGAACAACCCGGACGGATTTGAGGGCTTGCAAAACCGCGGGAAGATTTATGAGGAGTATTCCCAATCTTATCCGAACAAGAACTACGAGAATCAGGTCAGGGACATCCAAGAGAAATTCGATAAGTTAGAGATAACATTGGCGAATACGGCAAACCAATTAGACGCGCTGGGCGTGGATGAAGAATCGGCGAAACAGATTCTGGGAAACGTGATGACGCAGCTCCCCGGCGATATGGTGGGAAGGCCGGAGGGAAGCCAGCAGATGGGGATATTGGTCAGTTACGATCAGCAGGGCCGGCCATTCGAGAAGATTGTCCCCCTGAACGCCGAATACGTCAATCCGGATACCGGCGAAGTAACCAGAACCAGAGTCGGTTGGGATGTCGGCCGGGTCCAGGGGACTGATCCAGCTACCGGTACGTCTATGACCAAGTATGTCAAGCTGATGCCGGTCGGCCAGGATCCGCAATTCCCGGATTTCTACGCGGCCCAGTTTAATGGTGAATGGTATGTGACCGATCCGACGGCGGTAGACTCCATGGCCCGCAGCCAATTAGTCAAGGCGGCGCAGGCGGCCGGGACCAATGACACAATCAAACAGTGGTATGACGTCCGAAAAGCCGAAGAGCGGCCACTGACGCCACAGGCCCAAGAAGCGGGGCAACCCAAGGAGCAGGTACCTCTAAAACCAATATCGGCGGTTGAGGCGCTGGATCAAAACTTGATTACACCGGAACAGAAACAGGCGGCAGGTGTAGTGGTTAAGCCGCAGGAGGTGGCGGTCCCGGAAACCAACTATGTGTCGCCGCCGGAGGCAAAGCCGACAACTGTTAAAATTGAGCCGCCTAAAGAAGTAAACCTATCTTCTTACGGCAAAATTTCTCTGGGCCAATCAATATTGCCGGCCGGAGCCGGGCGGACGCCGACCGATACCCGGCCGATGAATATCATCGAACCGGAAAAAGCCAATCGGATTTACAACGCCGCGCCGGCGCCAACGCCGATACAGCAATCCGGTCTTAAACTGGATTTAGGACCGCAATACGCGCCGTATGTCCAGCCGCCGCAGCAGAATATTTTTCAGAAAGCGGCCGGCGGAATCAGCAGTTTATTCCAATTCTTGAAGCCAAAACAGGATCAGAATATCGTGTTAAAGCCGAAGATAAGGATTTAATATGGCTATAAATGTTCAGGGTTTAATCCAGAAGTCACAGCAAGACGCCGAGGCAATCCGCCAGGGACAGCCGGTGGCGGTTCAGTCGCGGCCACCGGTATCTGTTCCGGCTATTAAGCCGGAAAGGAAGTTTATGCAAGGGGGAATTGTCGGGAAGGGACTGGATTATCTGAATGTGTTGGAAAGTGGTCTGGCCGGATTTGCCAAAGGCGGACGGGAAGAAACATTGCGTCAAGAGAAACTTTACGGCCCGGGCGGCGGCACCAATACCCTTTTTAAGTCTCCGGGCAGATTCTTTCAGAAAATAGCCGCCGGAGTTAGGGCGGTTCCGGAGGCGATAAAGAACAGAACCTACTTTGGCGATCAGCCGGGCGGGGTGGATATTGGCGGCGGAGTGGCTTCAGACTTGGGGATTAAAAACAAATACGTTGGCAAAAGTTTGAATCTGGCGACTTCTTTAGCCGCGCCGGTACCCCCAATCGGCGGATTATTCAAACTTGCCGGTAAAATTCCCGGAGTGACCAGGGCCGCGGAGAGCTTGGCTAAAACCGGAGGGAAAGCGGCTGAAGCAATTAAAACAAGCAAAACATTTGGACCCTTGGCGGAAAAGGCCGGAGAAACCGCATATAAAGTCGGAAAGTATTTTGATCCTCTTCATGGAGTTCCCCCAAAAATGCGGACGATGATCAAAGAGACAGAATTAAAAATCTCTCAACGGTTGTCGGGGCTGTTTAAGACGGTAAAACAAGCCGCCACCGGTTTAACTAAAGAGGAGCAGGGAAAAGTCGGGCAAGCGCTGGAAGGAACGCTGGATATTGCCGGAAACGAAAAATACACCAAGATCGCCGAACCGATACGGCAAATGGCAGATGAGGTCGGCCAGGAAGCCGTCAACATAGGATTGCTGTCTAAAGAGGCGTATGAAGGACTAAAAGGCCGCTACATGACCCATATTTGGGAAGATATGGTCCAAAGGGGCGTTCCCGGCTCCGAAGACATTCGGAAAATATCAGGGAGATTCTTCAAGCAGAGAACCGGAAAAGGGGGATACATTCAGGAATTTGTCAAGCCGTCATTTGTGGGGCTGGGGACGGAAATAAAAGACGTAGAGAAAGCCAAGTTGTATCAGAATATCGCCGGAACATTCGGCGTCAAACCGAATATGTCGCTGCCGCCCAAAGACGTGATGAAGTCGCCGGAGAAATTATCCGAGTGGCTCAAATCTTTACCGGAAGGCACCGGAGAGGTTCCGAAGGGATTTTCGTATTTACCGAAACATCTGGAAAACACCCGAATCGGGAAAATGTTGACCGGAACGGCGCTGCCCAAGCCGATTGCCGATTATATCGCTGTCACCGCCAATATTCCGGCGGCGACGATTTTTGAGAAGGCGTTTGACAAAATAAATAATTCATGGAAATTCGGCAAGACACTCGCAAATCCCGCGTATCACATTCGCAATTTGATCAGCAACCAGATTCTGTCGGACATGGCCACCGGCCGGGGGCTAGTCAGAACGGTGGCGGATTACGTTGGGGCTGTCATCAACTACCGGGGCGGGGGCAATCAAGCGTTTGTCCGGGCGGCCGAGGACGCCGGGCTGATCAGAAAAATGCGTTTCGGCGCCGCCTTGAATGAGTTGGTGGACGCGGCCGAGCTGGTGGACAAGAACCCGGTGAAAAAGCTGGACAATTTCCTGGGAAAGCTGCAAAACGCGACCGAAGAGACGTCCAAGTTGAACGTGTTCCGGGCGGCGATAGAAAAATACGCCGATGACGCCGGAGTGGCGACAGAACAGGCGTTGGCCGATCCGGCTCTGGTCAGGAAAGCGGTGGACGCGGCCGAGGAAGCGATTTTCTCGCCGTACCGGATCAGCCCGGGCGAGCGGGCACTTGTTAAATGGTTGGTGCCTTTTTACGCGTTCACCAAACAGGCATCGGTATTTACCGGAGAAACTTTAGTTAAACATCCCGAGCGATTGATAAAGTATCCAAGGCTCAAGAGAGGGATTGAGAATTTGAGCGACCAAGTAGTGCCGGAAGAACAACGCCAGGAATACCAGCGGGGCTACGGCGTCCAACTGCCGTTTAAGAACAAAGAGGGGAAGAACTTAATTTTAGATACCAAGTATCTGCTGCCATTCGGGAACTTTTTAGATGGGGGTAATGGTTTGCCCTTGGGATTGAATATTAGTCCTTTTTTGACTGAACCCTTTCAACAACAGGCTAATAAAGATACATATTTTAACCAACCGATTGCTAAGTCGAATATTCCCAAACGAGCCGGGGTAGAAAGGGCGCAGCACGTATTTCGGACGTTCGCTCCGCAGATTTTCCCCACCGATATTACCGGCATCCCCACCGGATATTCCGACATGCCGCTGCGGACCAGAACCGGAGAGAAGTTAACCGCCGCCTTCGAGGGCAGGCCGGATTACGCCGGCCGGGAGCGAAGTAAAGTCATGGCGATTTTAGACGCGTTGGGAATCAAGACCTCTATTTTGAGACCGGAAGAACAGAGAAAGTTTGACTCCCTGGATAAGCGCAAGCAGATCAAAGAAATTCAGGCGGAGAGGGCGAAAATTACCAGAAACAAACAACTGCGGCCGGAGGAAAAGCGGTTGATACTAAAAGAACTTCGGCAGGTTCAGATGGATGTATATAGGAATAAGAAATATTAAAAAGAGTTAAAAAGAATAACCGTCGCCATTGTAGCGATTATTCCCACAAGAAATCCAGTTGAAGCGGCGCCAAATACGCCTTTTTTCCCGCTTCCTTCTTCATTTCTATAATACCCTTCCAGCAGAAGTGTCGGAATAATTATCAGCCCCAATAAAAAGAGCGTTGATGGTTTTAGCAAGAAATCAAAATCACTCATTGTTAATTCTTCTTAAACAAACCAAAAATAGCATACCATATTCGCTGAAAGAAGTTGATTTTGACCCTCTCGTTTTGTTTTGAGTTTGTGTTCCCTAAAACTTCCGGAGATGGCGCGATTTTTGTCGGCGCAGCAGTCACAGATACGGTCGGGCTTGGTTCTATTGTCGGAGTCGCCCTTGGAGTAATGATAAATCTGGTGGGTTTTGGGGTAGGGGGGCGCGGCGGGTATGTTGGCCAGGGGGTTGGAGATGGTTCAGGGATAATGGTGGGCCAGGGTTTAAGAGTCGGCCAGGGGGTAGGAGCTTCTCTCGGCGGGATTACGACTGGCGGGGGTTCATCTCGGGGAGAGAGATTATTCAGAATATCTTCAATAGTAGAATCCGGATTGCTGGAATTATCGGGAGAAATGTCTGGCTTGTAGCAATGATAATACTCGTAGAGCCGACCTCCCCACTGATATAAATTTCCGTACGGCGTGCACGATATACACCGGTGGCAACCAGAAGCGTCGGTACGGCCGGGATGCGCCCAAATTTTTGAAGGAAAAAGTAAAACGATTAAACTGGCGACTAATATTACTACTGCTTTTCGCATGCCGCTTTGATGCCGTAAGCGCAGAATGCTTCTCTTTCCGCTTGCTGTGCTTTTAGAACTTCCAGAATGTCTACGCGCAGATCACGTTCCGTCTTAAGAGCTGCGATCTTTTGATCCAGCACCTCAAGTCTTATGTCGTTAATGTCCTGATTTGTTTTCTTGTCTAAAAGGTACAACAGCCCAAATGAAGTCAGGGAGATGAACAGGGCAAGAACGGAGAGAATAATCGCCAAATGTTTCTTCATTGAGGATAGTATAACATTTTTGAGTTATCTAATATATTTCTCGCACTTTTTTAGATAACTTGTGCGGGAAATGGTATTTTGTTGCATTTGCAAGGAACTATTGTCGGAAGAGAGTTTTCATAAAAGTAAGAATGGTCGTAATGGACTTCATTCCCGTTGTAAGAATTGTGACAAAGAATATCTTAGGATATGGAGGAAAAAAAATAAAGAAAAGTGGCTAGAGATACAAATGCGTTGCTACTGGAAAAAGAGGGGGGAGTTTCAAAATTACCAAAGAAAAAAACGCCTAAGTTACTTTAAGAAAAGATTTGATGAAATTTATTATAACGGCATGCGCGATCTCGTGTATAGAAAATTTGACAATAGATGCTTTGCTTGCGGTGTGAGTAGTAAAAAGGGGGGACGGGCGCATGCAGTTCATCATATTGACGGTACGGGGGTCATAGGGAAAATAAACAAAATCGGTCGTACTACACCAGAAGGCATAAAAATAATGAGGTTGATAAATAATTCTGTTGAAAATTTAATACTCTTGTGCCATTCTTGCCATGGTAGGGTTCATAGGGGTTCTCTGAAGTTACCGCTAAACGTTCTTAATTGAATCTAAATCTCCTTCAGTTATCTAATAGTGAATTTCGCCATGCCGCGATACATTCTGGCCATAACATCCTTTTCGCGCGGACACGACCGCGTTAAAAGTGTAGAAAGGAGGTGATCGTCTATATGGGAGATGTAAAAACCCAGGAATCTGCGCCAATTGAGTCCACATCGCAGGGTGGAAATGTTGCCAATCAGCCGGCGGCGGTAACGGCGCCAGCGGAAACCAAGACCCCGACATCAGTCGGAACCAAGGTTGACGCCGGATTGTCGAAGCCGGAACCAGCTGAAAGGACGGTTCCGTATCAGGCGTTGCGGGATGCCCGCGACCAGTTACGAAACCTGAAGAGAGAGCTTGCGGGAATGAGAGGAAGGCAGGCGACTGCCGGACTTGATCCCGACGATCTTGAGGCAATTAAAAACCATCCGTATGTTCAACAGCTTGAACAGCAAAGCGCGGTGGCTCAACTTCGTCAGGGCGCGGAGGAAATCCTTTCCAGGTATCCCCAGCTTCCCCAGCCGATAGCCAAGGCTATTTTGAGAAATCCGAGGGCACTGATTGCGCCGGAAACGGCCAGCGTGCCCGAAGCGCTCGTGGATATTGAAGAATATATCCAGGAAGTGGCCGATGAGCTGGAAGCCGAGACGGGCGTAAGCCCCAAGCAAGTTCAGGTCGCCGGAACCAATTCTCCGGCCGGAATTCAGCAGGGGACAAGCCCCGCCGAGTTAGACGCCATTCTGAAAAAACCAGTTTCGGAATGGAGCGACGAGGACTACAAACTGCTGGAACAGTCGGGAGCACCAAAAATATAAAGAAAGGAGATATAAACAATGGCCGCAATATCAATCGGGACATTAACCGATCTAGAGAAGACATCGTACGTCCGTGAAGGACTGGAGATTGCCCGCCCAAACCTGATTTATCAGCAGTTCGGGCAGGGTGACCGGGTGGAAAAGCGGGAAGGCAAGACCAGGCAATGGTTTCGGATGACGAAACCGGGGCTGACGTCCCACGCTTCCTCGTTCTCAAGCGCCCAGTATGTGAAAAACACTACCGGAGCGCCGCCGACCTGGACACCGGCAACGCCGGCCGACACGACTATTTCCGCGCAGGTTGACTTCTTGTTCGGACAAGGCCACGAGTGGAACGAAGGCGTAGAGTACACCTCTTTCGCCGACCTTCCCAAGGAGCTTCGGATCTTGAACGCCCAGCACGCCGCTGAAGCAATTGAGACCGAGGTTATCGGAGTGGTCAAAGCCGGGACTACGGTAGCTTACGCTAACGCCAAAGCCAACCGCAACCTGTTGGACGGAAACGACAAGGTGGACATGGACGACATCTTGACTCAAGTTACGACTTTGAGGAATAACGACGCCAAAGACATCAAAGGGATGTTTAGAGCGCTGGTTGCCGCAAACGTGATCGAGCAATTGATGAAAGACTCCGCGTTCAGAACCGCGATCCAGTTCCAGAAAGATTACCTCTTTAGCGGAACTATCGCCGAACTGTACGGGGTGGCATTTCAGTTCTCTTCGTTGGCGCCGAAAGTCGCAGACTCCGGCTCCAACAACGCCGTGGCTAATGTAGAACAAACGATTATCGTGGGCGCGAATTCATACGGGATAACCAAATGGATGCTCAACGACTACAACATCGTCTACACCAAACCGGGCGGATGGGGTGACGAATGGGCAGTAAAACACGCAATGACGTGGTACTACATGTTCAAGTCCGTCATCTTGAACCAGAACTGGCTGTTAAGGTTAGAGTCCAGTCGGTAAGTTTAGGGCTAGCGTGTGAGCTAGAAACAGAATCACGCCGACTCCGATCCGTCATCGGAGCGCCCGGCCCCATGTTACGGGGCCAACTAAATATGAAGAGGTCAATGAAACCGGTCAAGCCGCTGTCGGAAATCGTTTTACCGTACCGATTTACTCCGCGGACGACTATAGAGGGCGGAGTCAACGGCAAGCGATTTTATTTTCCGGTCGGAAAAGAGGCGATTCCGACCCAAGGGGAATACGAAGCGCTGTTCACCAGTTCATACAAGGATCAGTTGTGAAGCTAAGTTATTGGGGATACGGGACACCTTTTGGCGGATATGGCATTGCAAATATCCAGTGGATAAAACATTTATCCCGCCTTGGGGTTGACGTTTATTTTCATGGTCAGTTCGCTCCCCAACCCGGCACTCGTGAATGGCAAGCGCTAGACGATGAGGAGCGGGCTTTATTCGAGAAACCATTCGAGGTATGCAACGTCGGTCTGGTGGAAGCAACTCCGTGGCAGTTTCATCTTAATCGGTCAAAAATCAAGATCGCCAACACGATGGCGGAAGCGGATAAATTGGGACCTGACTGGGTAAAAGCCTGCAACGGAATGGACCGGATTATCGTCCCTAATGAGTTCTATAAACAGGTTTTTCGGGGTTCCGGAGTGAGTGTCCCAATTACCGTTATCCCCCACGGCGTTGATACTGACAGATATGGTTTTATCATCCGCCGCGGCAAGCCGATTTTTACCTTTGGTTCTTGCGGCTACCTTAATGACCGCAAGGGGGCGTTGGAGCTGATTCAGGCGTTCGCCTCGGAATTTGACCAAGGCGAGCCGATCCGGCTTCGACTGCATTCTACTAACGGATATTTTGGTTACTACAAATATCTCTCTGACCCCCGGATTGAGGTTACTACTGATCTGTGGCATCCGGACGAGCTGGTGAAGTTTTACCACGATCTTGATTGTTTTGTGTTTCCCAGCCGGGCCGAAGGTGTGGGGTATCCGCCGCGGGAGGCAATGAGCACCGGCTTGCCGGTGATTCTGATGAATTACAGCGGGCTCTCTGACGTCGCGTCGCCGGATTTCTCGTATCCCCTGGAGCCGGACGGCTTCGAGGATCGGCCGGGGATGCTGGAGCAGCCGGGCAAGTGGGCCAGAATAGATATTCCCCAGATTATGTATTGGATGCGCTACGTGTACCAACATAAGGGCGAAGCCAAAACTAAAGGAATTATTGCCTCTCAAATTATGAGACAGAAGTACGCCTGGCCGATTTGCGCTAAACGGCTAAAGGACTATTTGGAAAATATAGAGGAGCAGGCATGAAATGTCCTAAATGCAATAAAGAGCCGGCGATAATTCATACACAGCTTGGGGTTCTTCCCGGCAGGAAATGCCAGGCGCGGTACCTGCGGGAGAGAATTCCGCCGGGAGGGCGCCGATCCGTGGAAAGCAGGCTGCGGGAGTACGCTACTCCGTTCTGGAAAATAATGGGGCTGGCGCCGAAACCCAAGGAAATCGAGGCCGAGAGGCGGATGAAGTGGGCCGGGAAAACATATCTGGACGTCCAGCGGGAACGGTTAGCCGGCGCCAAACAAACATTTGATTCCACTCCTCTCAAGAGAAAACTCCTAGCCGGGAAACTGGTGTCAAAAAGCAAACCGACCTATGAAAAGAGGCAGCCATGAAATTGTTAGTGACCGGCGGATCGGGATTGATGGGGAAAACATTGCAGCCGTTATGGCCGGCGGATTGGACCGTGGCCGCGCCAACGCGCGAAGAGCTGGATGTCACCAAGCGGGAATCTATCAAGGCGGCGGTCAAGAAGTACGCGCCGGAGGTCGTCCTGCATTTGGCGGCGTTTACCGACGTGGCCGCGGCCGAATATAGAAAGAAACTCGCGTTTACCACCAATGTTTATGGGACCAAAGAACTGGCGCTGCGAAGCCCATTATTTATTTACTTATCCACGGAATACGTTTTTGACGGCGAGCGGGGAGGTTATCACGAGGGGGCGATCCCCAATCCGGTCAACTTCTACGCCTTGACAAAACTGCTGGGAGAGTACTCGGCCAGAGCCGCCAGAAGATACTGCGTCATCCGAACGCTGTTTAAGCCGCGGCCGTATGAACATCCGATGGTCCCGACCGACATGTGGACGTCGGGAGATTACGTTGACGTGATCGCTAAAAAGCTGATTGTCGCCCTCGCCCACGCCCAAGACCTGCCCAAAACGCTCCATATCGGCACCGGCCGGAAAAGTCTGTTGGAGCTGGCACGGCAGACACGGAAAGACGTTGCGGCCGGATCGCGCCTGTCTCTGCCGGTGCGGCTGCCGCGGGACACCAGTTTGGATACTTTGCAGTGGGACATGTTGAAATGGGAGGTAAAAGAATGATCCCGGTCCTGGCGCCGACCTCATCTTCGAGGGTTGAAGAATTGACGCTGGAAGTTCTGCGGAGCGGTTGGTGGGGATACGGACCCAAGAGTAAACAGTTGGAGGTTGACTTTGCCAAGTATGTCGGCACCAAGTACGCCATCGGGACAAATTCCGGGACGGCAGCCCTCGACTTATGTTTGAAGGTATATGGGATAAGGGGTGGTGAGTTAATAACTACCCCGATGACTTTCGTGGCCGACGCCATTGTCGGCGAATGGAATGGCATGGATGTAACCTTTGCGGATATTGAAGAAAACAGCCTAAATCTCGACCCGAAAGCTGTTATCGTTACTCCTCAAACAAAAGCGATTATCGCGGTTGACAGTCATGGGAGGTTGGCTAACTTCAAGGAGTTACGCAAGAAATTTAAGGGCTTGATTATTGAAGACGCGGCCCACGCCATGTACACGCCCGGAGCCGGGGAAGGCGGGGATATTACCATCTGGTCGTTTCAGGCGGTCAAGTCGCTGCCGGCCGGAGACGGCGGGATGATTACCACCAACGATGAGGCGATATTCAAGAAACTACGGACGCTCACGTGGTTAGGGGTTGAGAAGCATACCTACGACCGGGTGGGGAAAGTCAGCTATTCGTGGGATTACGATATTACCCAATCTCAAGGCACAAAATCTTATATGAACGATTTGACCGCGGCGATTGTTCTGGGCCAGCTGGAGCGGCTGGACGAGATGACTGCCAAAAGGCGGGCGATCCAGTCGGTCTACAACGAGGCGTTTCGAGAGATGAAGCAGATAAAATTACCGATGTATTCGCACACGTGTCAGTACTACACCATGCAGTGCGAACGCCGCGACGAGTTAAGCAATTACTTGGCAGACAACGGGATTGCTACCAGCGTCCATTTCAAACCGCTGTCAGAGATGACTTACTGGAAAAAAGCGATCAAGCGGCCGCTGCCGGTGACGGAGCGGGTTTGGCCCAAGCTGTTAACTCTGCCGGTTCACGACGGCCTGAAATGGACGGAAGCAGAATTGATTATTAAACGCGTCAAGGAGTTTTATGGCAAATAAGATTTTATTGTTTTACCGCCACTTTCCCGTGGCCATGGGCCGATACATCCACTGGGCGTTGGAGGAGTTGGGATACAATGTCTTTTCTTGCGGTCCTTACTCCGGCAGCAAGATACCCTGGGGCGAGCAATTTGATTACCCGGAGTACATGTTCCCCCCGGACCTGGAGCTGCCCGACGGCAATCTGCCCATCGGCGAAGCCATCCGCCAAGCGGAACAGAAAGGATTTTATCCAGATTTCATCATCCAAGCCGCCGACACTGTTTGTCTGGAAGGCAAAGCCCCGATGAAGAATATCGTCATCGGCACCGATCCCCATGTGGTTGATTACCATCCGGCGATAAAAAACGCCGATGTCTACGTGTCAATGCAGAAACATTACCTGAAAGATTATCCCCAAGGCAGTTTATGGATGCCGTATGGCTTTGATCCGAATATCCATAAGTACCTGCCTAACGAGCGGTTCCAATACCACGTGGTATTTTGCGGCCTGCAATATCCCCAGCGGAAAGAGGCGCTGCGGCGGATTGAAGATCACGGGTGGAAAGTGTATTGCGGCTTGGGTCATATTTACGAGATGTACACTAAAGTGTACAACTCGGGGATGATCGCTTTTAACTGGTCCTCGAAACAGGACCTGCCGGCCAGGTTCTGGGAGGGGCTGGGGATGCGCCGCTGTGTTCTGACCAATCGGGTTCCCGATCTCCATGACATCCCCCTGGAAGAAGGAGTGGACTACATCGCCTTTTCCGATATGGATGAGGCGGTGGAAAAAGCCGACTATTACTTGAAACGGCCGGAGGCGTTATTCCAGATCGCCAATAACGGCTACAAAAAGAGCAAAAACTTCACTTGGAAAAAGCGGGTAGCCGCAATGTTTAAGGAGGCGTTATGAGGGATTACAGCCGGATAGACGAGTATCTGGACAATCTGGCGGCCGATATTTATCCCCAGCCGCCGGACGACATGCACCGGAATCAAACCAAAGATGTGTTCTATACCTGGATTGCCCAGCGAGTTGGGGGGATTAAGACCGCTTTGGACGTCGGCTGCGGCCAAGGAGTTGCTTTCCCGTTCTTTGCCGAATTGGGAATACAGGTGACCGGAATCACCCTGGGGCCGGATTACGACGTCTGCAAGTCGCTGGGGCTGGACGTGAAGCCGCAAGACATGCACTTTCTTCAGTGGGAAGCCGGCAGTTTTGACCTGGTATTCGCCCGCCACGTTTTGGAACATTCCCCGGCGCCGCTTTTGGCCCTAATGGAGTGGAAGAGGGTATCGAAGCGCTACTGCGTGGTAGTGGTCCCCCATCATTCTCACGTCGCGCAAGGTGGAATAAACCACTACTACATGCTCAATCCGATCCAATGGAAGGTTCTATTTAAGCGAGCCGGGTGGGTTCTTGTCCACGAAGATTATTCCGATCCGTCGGAACACAGATTTTTATTGGAGAAGCAATGAAAACATCTCTGATTATCCCGTTATGGAACCACTTGGAAGACTTGACGAAACCATTTGTTGCTTCACTGCTGGCCTGCCGCGGGGACTTCGAGTTAATTCTGGTTGACAACGGCAGCACCGATGGTACCGCCAAATATCTCAAACAGATTAAAGACAAGCGGGTGGTGGTGGTTGAATCCAAGAAAAACCTGGGGTTCGGCGGCGGCAGTAATTTGGGATACCGGCGCGCCAAGGGGAATCAGATTTGTTTCCTATCAAATGACGTTCTTATCCATGATAAAGACTGGATTTTGTTTTACCAAAAAGTAATTAACGAACACCCGAAATGGCTGATTGGGCCGATGTACGTGGATTACAACGACCTGACGATGTTTCGCTTCAAGCATACCCCGTATATCGCCGGCTGGTGCATGTACGGCGCCAAGTCCATGTTTGACGCCGCGGTGGAAGATAACCAGGTATTTGACGAATCCATGGGGCTGGCCTACTTCGAGGATGTGTTTCTGTCGGCCCGGCTGGCCGGGCTGGGATATACCTTGCGGGAAGTTCCGGCCGACCTGGTTCACCTCGGGTCCAAGAGTTCGGATCAGATTGATATTACCGCCCAAATGAAGTTCGCCCAGCGCCAGTTCTATAACCGGATGACGATGCTGGACTTGGAGAGGCGGAGGACAAAGAGAATCGTCTTTTTTGCCGCCGGAGTCCCGTATCCGTTTACAGACGGAGACTTTGAGGAGAAGGGAGTCGGGGGAGCGGAGTCAGCCTTGATCTTGTTGTCCCGGACTCTGGCCGGAATGGGCTATCGGGTAGAAATATACAACCGGACGACAAAAGCCGGAACTTTCGGCGGGGTGTATTACGACCATATTGACAACTTCAGGGCGACTGATTACTGTGATGTATTCGTTCTCTTCCGGTCATTCCACCAGTCGCTGCATCAGGTCAACGCCATTACCAAGATATTTTGGAGCTGCGACCAGTACACCGACCCGGAGGGAATCTGGAACGCGGCGGTGTTTCCCAAGGTTGATAAAACGGTGTGTATTTCGCCGTATCACCAAAAGTTTTTAGACCGCCATTATTTAACCAAGGGGAAAACCGCCACCATAGATTTAGGCGTCAATTGGCCGGATTATCAGCAGTCGCTTCCCAAAGAAAAAGGCAAGGCCATTTTCTGTTCGGTGCCGCGCCGGGGCTTGGCGGAGCTGGCAAAAATGGTTCCGGAAATTAAGAAAAAAGTCCCGGATTTTAACCTGGTGATTACCTCCGATTACCGGCTGTGGGGACAAGAAGACCCGATGAACGGCGAATTTAGGGATATGTTTAAGAATTTACCCTATGTTGAATTCCTGGGAAAGATCCCCAGAAAAGAACTGGTTTTCCACCAAAAAACCAGTCAGGTTATGGCATATCCCAGCAATTACGAGGAGTGCTTCTGCATCGCCGCCATGGAGTGCATGGCGGCCGGGGCCGTGCCGGTAACTTCGGACTTGGGGGCTTTGTCCACTACGGTCGGCGGCGGCGGGGTTCGGTTATCTAATAGAGACCTCGGCAAGAAATTCGTAGACTCGGTGGCGAGACTATTAACCGACGAATCCGTCCGGGGGCAATACGAAGCCAAGGGCAGAGAAATAGCCAAACAGCACGACTGGAAATTGATTGCTAAAGAATGGGTAGAACTAATCAATAATATGGAACAAGATTTGAAACAGCCAAGCGTCAGCAAGATATTTTGTAAGGAGTGCGGCCGGTCAATGCCGAACAGCTATCTATTGAATCGGCATATCGCCGCCAAACACGCGGTAGGACAAGCCGCTCCGCCAGCCGGCGGACCGGCCGGCAATGGAGCGGTAGAACTGCCTAAAACAGTACTTTTGCGTTTCAAACAGCCGGTAGAGTGCTGCGTTAACGGCCGGAAGTTCGCCGGAGACGCTATAGAAGTTCCTTTTGAATACGTTCCTTCGGTAGTTGAAATCATCAAAACCGCGTACGGACCGGAGGTCATGGCCTAGTTATCTAATAGATATGTATACCGGAAGAGTTAAAAATACCAGCAAATACACTCTGCAGGAAGACGGTTCCCGCCACTTTGACGTGGAACTGGAAATCCTGGAGGGAGAAGAAGTCAAAGACGTCCGGCGGTTGAGCTTTCCGCTGGATACGTCAGAGAAGGAGATTAAAGAGGAGCTGAAAAAATACCTGGAAACATATAACAGCGACGCGGAATTGGCTATTAAAAACGTCGCCAGCGACGCCAGGGAAGCCAAAGCGGATAAAGTCGCGGAAAAATTAACCGGAGAAATCTTATGAATCTACTTAAAAAAATCTTATCAACCGGCAGGTTCAGGATCAGCCAAAACCTGGAGTTTGTCCTGCGGGGGGCCGACGGCCGGGTAAAACCGTTGTTTCAGGAAAATAAACTGGCGGTTTGGTTAATGAAATTAGGATTGCTGTCGCCGCGATTGGCTCACGTGCCATTGCTTTTTGGCCGGTGGGCACCGCTGAAAAAAATCTCCAATTTAGTCACTAACGCCGGAGCCGCCGGAGTGGCCTCCAGAATCAACGGCGCCGGGTCGGAGGCGGCATTTACTTATATTGCCGTTGGCACCGGCACCACCGCCGCCAGCGTCGCCGATACCACTCTTCAAACAGAACTTGCGGCCAGCGGCCTCTCCCGCGCCTCCGCCACCGCCTCCCGAGTGACTACTGACGTGACCAATGACACGGCGCAACTGGTGGTTACATTCACGGTGACCGGAACAGCGGCGGTGACGGAATCCGGGGCGCTTAATGCCGCGAGCGTAGGGGTGCTGTTGGCGCGACAAGTATTTTCGGCCATCAACGTCGTCAACGGCGATTCACTGCAGGTGACTTGGAAATTCGATGTGGACTAAAAATGTTATATCTATTCTTCAATGGACCGGCGCCGACAACTGCGGCGCAAGCCGTTGTAACCACGGGAACGGCGATAAAAACGCTGCTTCAAGTAAAGGGTGTTACGGCTCTTCAGTTCAAAATTAAGGAGTGGGGAATTTCTTTTGACGGTTCGGCGGCGGCCACGCCAATAAAATGCGAGCTTTTGGAAACAGGGACGGTTTTTGCGACAGTTACCGCAGCAGTCGCGGCCGACATCGTTGCGTTCGACGACCCCAACGCCCCGGCTTCCACCACCTACTTTTCGGTGGGAACAGCAGCCACGGGATATACCGCATCGGCAGAAGGAACAATTACGGCTTCACGGGTGTTTGACGCGCAATTAGTCGCTCCCACAAATCAATATGTCAAACAATTCCCGCTGGGATTGGAACCAAGAGTAAACGCGGTCTCCGCTTTACGGATTCGGGTAACGGCAGGAGCGGCGGTTAACGCGTACTGTTATTGTTTACTAGAAGTTTAGACATATAAAACAAACTTGGCAACATTTAGTTATGACCGGGTAGAGTAAAGAGTAGTTTTATCTACATCTACTCTACCCTTTTTATTTTATGATAAAAGATTTATTAGTCGGAAAATTATCTCAAGAGCGAGCCGAAATCAAAGCGTTTCATTTTGCCAAATTGAAGATTGCCGGTGATTATCAAGACCCTCAATACGGCATTCAAATGGAGCTTCGGGGAATACAGCAGATTTCAGGTGGTGTAGGGATAATGGCTAGGGCGTGGAAGAATGGTAAACCACTGGGTTTTGGAAGCGACGGTACGGTTGAAATAGAAAGAATACATATCGGCAACCCCCCAATTTTGATTGATGATGTCAATGGAAATATCAATCAAGAAAGCGTTGATAGAATAAGTAAAGAATTAAAAATCAGAAAACTGCGGGAAGACCCAATTGAAGCGGTTAAGCAATCTTTAGTTCGTGCCATTAGAGTTCTTGGTAAAGAAAATACTCCAATTATTAAGGGTAAATTCGGAAATACCGCTTATCAGTTTTATTCTGTCGCTCTCGGCGATGGATACTGTTACCACGATGACCCTACTTTTGCGACTTCAAGAGGCGGTGCCGGAGAGGGAATAGATAGAACCACGGCTAATACCAATATATGTTTTGAATATTATCAAACGGTTGGGGGGTATTGGACTCAAAGAGATTTCTTCACTTTTCTTTCGGGAACTACGATAAACGGAGGAACGGTCAATACAGGTACTTTTAGCATAAAAGGGACGGCGGGAACTAGTAACCCAGATTCAAGAAGCGTTTGTGTTACCGAATCTACCCAAGCAGACCCGACTTCATTAGTAATTGGCGATTTTGATGCTATAACTCTTAATTCTCCGACCGAACTCATAACTAGAAAAACCTTTGCCAGTTGGTCAACTACTGCATTTAATGATATGACCCTGAATGCGTCTGGGATTGCGGCTATCAATACAGTATCTGGTGGGTATACCAAATTTTGCGTTAGATACGATAGCGATATAGATAATGTTTCGATTACTCCTATTGACCAAAGATATAACGCCGTAAACGGATATTCTGCCGACCAGGCTGGAACTTCAGAAGACCCTACGATTACAGGAGACTATTCGGCGGCGGGAGGAATCCCCAATAAAATTTATCAATTGAATCAAGCGGTTAATCGTTCAAATACTTATTAAAATATGAGATTAGGCCGTTCATTTCCCATCAAATCACATTTCGGCAAGCCGCCGGCTTTCCCGCCGCCGACTACCTACGCCACAACCCTTAGCGAAACTGTTGTGGTTGTTGACAGCATTACCAGAACCGAAAGCCGGATTTTAGCGGAAGTTATCACTATCGCGGACAGCATTATTCGGACTTCTTTCAGGACGTTTACCGAAATCATTTCTGTTGTTGATACTATCGGCAATCAGGCGGCCCGGACATTAACCGAAATCGTTACAGTAGCAGACTCATTTATCAGAAACCCGATGAGGGTTTTGGCGGAAACTGTGACCGTAATAGATTCAATGGTTAGAGATTCGGTCCGAACCTTCACGGAAACGATCACCATTGCTGATAGTTTAGTCAAACAGACTGGAAAAGTTTTAGCGGACGCGGTGACGGTCGCGGATACATTTATCGGCGCTATCACCGCCAGAATTTTCACCGAAGTCATAACTGTCGCCGATACTATGGTCAGAGATTTCCAGCGGATTCTATCCGAAACGATCACCATTGCCGATAGCATCATTCGCCAATCCGCCAAAGTGTTTGGAGAAACCGTCGCTATCGCGGATACCGTGTCACGCGTTACCGCCAGATTGTTTTCTGAAGTGGTAATTATCACCGATACGTTTAACAGATTGACACAAAGGACATTATCGGAAGTGATAACGATCGTAGATAGTCTCACCCGCCAGGCGGGGAAAGTACTAACCGAAACCCTGACCATTGTGGATATTGTCTGGCAAAAATTCACCCGCTTGGCCGCGACCTGGGCGAAGACCGCAGCGGCCGCCGCCTCCTGGGTGAAAGGAACTATAACTTCCGCCTCATGGAGTTTACAACGCGGCCGCGGCTCCGGCGGGTAGTTATCTAATACCCCCATTGCCTTTTTTGAAGTAAAACAAAGGCATGGCAAACAGGTCGGATCTACGCACCAGGGCCCGCAACTATCTCTATGAAGAGACGGCGGATTTATTTACCGACGCCCGGGTCAACCAGGGTATCAGTGATACCTTGGCGGAACTACCTCGGAAAGGGGTTTATCTGGAAGAAATTCATACCACTTCGAGGGTAGTGGACCAACTGGATTACAGCCTGCCGACCGGGGCGTACAAGGTAGAGCTGGTGGACGTCAACCTCGGCACCAGCGCTAAACCGGATTGGGATGAAATCAAGGGATGGGACACTTACGCCGGCGCCCTGTGGTTAAGGCAGCGGCCAACCGATACCTACACCATGCGGATTCATATCCGCAAGAAGTTTACCGATTTGACGGATGAAACTACTGCTACCGACGTACCGGACGACCAGCTGGAACTGGTAGCGGTGGGAGCCGCTATAAAGTGCTATCAAATGTTAATGGGATACCTGGTTCACGCCAAAAACTGGGACTCGGTGGCTAAGCCGGACGGGATCGGACTGCCCCAAGTTCAGGGGTGGATTCGCGACTTGCGGGATATTTACAACAAAATGCTCAACGACCAACGGAGATTCCCGCGGCCAAGGGAAATTAACATGGTTGATTAGTTATCTAATAGAAGGACAAGAACAGGAATCATAAGATACGATTATGCCAATATACCCATCTTCCGGCGGATTCATCGGTTCACTGCTTCGGACCATTCAGGAAGAACGCAGCAAGGCGCCTCACGTCCTGCCGCCGGCGGCGGAACCCAAGGCGCCGGTTAGAGCCGCGGTCCAGGCGCCGCTGGAGGCTCCAATCGCTCCGGAGTCTCCGGGATCGGCCAGAGTCATTTCTATCAGACCGGAAGGGGCGCCGCCGACTTCGGCCGCGGTTCCAGCGGGTAAAGTTATCCCACCCCAATCTTATGCTGGCGGGGTGGGCTCGGGAGGAATTTCACCAATAATGAGAGAGAAGTTCCCGGAAGCGTTTAACGGGTCAGAAAAAAGCGCGGTACAAAATCAATTCTCCGTTGGGACTTCTGGGACTCCGGAAGCGCCGACTCAAAAATCAGCAGCAGCCCCCTCCTATGAAGCTCAAATCGCGGAAAGCGGAAGAAAAATTGCGGCTCTAGATAAGCAGCTAGAGCAGCTAGCCCGGTTCGAACCGCAACCGGATGCCGGTGCAGCAGAAAGAGCTAAAAATAGTCTTATTGCTGCCAACCAGAGA
>JACRNH010000001.1 GCA_016219325.1 Candidatus Collierbacteria bacterium
TGCCGTTGCTCCGCTTTTAGTTTTAACTTTCCTAATAAAAGCCACGGAAACATTTTAACTCAATTATGCCTGTTAGTGTTCTGAAATTTAAACAATTGAAGCTAATTTATGAGGAAATTTGGTGTTTTGCGAAAGTCGGGTAGTATGAATATAGGTGTCTCTCGCCGCTGGCAGAATACTTGTCAAAATAAAGCCGGCTATTAATCCTTTAACTTTTACGACTAGGCAAATGCAGTTTTTATCTTTAGTCATTCGCGTCAACGCCATTCGACTGTAGAGGCTTGGAGTTTCTGTGCCAACATCAAATTCTTTTGCCTGTAATCCAATCTTGCGAACAGAATCAGTGTCTTCATCTTTCATTGAAATTATGGCCGCGGAAGGTGTCTTAATTTTTTTCATTGAATATGATTATATTATTTTAGGAATAATTTTAGTAGTGATTTTCATTAGAAGATGCCGATCGGTAGTCTGGAATGAAAGCTGTCCGTCTTGATAAGCGTTATTTCTTTGCTGGGCGTCTACGGGGATTTAACCTTTCTCCAGTTGAATAATTTAAGGTAAAAGCTATTACTCCCAGAATAATAGCAATCACTGCCAATGGATTCATTTAGCCCCCTCCTTTTTTTCTGAAAACAAAGTGCATCAGAATTAAAAATATGCCGGTAATTATAGCGGCAAAATAATAAGTGTTTTCAAAATTCCATTCAATCATGTCTTGCTCCTTTCAGTAGAGAAAGAGACCACCGGAGCGTTGTCCCAGCCATGAGCAATCCGGCAGCGACAAATATCGCAACTTCATAAAATGATTTTGGTCTGGTGAAAAACGGCGAAATAACCCCGGCGGTGAACCAGGCGGCGGCGATAGTATTGCCAAATTCTGATAACGCTTTGAGCTGGGCCGAATTAAGATTTTCCATTAAAACAATCATATCATAAACATTAGAATAACCGCGCTTATTCGGGTTTTGTATAGGTTAAATGATATAATATCCCCGTGAGGTTTTTCAAGAAGTATTGGTATATCGTTATCTTATTATTGATTGTTGCCGGCGTGGCCGGCTGGAAATTAAAGCCAAAGCCGGTGGAATATCGCCAATATTCGGTCGAGAAAGGACCGCTGAAAGTTGTATTATCAGCCTCAGGAACAGTTAGGGCTGAAAACAAGGCCGATTTGGCGTTTCAGACCGGCGGCCGGTTGAATTGGGTTGGAGTTAAAAAAGGCGACCGGGTCAGAAAATGGCAGGGAATTGCCAGCCTGGATCAGAGGACGATCCAAAAGAATCTGGAGAAAGAATTAAATGATTATTTAAAAACCAGATGGGATTTTCAGGGCAACCGCGAAACATATAATATTTCAACGGATAATTTGGATAAATATACTTTAACTCCGGCAGCCCGCAGAGTCTTGGAAAAATCCCAATTTGATTTAAATAACTCGGTTTTAGACGTTGAATTGCAATCGGTTGTCAAGGAATTTTCGTCAATCATTTCACCATTTTCAGGGCTGATAACCAGCGTTTCAATCTCAAATCCGGGCGTTAATATTTTAGCCGGGTCAGTAATCGTCACGGTTGTTGATCCAAGCTCAATGTATTTTGAGGCTCAAATTGATGAAGTGGATATTTCTAAAATTAAAACAGGGGCTCCGGTTGAGTTAACATTAGATGCTTATCCGGAAGAGGTCATTGACGCCAAAGTTGTTAGCATTGATTTTTCACCGATTTCTTTATCCGGCGGCGGTACCGGTTACGCGGTTAAAATTTCTCTTCCTCCTCAAACTGACGATCTTAAATTTAAGCTCGGCCTAAACGGAAATGCGAATATCGTTATGGCAAAATTAAATGAGGCCTTGATTTTGCCTCCTTCCGCGGTTTTCCAAAAGGATGGACGGTGGACGGTAAAAATTAAGCGCGGAAAAGGAATCATTGAACGGAATGTTGAAGTCGGGTGGGAAACAGAAGATAAAATTGAAATTAAATCAGGACTAGCGCTTGGAGATCAAGTCTATGTCAGCAAGTAAGCATCCTCTGTTGCAACTTTCTGGAGTGACCAAAGGGTACTTCCTTGGAGGAACTGAATTCAGGGCGGTTAAATCAACCGATTTGTCAGTTTATCCCGGGGACTATATCTCTGTTAGGGGGCCCAGCGGGTCAGGAAAATCAACTTTAATGCATTTAATGGGGCTGCTGGATACTCCGACAACAGGAAAAATTTTTTTGGAAGGGCAAGACGTTTCCGGCTTGTCTGAAACCAAACTCGCCAAGATTAGAAACAGAAAAATAGGATTTGTATTTCAGCAGTTTAATCTTTTGCCAAGAACTGCGGCTTGGGAAAATGTGGCTCTGCCTTTAGTTTACGCCGGCGTTTCGTCTGACTCAAGGAAAATATTAAGCCAAAAGGCTTTAGAAGCAGTAGGTTTGGCGGAAAAATCAGGGAATAAACCCAATCAGTTATCCGGGGGACAACAGCAAAGAGTAGCGATTGCCCGGGCGATAGTTACTGACCCTGCGATAATTCTGGCTGATGAGCCAACTGGAAATCTAGATACTGTTTCCGGCCGGGTAATTATGGGGTTATTTGACAAGTTCAACCGTCAGGGAAAAACCATTATTATCGTTACTCACGAAAAATCGGTTGCCAAACATGCCAGGAGGAAGATTGCCATAATTGATGGAGTGGTAAAAGAGAAGCTCAAATCTCAAAACTCAAAGCGCAAAATCTAGTTTAAAGCTTAAAGCTATCGATAATTTTGATAAGCTTTGAACTTTTAGCTAGGCTTTGATTTTTGATTTTTACGCTTTGAATTTTATTATGGATTTACCAAATATATTTATCACCGCTTGGCAGTCGTTATCCCGGAATAAAACCCGGACATTGTTAACTATTTTAGGAATTGTCATCGGCGTCGGATCGGTGATTTTACTGATGTCAATAGGAGATGGACTAAAAAAATATGTTTCCGGACAATTTGAAGCTTTGGGATCAAACATTGTCATAGTATTCCCGGTTAATTTGGTTGATGAACAAGGCCGGCCGGCTTCTTTTCGGGGAGGTGGGCCGCCGGTTGGGGGGAAAACTTTTTCTGAAAAAGATGTCCGCGATATTAAAAAGCTTCATCCGGGCATTGTTAAAGTTAATCCTCAAGTCCAAAAATTAATCCGGGCAAAATCTGTTGTTAAGCAAAAACAATTGAATGTAGTTGGCGCCACTTACGAGTATAAAGAGATCAGGTCAATAACCATGGCCAGCGGTCGGTTTTACAACGATTCAGAAGTCAACCGGTCTAAAAAAGTGGCGGTATTGGGGCCGACGGCGGCCCGGGATTTATTCCCAGACGGCAATTATTTAGGAAAATCAGTCTATATTTCATCTGTAGCGTTTGAAGTCATCGGCGTAACCGATTCCCGCGGCGGCGGTGGCGGATTGGGGGGAAGCGATTTAGATGATCAAATTTATGTTCCGATAACCAGCTTGCAAAAATTGGTGGATTCGTCCGGAATTGATTTTATCGTTGTTAAAGCCGCCAGTCCGGATCAAATAGACGGAGTAATCGCGGCTATCAAAACTCATCTTTTAAAAAGCCGAAAAGCCGATACTTTCAGTGTGGTTGACCAGCGGCAACTTTTAGGAACGGTTCAATCGGTTATCGGAACTTTAACTATAGGATTGTCAGGGATTGCAGCGATTAGTCTGGTAGTCGGCGGAATCGGGGTTATGAACATGATGTTGGTTACGGTCACCGAACGGACCCGGGAAATTGGTTTGCGTAAAGCCTTGGGGGCCACTCCGAGGGTGATTTTACGGCAGTTTTTAATTGAATCTGTTTTATTATCTCTAACCGGTGGGGCCACCGGAATTCTGATCGGCGCTGGCGGTAGCGCTATTGTTAATCGTTTTTTCCCAACCAAAGTTTCAGTTTTGGCGATACTTCTGGCGTTTGGAGTTTCGACTTTGGTAGGAGTGATTTTTGGGATTTTACCGGCCCGGAAAGCGGCAAAATTATCTCCTATCAATGCTTTACGATACGAATAAACGGGTGATGATATTGCTTTCCAACCTGACTTTGCCGAATTGAGCCATTCTTTTTTTACCCTTTTTCTGTTTCTTCAATAATTTATCTTTCCGGGTCTGATCGCCGCCGTAGAGTTTGGCGGTAACGTCTTTTCTTAAGGCCGGCTTGGTTTCCCGGGCAATGACTTCCGCTCCAATCGCGGCCTGGATGGGAATGGCGAATTGCTGCGATGGCATCAGTTCTTTTAATTTCTCCACCATTTGTTTGCCGATTTGGATAGCCTTGGATTTAACGATTATCCGGGACAAGGATTCTGCTGGTTCGTGGTTTAACAATATCGTTAACTTAACTGCGTCAACCGGTTCAAGCCCGACTATATCGTAATCCATTGTTGCAAATCCGCGGGAAGCAGATTTAATTTCATCAAACATGCCGCTGACCAATTCAGCCAGAGGGATAATGTAGGTTAACTGGGCCCGGCTGCCGACAAAATTGGTATTCAGATATTTTCCGCGCCGGTTTTCGGCAATTTGCATCAGAGGCCCAAGACATTCTTGGGGAGTAAAAATCAGGGTTTTTGTCATCGGCTCCCTGACTTCAACAATCCTTGACGGATCAGGAAAATCATTGGCGTTTTTAACTATTAAAGTTTGTCCGTCGGTGGTTTTAACGGAATACTCAACTGTGGGTAAAGTCATAATAGTTGCCAGCCCGAATTCCTTTTCCAATCTTTCGCGGGTGATTTCCAGGTGAAATAAACCTAAGAATCCGCATTGTAGGCCGGGACCTAAAACTTGAGAAAATATTTGTCTTGATGATAGGCTGGCATCGGAGAGTTTTAATTTATCAAACCCCTCTAGGAATTTTTTGAAATCCTCGCCTTCATCCGGATATAGATCAGCATATAGGCTGGGTTTTGGTTCCTGATATCCGGGCAGGGGAATTAAATTCTGAATACTGAATACTGAATTCTGAATTGAGATAATCGTATCTCCGGCTTTGACTTGACGAATATCTTTAAGGCCTGTAGCGATATAACCGACCTGGCCCGTTTCCAATTTATTTGTTTGAGTTCTTTTCGGAGTGAAAATGCCGATTTCTTTAGGTAAAAAATTTTGCCGGGAAGCCATCAACGATAATTTTTCCGATGTCTTAAGCGTGCCATCAACGATTCTGACAAAAGCCACAACTCCCAGATGCTGATCGTAAACAGAATTAAAAATTAATCCCCGCAACGGCAGGTTTTGACTTCCTTTCGGAGCCGGTAATTCGGTAACTATGCGGCGGATTAAATTTTCTACGCCCTGCCCGGTTTTAGCGGAAATCAGCGAGATCTCTTCCTCTTTGAATCCGAAAGCATTGTTTAATTCGGCCAGAACTTCCGGGACATTGGCATTGGCCAGATCGATTTTATTAATCACCGGAATTAAATACAGATTTAGAGACAGCGCCCGTTGAGCGTGGGCTAAAGTTTGAGCTTGAATCCCCTGGGTGGCATCTATTAATAGTATGGCGCCCTCGCAAGCAGCGAGACTCCTGTCAACTTCATAGGCAAAATCAACGTGGCCGGGAGTGTCAATCAAATTCAGAATAAATTCTGAATTTGATCTGTTATCTGTTTTCAGTTGTCCGTTTTCGGTTTCCGGTTCGTCAGTTTTCTGTTCGCCGGTTTTTGACAGACTAACCGATAACCGATTAACCTGAGACGGATAACCGACAACCGAAAATCGATAACCGAGCTGATATTTCATCGTCACCGGCGCTAAACTGATGGTGACTCCGCGTTCGCGCTCTATCGGATTTGAATCTAAAATTTGCTCCTGCATAAGCCGTTTTTCGACCGTGCCGGTAAGCTCCATCAGCCGGTCGGACAAAGTTGACTTGCCATGATCAACATGGGCAATAATGGCGAAATTCCTGATATTATCAATCATCGTTTACTTAAAAATTCAGCTACAGTTAATCCGCTTTGTCTAATTATTGATTTCAGAGTTCCGCGGGGAACAGTTTTAGCCGCATGGAATGGAACGGTGACCAGATTAGAGTTTTTTCTCAACCTAATATGGCTTCCGGATGTTCGTACTTTAGCAAACCCGTGGGCAAAAAGAATTGATAGTATTTCTCTGGCTTTAAGCGAAGGAAAGTTTGACATCTTGAGTTAGGGGAAGGGCATTGACGTTATGGACTACGGATACCAAGACTTCTTTAATGATAGATTTTTGATTAATCCTGACCGGTCTTTTATCCAATGGGATGCTTTCTTTTTCTTCGAGTCTGGAGAGAACTACCAGTTCTAGGGCGTCTTGAGCCATAAAAGTAGCTTCTTCGACGGTATCTCCAAAAGTTACGATTTCCGGCAATGCCGGAACCCTGACCTGATAGTAAGTTTCAGAATTCTCTTCAACCGGAGTTAAAACGGCGGTAAATTTATATAAATTCATGCGATTATTATAACATTCGTTGGTTTAAGCGGCCTTCGTTTAACTCATGGCCAGAAGGTATAATGGCAATTGTGAAATACAGTATTTGGATTATTCCTCCTGAGCCGATCTTTAGTCAATTATCCAAAATTATTAACGAGTTGTCTCTCAAGTATAACTGCCCTGTTTTTAAACCCCATTTGACTATTTTAGGAAATATGGATCATGAATTAAGCGAAATTAAGCAAGTAGTTGAGAAAATTGTCAGTGATTTAGATGATCTAAATTTGTCCTTTGGCCCTGTTTCTTTTAGCACCACATATTTTCAATCAGTGCTCATAAGAGTAAATTCAACAGCTAAATTAATGCAACTGCATTTTGATATTAAAAAATTGCTTAAGAACGAAAATATTGTTTATATGCCGCATATAAGTTTGATGTACGGAAATCATGATATGGAAACCAGGGAAAAAATCGCATCGGGATTAAGTCTTAACCTAAGTTCGTTTACTGCTAAACAAGTAGTTATTATCCCAGAGAAGCCAAAACCAGTAGATTGGAAACCAGTGGCAATTATTTCATTTGGTAATAAGTTTAAATAGTATTTCTATCGCGGTCTAAAAATTCCCAATTTGGTTCATGATTCTGCGCTGGTCGGTTCAAGGACTTCTTCGGATTCCGATAGGACCTGTCTCCAGTTGCCGACTTTTTGAGTAATGCTCAAAACTGCCGAAAGTTGTTCTATCATTAGAAGTTTTGCCAAAACGAAATAAACCGTTAGCCCGATAATAATTACGCTGACGGATAATCCGATCAGGGCCAGAGTTTTAGTGGTGTCAAATACAAATTTATCTAATAATCTTAACGGCGCCCATAAGCTTATGCCGGTAATTATTGAAGCAATGACTATTTTGACGGCAGGGATGGTCATTCTTTTAATTAGTCCCGGAGTTATTAATGAATTCAAAACAACGGTCAAAATAATGACATTAAAGAAATCCGAAATTACAATTGAAATAACGATCCCCAGAATTCCTAAATTAAGGCCGATAGATAGGTATGGCGCTAAAAATATTACCGGCAGCGTAGAGATAATAGCGCTAATCAACGAGATTTTGGTATTTTGAGCGGCATAAAAGGACCGGGTCAATAATTGATTTATAGCTTGGGCCGGAACAGATAGCGCAAATATAGCAACTGCTTTGCCGGTCAGAAGTGTTGCTTCCCAGGGAAATTCTTTTGATCCAAAGGCTAGTCTGACTGCCGGAATTCTTAGAACTAAAAGCAGGGCGGCAGCCGGAAGAACAAAAAATAACAGTTGTAGTATCGTGGCGGCGATAGTTTCTGTAAATTTTTCTTTTCCTTCTTCTTTGGCACGAACCAGAGTCGGAAATGAGGCTTGGCCGATAGTCGCTCCCAAAATCGCAATCGGTAAAATATAGAGTTGTCTGGCGAAATTGAACAAAGTTATAGTTCCAGCGGCTAAACTGCTGGAGATGGCGACGGCAATAATTCTTTCCAGTTGCCCTATGGCTAAAGTAAAAGCTCTGGCCGGCATCAGCCGGAGCATCTTATTGACATAAGGATTTTTCCAATCAGTGGACAGTTTTGGCCTATACCCAATTTTTATGACTCCCGGAAGCTGAATTAAAAAATGGAAAAATGATCCGATAACTACCCCGATAGCCGGTCCGAAAATACCTACAAATGGAGATAAGAATACGGTTCCGATAATTATTCCGAGGTTATAAAATAATGGTGCTAGGGCCGGCAGAATAAACAAATGGTGTGATTGCAGAATTCCGGTCATAAACGAGCTTAGGGCAAAAAAGAATTGGGCTGCCAGCATGACCCGGATAAGCGAAGCGGTGATTTGAGTAAGTTCAGGACTGAAACTTGGGGCTAAAATTCTACTGGCCTGATTGGCAAAAATAAATAATCCGGCTGATATAAAAAAGAATAAAAGTAAAATGCTGCTGGCGGCAGAATTAGCAATATACCAGGCTTCTTCCTTATCCCGTTTCAAAGCCTCGGTAAATACCGGAATGAATGCTGCTGATAAGGCGCCTAAAATCAATAGCTGAAAAATAGTGTCCGGTAAGACGAAAGCCGCGAAATAAGCGTCGAGAAGTGATTTGTGATTAACAAAGAATAGCTGGGCTAAAAGCCGATTGCGGACCAAGCCCAATAAGCTTGAAAATCCATAGGCCACCATTATTACTGTTGCAGCGGATAAAATACTTCCCTGCCTCCGAAGAATCAAGTTCCGGCCGTTTTTTATTAAAGTTGAAACCATGGATGAGGCCAAGTATAAAGGTAAAAACTTGATTTGGAAAGATGGTACAATACTATTTAAGATGCCAATTACAACTTCAGCTTTAAAAAAATTGAGGCAGGATAAAGTAAAAAATCTGGCCAACGATAAAATAAGAGCAGGCGTTAGAGCGGCAGTTAAAGCATTCCGCGTTAAGAAAAACGAATCGCTTTTAGGAAAAGCTTTTTCGGCATTGGATAAAGCCGCTAAAAGCCGAGTAATTCATAAGAATAAAGCCGCCAGGCTTAAAAGTAAGCTTGCCCGATGGCTGCGGTAGCGTTATACTCCTTTTATAAGAGGAAAATATGCTTGCCCAAACTAATCTTAGAGTTAATCTATTACCTTCCGATAGATTTGAATTTTCAAAAACAGGTAAGTTTTTAGGTTGGGCTTTAACTACAGGCCGGTACCTAGTGGTATTCACGGAGTTGATTGTTACCATGGCTTTTTTATCCAGATTTTGGTTTGATAAGGTCCTGACTGATTTGCGGGAGCAGCGATTACAAAGGGAAGTTGTGGTTGATAGTTTTAAAGATTTTGAATCAGCATTTCTATCTGCTCAATCCAGAGTTAACTTTGCCAAACAGACAATAGATTCATCTTTAAGATCTGAAGAAGAGCTGAACGCGATTAATGGTTTGACGCCTAAAGGTGTGGACTATGTTCAGATCCAAATTTCTCCAGAGAAAACTGCTCTGTCGGGATTTGCTTTCGGCGCTGCCGATTTTTCATCTTTGCTTTCAAGCCTGGAATCCCAGGAAAGGTTTTCGGAAGTAACTGTTAAAGAATTGCGGTTGTCGTTGGCCAGAAAACCAGGTTTTGATTTTGAGATTGAAGCCATTAGGAGGCATAAATGACTTTTGACTACAGGAAACAGTATCAGGAATATCGTCATTATATAGATAGTTTGGTAGAAAAAGCTAAAGCTCCGGCAGCCCGGGTGTCTTTGGCTATCGTCGGAGCCATAGCATTTGCCATAATCTTAATGGTGTTTGCTTTGCGGCCAACATTGATTACTATAGCCGGTTTATGGAGAGAAATAAACGTTGAGAAAACTACAATAATAGCGTTGGATAGAAAAGTGAAACTATTACAAGCTGCTAAGCAAAATTATGATGAGGCTGGTTCCCAACTTTATCTTTTGGACCGGGCTATACCTAAAGCTGTAGAAGTGGAAAGTATGGCCAAAGAATTGGAGATATTGGCTGCGGAAAACAGTTTAAAAACTTTAGAATTTAGGGAGGAAAAATTTTGGCTGTTGTCACCTTCTCCTACAGGTATTTCCCCGGTCAATGTTTCTGGGATAGATATTAATATTTCAGTCGGCGGCCAGGAGTCCGGAATCAGGGATTTTGCCGGTAATCTGGAAAGGTTGAGCCGGATGGCCAAGATTAACGCCATCACTGTTAGGGCAGTTCCGGAAAAAGAAAGAATTGAAAGGCCGTTTCCGGTTTATGCAACAATTAATATATCCATGTTTACCACTCAACAGGGAGTTCTGGATGAAAAATCGGTAATTATTAAAGAAAAGGAGCAATTGTGAACCTAGTAGTTCAGAAGGAAAAAATATTTATTCCCAGAGAATGGCTGATAGTGGTTATTATGACTTTTTTGATGGCAGGAGCCTGGATTGGTGTCAGTGTTTATTATGTGTTGACGAAACCGAATATTGTTCCGGCTCAGGCAGAAAGGCTGAAAGAGATATCTCCGGTATTGGATAAAGTTATCCTGCAGGACTTAGGCAGCAGAAAACAAAGACTGGAATTATCCTCATCGGAAAAAGCTCAATAAAATGCAAAAATATCATAAAATCCCAACGCTTTTAGGAATATTTGTTTTGACAGCAGGCTTAATTGGCGGTATTTTATTAATAAACGCCCGTCAGCAGATTGTGACTAAAGCCGCTGCTTCTCCTACGCCACAAAATGTGGCGCTGTCTAATCTGACGGATAAATCATTTACGGTAAGCTGGACTACCGCGGTACCGGCAACGGGTTTTATTAAATTAACCGGAGCCGGAAAACCGGAGCGGACTATTTTGGATGACCGTGATAAAGATGCCGGATCGCAGAATAAATGGACAGTGCATTATGTTACGGCTGATTCTTTGCAAGCTTCAGAAAATTATAAATTCGTAATTGGCGGAGACAACAGCCAGTTTGATCAAAATGGCTCCCCATTCTTAGCTAAAACCGTTCCGGTTTTATCTTCGGCTCCGCAATCGGATATAGCGAGTGGGGCGATTTTAACCGGCGGCGGTCAAGCAGCGGAAGGAGTAATTGTTTACGCTCAATTACCTAATGGCCAGCTCGCTTCGGCTTTAAGCAGCAGCGGGGGGAGATGGGCAATACCATTATCGGTAATTAGAACTGAAAATGGAGATTCATGGTTGAATTTTGATTTAAACGCGACTGTTTACGCCGTTAAAGCTGACGGCGGCCCGGAGGGAACAGCGGATGCGATTTTAACGACTGCCATAGACAAACCAGCGCCTCCTATAAGTTTAGGAAATTCTTATGATTTCCGCAAGAGCAAAGAGCCAGCATCGGGAAACACCGCAAAGCAATCTGTATCATCAGGATCGCCGGACGCAGGGCCATCAGGAGCTAGCTCATTGTTTGATTTTTCTTCTTTGGGGCCGGTTATACCGTTAAACGAAGGAGTAACTCTAGATAATCCTAAAAAAGAGGGTGAGGCTATTTATACGGATAAGCCAGAGTTTTTTGGGTCAGGTCCAGCCGGATCGTCTGTGGAAATTAAAATAGAATCAACAAATCCGATTACCGGAGAGACCGAGGTGGATAAAAACGGAAAATGGTCGTTTCCGGCTACATCCAATTTAGATGACGGCAAGCATACGATTACTTTAAAATGGACGGATACTGCCGGAATCGTTCAAACTCTGAAACGATCATTTGTAGTAAATGCCGCCGCCGGACAGCCGGCGTTTGTGTCAACTCCTTCGGCAACTCCAACTTCAAAGCCCAAAAAACCTACCCCGACAGTCAGTAAGATCAAACCGACCGTATCTCCAAAAAAATCAATGCCTTCCACGGCTTCAGGCACTCCAAAATCCGGAAACTTGACTCCAAGTTTAGCAATATTTATGGTAGGATTAGGATTGCTAGCAATTGGTATTTTTTCAACCGTTAAATCTAATAAAAATTTTAATTAAATGACCGATCAACTGAATCCTTCTCTTGCCGGAATGCCGGTTCCGCCTTCATCAACAACTTTACCGGATGCGCCCCCGCCGCAGGATATTGCGGTGGACCCTATTCCTCTGCCTTCGTCTGCGCCGATTGCTGCCGATCAGCCAGCTACTCCAGTTAATTCTATTTTGAGCCAAACTGATGTCAAGCTGGAGCCGATCCAACCAGAGACGATGGCGGAAGTTGTAATTGAGCAACAAATTCCTCAAGAAGAAACAGTTTCGGCGAAAACGGTCCAAAAGGGGCAAGATCCAGATGTTAAAACGCCGGGGCCAGCTGAAACGAAAAATGAAGTAAACACGGTTCCGGAAGAAGATCCTTCAATTATCCGTCCGCCGCAACCGCCTACCGGTCAGCAGGATGGCATTTCTTTGCAACAACACAAAAAAATTTCAACAAAAGTTTTGGCCGGAATTACGAGTTTGGTGTTTTTAATCAGCGGATTGTCAGTCGGGATTTATTTCAATTCCCAGAATTTTGGGGTGCTTGATCCGCGGAGGTATGCGGCTGACAATATGTGCAATGTTAATAGAGTATGTACAGAAGATTGGCAATGGAGGGAAGGGTGGGCCGATGCCAGAAAAGAAGAGAATAAAGAGTCTGTTCCGGTAAGAAATGAATATACTAATGCCAATGATGATCAAAATAATAATCAAGATGGAATACAGGCTGAAATAATCCGACACGCCGGAGAATCAGGTGTCGGTGATCCCGGAGCCGGAAAACGTACAGGTGAATTTGTGACAACTTCCGGAGGAACTCCTGGCGGCGTGACTCCGATATTAACCGGAGCAAATACTCAAACCGGAGATGCCGGCAATTGTTATGGAATCGGTGGAGGTCAAGCGGAAAGGGACTGTCTTGCTAATGCCAAAAATGGACAATATACATCCGGAGTATGCCGCGGAAAAACAGTGGAAGAATGCAGTAAATTGGGTAAGCCGGTTTATTGCAGCGGTTCTCAGGAAAAAGCTGGAACCGGCAGGGCCGGAGAATTTTTAAGTTGCGGCGGATCCAGCACCAGCGGTTGCGGTCAGGTAGACGTTTACGACGGGACGACATTGATCGGTTTCGTGATTGATAAATCAGGCTGTAACGGCAAGCCGCCGGAAACCAGCACTAATAATGCTTCTCCACGGGACATCCAAATTCCAACCGTTCCTAGCGGAATCACGCCGACGGTAGCTTCGGTTTCGGCAAATTGTCAAAGTTTGGTAGGACAAACAAAAGATAATGCCGGAACTTGGATTGATAGAAGCGACGCGGAATTTGTGGGTCTGGCTCGGGCCGGAGGCCAAGTCAGATTTGTGTGTACAGGCCATAAAACTCAAGGTAACTTTACCAAAGCAGCTTTCTTTATCAACTCAATACTGCACGTTGACGATGTGATTAAATTAAGCGCTGATAAATACGCGGTGCCGTTTACGATCCCGGCATCAGGCGAGCTAAAAGTCGAAGCGGTACTTTTGCATGACGCCAAAGGTTGGGTGGATTAATAAATTAATATGATAATTACTCAAAAACAAAAACGATTGATGACAATAGGCGGGGTTTTGTTGGTTTTAGCTCTGTTGATTATTGCGGTAATTACTGCTTTGAGACTTCAGCAAATCGGGACAGAGCCGGTGGCGCCCTCCGTCCCTAAAAGCAAGCCTCAAGCCCAAGCCGCGATTCCGACTCCGGGAGCCGCTAGCGCTTGCCGGAAAACTTTTCAAATTGCCCAAGGTCCGACTTTAACTCCGACAGTTACTCCGACAGGAGGGCCAAGCCCGACCGCGACGCCTACCGGAACTGGCGGAGGATTGGTTTGCATCAATATCAGCGTTGCCGGTGGAACCACCAGGAAAACAGGCGAGCAGATTAACTTTACCTGCAGCGGAACTCCGAGTTCTGACGTGACTCAATGCAAGTTTAGATTTGGAGATGGATCGGCAGAGGTTTTGGATGACGATTGTAATGTTTTACATTCTTATTCTACGACCGGAACTTATCCGGTATCTTGTGAAGTTAAAGATAGAGGGGGCAGTTGGAAATCGTCGGGAGCTTGCGGAGGTCAAATAGAAATTAAAGCGGTAACCGGTAGCGGAACGCCGACCTTGACTCCGACTAAAGCAACAACAGGCGGAGTAACTTCCAGCCCGACCAAAATCCCGACGGTCCCGATTGAATCATTGCCTCAAGCCGGAGGGTTGGGGCCGACTATTGGAGCGATAACCGCCGGATTGGGAGCGGTAATTTTAGGAATACTTCTTATCCTGTAAAATTATCAAGATGAAAGTAGCAATTATCGGAGCCGGATTTTCCGGTTTGGCTGCCGGATTGGAATTGGCAAAAAACGGAGCGGAAGTTGAGATTTTTGAATCGCAGGATAAAGTTGGCGGACTTGCGGTTGGGTTTAAAGAAGAAAATTGGGATTGGACAGCTGAAAAATTTTATCATCATATTTTTACCAATGATTCAGAGATTATCAGCTTGTCAATAGAAAATGGAATTGCCCCAAAATTTTCCCGTCCAAAGACTTGTGTCTATTGGCATCAAAAAACATACCCGTTTGACTCCCCTATTGACCTACTAAAATTTCCCGGACTGAACTTGATTGACAAATTGAGAATGGGGTTGGTGTTGGCAGTGTTCAAGTTGATACCCAACGGAAAGTTTTTGGAAAGATGGACAGCCGAGAACGGGCTTAAATTTTTGATAGGTGAAAATGGATATAAAGTTATTTGGGAGCCTTTGTTGACCGGAAAATTTTCTGAATTTTCTTCAAAAGTTAATTTGGCCTGGTTTTGGGCCAGAATAAAAAAAAGAACTTCCTCTTTGGGAACATTTCCCGGAGGATTTCAAACCTTGGCAGATAGATTGGCGGGAAAAATATCCGGGCTCGGCGGGAAAATACATCTAAATATCAGGGTTGACAATGATGATTTGCAAAACAAATTTGACGCAGTTTTATCGACACACACTTTTTTCCCTACTCCTTACTCCTTACTCCCTACTCCCTATCTTGATGCTCACGTCCTATTTCTGGAATTAAACCAGTCATTTTTACCGCCTAATATTTACTGGCTGAATATCCTCGACAGAAAATTTCCGTTTTTAGTTGTCTGTGAACATACTAATTTTGTTGGAAAAGAAAATTTCGGGGGCAAGTATTTATTATATATAGGAAATTATTTGCCGAAAAATCACCGGTTATTCACTTTACCGCCGGAGAAAGTTGTACAGGAATTCTTGCCTTGGTTAATAAAGATAAATCTCGAGTTCAGCAGAAAAAATATTGATAAATATTATGTATTTCATGGTAAAAATGCCCAACCGGTAATGACCGTCAATTATTCCCGCCAAATTCCGCAGGTAAAAATTAGCGATAAACTTTACGGTATTAATCAGGCTATGATTTATCCGTGGGACAGGGGTATAAATTACGCGGCGGAGCTGGGGAAAAGGGCGGCGAGAATGATAATTAATGATTTATGAAGTATGAATTATGATTTATGAATCAAACAAACGTAGACAAAGTATTTATAACTTATTCATAATTCGTAAATCTTAAATCATAATTCAAAATTAATGCTAAAAAAGATTTCAATTTGTCTATTTTTGCTAATCACTGTTTATACAAGATTCGTCAATTTGAATTGGGACAGGGGCTGGGGATTTCATCCTGATGAAAATAACCTTTGGGGAGCATCGAGGTCCATAAAGTGGTTTTCAAATATTGATCCAAAATTTTACGCTTACGGCGGATTCCCGATTTATCTTTATTCTTTTTTTAACTCTAAAGTTCAGGCCAGGGCGGTATCGGCATTTTTGCAAATAATAATTATCGGATTGCTGTTTCTAATTGGCAAGAAACTAAAAGGGAACAGGCTCGGATTTATAGCCGCTTTAATAGGAATTTTTTCAGCGGGATTAGTTCAGGCGGCGCATTTTTTGACGGTAGAAAGCATATTGGGTTTTTTGGGTTTGGCGATTTTATTCTGTTTATTAAATTATGATGATGCGGGGAAAAGAAAGAATCTTTGGCTGTTGACGGCAGCGGTTGTTTTGGGGTTGGGAATCGGAACGAAAATGTCGTTTGCGGTGTTTGGATTGCCGTTTTTCGGACGAGCCCTGATTTTCTTGAAGAGAAAATCAGTAGGCGCGTCCGAACCCCGAAGTCGCGCTCTTGCGAGGCATGCACGTAGAGCATGCGAGCAAGCAAGCGTACTTCTGGGGTTATTCATTATTGCAGTTTCAATATTTATTCTTACCAATCCTTTTATTCTCTCTAAATTCCAGGACGTCAAATCAACTTTACGTTACGAAACGAATGTGGCGATGGGGAATTTGCCGGTATTTTATACACGGCAATTTACCGGAACGGTCCCTGGGTGGTTTCAGGCGGTCCATATTTTTCCGTTTATCACAGGCTGGCTGTTTATCCCGATGTTTCTTGTAGGAGTGTCTGCGCTATTTGCTAAGGTTAGGCCTTGGCGTATGCCAAGGCCTAACCTTTTGATGCTATTGGCAGCTTTATCAGCGTTGTTGTCATTTTTACCGATATGGGCAAAATGGACCAGATATGTGGTTCAGATATTGCCAATTTTAATTTTAGCCGCAGCAATCGGGGCAGATTGGATATGGGAAAAAGGCAAAGTCGGAAAAGCAGTGGCCATACTGGCAATAATTTCATTTTTGCCGCAGTTTTTTTCTGTGATAAAAGTTTATGGAAATACTGACAACAGATTGGCAGTTGCCGATTGGGCCGTCGCCAATATCCCGAAGAAGGCTAAAATCTTTACGGAAGGCATGGATCTGGGGATTATTCCGTTCAACCCGATTCATGGGGAAAATACCGTTCTATTTAATTTTTATGAACTTGATGAAGATAAAACCGGACAAAGACAGATATTATTAAACACTTTGATTAACGAAAATGAATATTTTATTTCAGTTTCCAACCGGGTTTACGGAAATTCTTTAAGATCGCCGGATAAATTCCCCGCATCTTCTGAATTCTACAATCGGCTATTTGACGGAACTTTAGGATATCAAAAAATTTATGAATCTCCGTCGGTTGTCATTCCCGCGAAAGCGGGAATCTATTTAAATAGATTCCCGGTCAAGCCCGGAATGACAGTGGGATTTGCCCCCGAAGAAACTTTTCAAGTTTTCGATCATCCCAAAATAATGATATTTCAAAAAGTTAATACTTTCTTACGATCGTAAGAAAGTATTAACATTATGTATGAAGATTTTAACGACGATATCATATTACCGACCGCACGTTTCCGGATTGACTATCTGCGTTCAAAGATTAATCGAGGGGTTGTCAAAAAAAGATTTTCAATTTACAGTCTTAACCAGCCGGCACAGAAAAAATTTATTAATATCAGAGACGGAGAATAATGTAAAAATTATCCGTTCACCGGTTTTATTTACATTAGGAAAAGTTCCGTTGATGCCGTGGTATTTTTTTCAGGCGATCAGGGAGATAAAAAATAACGATTTAGTCTGGATTAATCTGCCGCAGGCAGAAGGATTGATTGTTGCGGCCACAGCAAAATTGTTTGGGAAAAAGATAATAACTACGGTACACTGTTTGCCATTGTTGCCATCGGGATTAAATAGAATTTTATTTCAAATTTTGTTTGATTGGCTGAATAACACGGTTATCAGATTTTCCGACAAAGCCGTTTATTACACTAAAGATTATGCCGAAAATACCAAAGGACTATTACACAATCTTTCAAAATCGAGCTATATTTTGCCACCGGTAATAATGAGTAATGAGCAGAAAATAATGAATAATGAAAAAAGGGAGCAGAAATTTATTATAGGTTTCGCTGGCCGAATTGCCGAAGACAAGGGTTTGGAATATTTATTGGAAGCGTTGTCGATTTTGAAATCTGAAAATAAAAATGTTGATCTTATTATTGCCGGAAACATGAATGCGGTTGGAGAAAATAGTTATATAAAGAAAATTAACAACAGGCTTAAAGAGATTAAATTTAAAGTTAATTTTAGCGGTGAGATAGATCCTGAAAATATGTTTGAATTCTACCGGAAGATTGACTTACTAGTTTTACCGTCGGTTAACCGGACCGAAGCATTTGGGATGGTACAGGTTGAGGCGATGTTGGCAGGGGTTGCGGTGGTCGCCTCCGATTTGCCCGGAGTCAGAATTCCGATAAGCTTAACCGGAGGCGGAATTATCGTTAAACCAAGAGACGCTGGGGCTTTATCTAAAGCGATATCCTTGTATCTGGAAAAGAAAGCAAACAAGCTTGAATTAGCCCGGAAAGCAGCTTTAATTTTCCGTCAGGGAAAAACCTTGGAAGATTATGCGGAAATTTTCCGGCAGACGAAAAATTGAAATGAGTGCGGTGGTGGAACGGTTGATACTTCAAATATGAGTTTAGAGCGGATTGGCTCATTAATCTAATATAATATCAGCGTGGTTATATCCAAACCGGTTAAAGCAAAATTAACGTTGATGTTAATTATTATTTTTGGTTCCCTCCTTAGATTCGGCAATCTTAATTGGGACGAGAACCAGCATTTGCATCCGGACGAGAGATATATAAGTTTGGTATTAACGGCGGTCCGTCTGCCGTCATCGGTTCAGGAATATTTTTCTTTAGAAAGTCCTTTATCGCCGTTTAATACCCAATATTCGTCTTACATCTACGGGCAACTTCCTCTGACGGCAATAAAATACTTATCTGTCAAATTGGGATTTGATTCTTACGACAAGGCATATATTTTAGGCAGAACCGTCAGCGCGGTCATAGATACGGCTTCAATTTTATTGGTGTTTGTTTTAGGCCGGTGGTTATTTGGCGTCCGTCCGGGATTATTTGGAGCTCTAGCTTATGCCCTGACGCCGTTGGCAATTCAAAACTCTCATTTTATGACCATGGAAAGCTGGCTGACATTTAGCTGGCTGGCAGTGTTATTGACTACTCTAATAATAACTGAAAAACAGATGTTGAAATCTGCCGTTGTCGGAGTGATGTTGGGGGCGTCTTTGGCAATTAAGATTAATGCTATTTTTCTATTGCCTTTGATCGCTATTTTCATTTTATTGAATGAAAGCAAAAAATCATTCAGCCATTACTTTCTACTCATTACTTTCTACTCATTACTTTCTATTTTCTCTTTCCGCCTTTTCCAGCCGACGATTTTTTCTTCCGCTTCATGGTTAGACTGGGGTTTAAGGCCGGAATTCAGGCGGGCATTTGAGTTTCAGCAACAAGCCATAAATGGAACCATCATGTTTCCTCCCCAATGGCAATGGATGGGGACAACCCCCATAACATTTTTAGTGAAAAATTTGGGATTATGGGGCTTGGGACCGGCAATCTCAGTTTTGTTAGTTATAGGCATGGCGGCATCTGTCTACGCCATAATTAAGAACCGTGATATTAGATTGGCCTTTTTACTTTTATTTGTAATGGCGGTTATCGGCTATAACGGCATAAAATTTGTCAAAACCATGCGCTATGCGGTTCCGCTTCTGGGAATTTTGGCGGTATTTTCCGGAGTTGGAGCTGATTGGTTAACGAATAAATTTAAAATTGCCGGCCGAACACTAACAATAGGGTTATTCATTGTTGCCATGTTTTGGGCAATTATGTTTACCAATATTTATAGGGTTCCGACTACAAGAATTGCCGCTAGC
This sequence comes from Candidatus Collierbacteria bacterium, assembly GCA_016219325.1. Lineage (GTDB taxonomy): Bacteria > Patescibacteriota > Microgenomatia > UBA1400 > JACPES01 > JACPES01. The sequence continues at coordinate 19,625 of JACRNH010000001.1, forward strand.
GAGTGGATTTATCAAAATATTCCTGCCGGATCTAGAATTATGCTGGAAGAATGGGACGATCCTCTGCCGTTGTTATTGCCGGATTATGTGGTCAACCAGTATAAGACCGAAATGGTCGGAGTTTACGCCTCGGATGATGAGTTTAAGAAAAAACAAATAAACCGTTGGCTTAATGAGTTTGATTGGATAGTGTTATCGTCGCCCAGGGCCAAGGGATCAATCGGCCGTTTGCCGGAAAATTTTCCGCTGATGGCTAACTTTTACCAGGGGTTAGAAAATGGTACTCTAGGTTTTGTTAAAGTTAAAGAGTTTACGTCTTATCCAATGTTGTCGATTTACGATTTACGATTTACGATTTACGATTCCAGCGCCGAAGAATCATTCTGGGTCTATGATCACCCTAAAGTTGAAATATACAGTAAATTCTAAAGATGAGAAAATTTCTTAATCCCCGCCAAGCAATAAAATTATTTCTAATCGCAGCGGTTCTATGGAGCTTGTTGGGATTGTTTACTGATTCTAAAGATATAGTAAAGGAAATAAGAAATGTGTCAATATGGCGGTTGACGGCAGTTTTCCTGCTAAGTGCCGGGAATTATTGGATTAGAGTTATCCGTTTCAATTGGTTGTCAAAATTAGTGGCTAAGGTCAAGATAAACGAAGAAACGAATTCAATGATATTTTTTTCCGGGCTTGCCATGAATTTAACTCCGGTCAGAGTAGGAGAAGTGGTAAAAGCCTATTATCAACAAAAGTTTTTTAAAGAAAGTTTTGCCCGGATGGCTCCGGTTCCGGTGATGGAGCGTTTAGCGGATGGAATATCAATGTTGGTCCTGATGAGTTTCGGAGTACTCTATTTAAGTTTTGGGAAACAGGCTTTTGGATTATTGTCAGTGTTGATATTGGCAATAGTTTTGTGTTTGCATCAGAAAAAACTAATGAAACCTTTCTTTTATTTAGGTTCCAGAATAAAATCTATTAAAAAAATTACCGTGTCTCTAGAAAGAGCCCTTGATTCTTTTTATAGATTAAGTAGTCTCTGGCCTTTAATATTGTCTTCTGGCTTGGGAGTAGCAGCCTGGGCGATGGAAGCATCAGGGCTGTGGGTAATGATTGGGGCGGTTGGAATTCCAAACACAATTGCGAATTTATATTTAACATTATTTATATTCTCCATCTCCGCCGCCGCCGGATTTTTAGCGATTATCCCTGCAGGCTTGGGAATTAATGAAATCTCTACAATTGGGTTGTTGGAAAAATTAATTAAAATAAATTATCCGCAGGCCCTGGTGGTCACTTTTGTATTCAGGTTGATAACTCTGTGGTTTGGAATATTCCTAGGATTGGGAAGTATCCTATATTTAGAAAGGAGGCTGAAGGATGGAGGTATTTTGGAGTAATCTGACACTTTTAGCCGGTTTTCCGTCTGAAATATTGATTTTGACTTTAGTTTTAACCGCCGCCGGCAAAAAAAATTGGCGCAGAATATTAATAGCAATTTTGGCTTTTAGTCTTTTCAGGCTGGTGGGAGAGATTCTGAAAGAAGGCACAGCTGTCCCGCGGGCTTGTTGGCAAAGCGGAGTTAAAACTTTAATCCCATGTCCTGAAAGTTTTTCTTTTCCGTCAGGTCATGCCTTGGGAGCAACTATGGTTGCGGTTATAACCAGTTTAATTTATAGGCGTAAGTTAATTGTTGCTTCGACATGGATAACAGCTATATTAATAGCAATATCCAGAGTGGTGGTCGGAGTTCATAGCCCGATTGACGTCATCGGCGGAGGAATCATAGGAGTTATTTCAGGCTTGATTGTATGGAAATTTTATTGGGACTAAATCAGGATTTAATTTACTTATTAATTTTTGCAGCCATGCTGGTAAGTATTGGTTGGATGGCGTTCCCCTTGATTTTTCCGCTCCTTAAAAAACTTCCCGACGCCGGTTTTGGAATTTCAATTCCGGCAGGCATTCTTCTTGCGGCTTGGCTGGTTTGGTTCTTGTCTTCGCTGGAACTTATCAATTTCTCTTTAGTGATAGCGATATTGGGGGTTGCAGTTTTATTTTTACTTGGAATTGTAACTGCTTATCGGCAACGCCAAGAACTTAAGAGTTGGTTAACCAATCATAAGAAAGTATGGATATCGGAAACCATACTATTTATAACGGCGTTTTTGTTTTGGGGATTGGTCCGCGGCTTCCAGCCGGATATTCAGGGATTGGAAAAGTTCATGGATATAGGATTTGTCAATAGCGTCACCCGATCGAATTTCATGCCTCCGCCCGATCCTTGGTTAGCCGGAAAGACGATAAATTATTACTATTTTGGCCATTTTTTAGCCGGCTTTCTAACAATGCTTTCGGGAATTGATTCGGCTTATAGCTACAATTTAATGCTGGCTGGAGTTTTTAGTTTAGGAGTTACAGGTGGTTTTAGTTTTATTTATAACTTTACCGGCGGGAAAAAAGCCGGCGTTGTCAGCGGTTTATTGGGGACAATTATGCTGAATCTTGGCGGAAACGGGCATACTTTATGGCAATTGCTGTCTAGTCCTAATAAAAGCTATTGGTACCCTGACGCCACCCGATTTATTCCTTTTACCATCCATGAATTTCCGGCCTATTCCCATGTTGTAGCAGATCTTCATGGCCATTTGATAAATTTTCCGTTTGTTTTGGCCTTTCTCACAATTTTAATCGGATATATCCAATCATTGAAGGTTAGACCTTCAATTAATTGGTACATCAAGTATTTAATTTCTTTGGGATTTTTACTCGGGGTATTTATTATGACCAATGCCTGGGATTTTCCGATTTACGGATTAATTTTGGCCATAGTTGTGATTTATTGTTCGCGGCAGGTAGCCAATGGTTCGCTGTTGCAATGGTTTAGACAGGTTTTGTTTATTGGGGTAATTACAGTGTTGGTGGCCATAGTAGTTTCGCTTCCATTTATTTTTAATTTCAAAAATATTACCCAAGGCGTGGCTTTGGTGGAGACGCGGTCTCCGTTGTGGCAATTGGCTGTTCTTTGGGGAGGATTCGTAATAATTGGGGTTATGTCTGTTTGGCGCTTTAGCCACAAAAGGTCCAACCTTTTATGGCTATTGCCAGTGGCGATGGTGGGGGTTTCGACATTATTGATAGCGATTCCGGAATTTATTTATGTCAAAGATATTTATATTAAAGACTATCACCGGGCAAACACGATGTTTAAGCTTACCTATCAGTCATTTGTAATGATGAGTTTGGTGTTTGGAGTGACGGTGGGAAGCCTGATAAAGCAAACTCAAAACTCAAAACTCAAAACTCAAAATTGGCCGATTTTTGGAAGCCTGATTGTGTTATCAATTGTTTTTTCGGCTCATATGATGTATCCGTTTTACGCCATCAATAGTTATTACAACGGATTAAAAAGTTATCAGGGGTTATACGGGCTGAAATGGTTGTGGAGGCAATATCCGGATGATTACGCGGCGCTGATGTGGTTGAAAAATCTTGACGACAAAAATAATTTTTCCATTTTAGAGGCAGTGGGCGAGAGCTATACAGATTTTGCCAGAATGTCCGCTTTCTCCGGATTTCCGACAGTTTTGGGTTGGCGGGTCCACGAGTGGTTGTGGCGGGGCGGGTTTAATATTCCGGCCCAGAGAACCGAAGAAGTCAGGAAAATGTACGAATCCCCTTTTGATCCGGAATCAATTAGACTGTTAAAACAATATAGAGTCCGCTATATCATCATCGGCAATCTGGAAAGAAAGACTTACAAAATTCCAAATAATATCGACGGTTTAGGCAAAATCGTTTTCCAATCAGGCAATACCAAAGTCGTTGAGACCCGATTGTGATATGGTAGACTTTTGCTTAACATGCAAATCGTCGATAAGAAAATAAAATTGGTTAAATTAAAGCGAATAGCAATAGGGCAATTCGGGAATTTAGTGAAAGCCGTTGTTGATATTGAAAAAAGAGTAATGGCGATTGGCGGTGAATTGCACGCCGATGAGGAAGCGCTTCTGTTGCAGAATGGCTCAAGTCAGGAAGAATTATGGGGAATCAATATTTATCCTGACGAGGCAGGGAAAAATCAAATTGAATTTGATTCAATGATAAATTTGCGGCCGGGGCAAAGTAATTTGAGCCGAGGAGTTGATGATCCAGTCGTCAGAAAAAAAATAATTGAAATTGTAAATAAGTTGATTGAGAAATGAGCTACCAACATCGGGAACTAGCCGGCGGAAGATGGAATAAGTTGACTTTGTGCGAACAGATGGCGAATATCGGCAGCGAAGTGGAGCGGGCGATTAACTGGCGCGGTAAAAATATTGGGTATAACCGGCTGGCGGCGGAAAGGGCTTTGGAATTGGCGGGCTTGACGATTGCCGATCCTAAAAATCAAAATGGCGGATTGAAAGAATTGACGCGGCTGTATGAGCTCCTGGTTGATTATTTTTTTGGCGAAAACAAATATGGCTCATCCGATAAATCATGGCGGAGTTATTTTTACGCCTTCAACTTCGCCGCCAGAAGAAAACTCGATCATTAGTTTTTCTGGCAGAGATTGCCTGATGTTTGACGAAGATGATATTAAAGTTTCAGTACTCGACTCTGACCTCATGCAGCCAGATTTTTTCCGGTCGGGAAAGCATATAGACGGTAACGTCGGCTAGATCTGATGGATCAGTGAATTTTTCTGACGGAACTTCTTCTCCGGTTTTTTCGAACATTTTGGTATTGGTTCCGCTTTGATAAACGCCGGCGACCCTGACAGGGGTATTTTTAAGGTCGGCTTTAAGAACTTCGGTAAATCCGCGGACGCCCCACTTACTGGCGGAATAAACAGATTGTCCTGCTTGGGCGGTGACGCCGGATTTGGAGGAGACGTTAATAATCGCGGCCTCTGCTTGTTTTTTAAGAATCGGTAATACAAGTCTGGTACAGTGAATTAGGGCAGTTAAGTTGGTATCGATGACATCGTCGACAACTTTTTCATCAATTTCTTCGACAGCCATCATTTTTTGCCAAATTCCGGCGACGTTGATAAGAATATGGACGTTACGAAAATCTTTAATGATCTTTTTGACGATGTTTGATAAATCTTGAGTTATGCGGATATCGCATGGGTAGATTTTGACTTTTAAAAGTTTATTGGCGGATTGGATCGTTTGTTTGACTTCGGTAAGACGGCTTTTATCGCGGGCAATCAAAGCCAGATTAACCCCTTGGCGGCTAAGCTTGATGGCAACTTGTTTGCCGAGGCCGTCGCCGGCGCCGGTGATAATGGCGGTTCTGCCTGAAAGGTTCACGATTGATGTTGAGTATACCTTAGAGGATAAACTGTTGGTTGGTGAATTTTGACTAATGTCAATACTTTCAAGCGACAGCAACAGAGTATTGACAATAATTTTATAAAAACCGTCAATACTTTAATGCTATAGCAGGAAAGTATTGACACTAATCTTTAATTTATTTGGTATGGGGCTGTAACTCTGTTTCAGGTTTTTCCGGCTGGCAGTTTCGGAGGCGCGGCGGAGTTTATTGAGCGGGCCGGGCTAGGACATTATTGTCCTTCTAGCTTACGCAATTTGTTTCTATAAAATTCGATAATACTTTTATCTCGAATTTTTATAAATCTTCCTTCGTAATTTGTGGGATTATCCTCGTTGAGAACCTTATCTATTTTGTCAAGTGGAACCCATTCGAGTTTAAAACCCTCGTCTATTTCTCCTTGTTCTAATCTGTTTTGACCGATTTTCCCCTTGACTTTGGCCAGTAAAACATAACTTATCTGGAGCAGTTTGAACTGATCGCGCCATTCAATTATGACTCCCGATTGGTCTAGTATTTCGCACTGACAACCGGTTTCTTCAAGCGCTTCTCTTTTAAACGCTTCAGCAATTGACTCATTTGGTTCCAGACCGCCGCCGGGCAATTTATGATAGTTGAATTTAGTGACATTTAGGAGCGCGATTTTACCTCTGTTAACAAGTATTCCGCGCGAAGCCCTTCTAATGCCGTACTTGTCCAAATTGCCCATTTGATGCTTTGGATCAAAATCCGTATCGGCAATTTCGCGAATTAAAGTTTTGTTTTTCATACTGGTTGGCCGTTTACAAAAAATGTCGGACTTCATTAAATAGCTAAAAAGTGACTTGTAACTAAAGTAAAAAATAGAGGGTTAAAAAGACTTAAAGAACTCAACATTCCAGCCATTCTCTTTAGAAATCAATCCTTCTTTATCCTCCGAGTGAACTACCGTTTCGTCAACCCCCATTATTTTTGTGGCCCGGCATCCTGTTCCGCAATCATAGGTGATGTTTATTTTGTTGTCGTCTGTCCATTCCCAATTAGAAGTTCTGAAATCGCCACTATAAATCCTGTTCATCCTGTCATTGGTCAAATTTGTTATAAAAATTTGATAGTAGTGGTATCTGTCTTTATAATCTCCGGTATAGGAAGCGGCCCGGTATTTTCCGTTAGGTGATACTTCAGAGCTCCACTGTATTAACTGTGGAAGGGAATCGCTTTCATCATATCTATTCACGAGCAGTATTTTTTGATTAGAAATGGTTGAAATATTTGATTTTAGTATCGTTACTTCTCTAACCAAATAAATAATAATAACAATAAGGATTAGAGGTACTATTTTCATAGTTTATAGAAACGGGTAGCGCCAATTTGGATTGTAAACTTATTCTCATCAGCCCAATCAGGCTTAGGTTGATTCGAGGGAACATAAAAATGATTAGCGCCATCAGTAGGATCAGCCTCCTTACCAAAGAACACTAACTCCGCCGTTTTATAGCTATCTAACCAGGCCTGCTTTTCCAGCGGATTATTTAATTGGGGTTGAGTTATTTTCTTAAAAGACTTTCCGCTGGGATCATTAAAAGGCTCATATTGGTATTTTGCCAAGATAACTTCATGATATGTTGTTCCCCATCTATTTTTACTATCTTCAACTCTATTCCTTATCGTCCAGCCGACCGCAGTTTTTGCTTTTTCCGATTCTCCTCCGGCTTCTCCGTAAATAGCGCGGCTTAGTAATATTATTTCGGTATCATTGTAAAAACTTCCTGTCCACTTTGGATTATCGACGGTGGGTATCCTTTCGCCTTCGGGGGTTGTTAATATTTTACCAAAATCTATAATGAGTTTATTAAGCGTAGGAGTCCGGTCAGCTTCAAGTTCTACATAGTGCAGCCCTTCCGGCAGGTTTATTTCAAATATTTGAGTTTCGGTTTTAGTAGGAGTTGCCCAAGGAAGGAGTGAGCCTACGAACCTCCAAAGAAAGTATTTTATGATTTGCAGCAAATTTCCTTGGGTTTTGCCGTCTATTTTTATTTTTACGTCGTCGCTGTCTCTCTTACGGTGGGAGTACGTGAGAGTTAGTGCTATAGATTTTAGGGCTAAGTTGTCAAGCGCAAATGAAATCCATGGTCGACGGTCGCCGTCTTCTGCCTGTATTTTTGGTTCAAGAATAAGTTTCTCAACAGGATTAAGAGCATAGACCCGTAGGCTTTCAAAAGTGGCAGTACCGGGGGTTTTATCTGTTTCTAGGACAATCTCGTGATCCTCCCCTTCCAGAAAAGTGAGAAAGTAAACTGTTTTAGATAAGTTGTGCAGCTTGCCTCCGCTGAAAGCTGTCGGAGAGTCGATTAACCCGTCAGAACCCAGTTTGGGAAAAGACTTGTTGTTAAGTTTAACTATTAAATCTTCATCATCTGTTACATGATCGCCAAGCTGATTTTCACTTTTTGCTCGACCCGTAATGATAATTAAATGATAAGAGGAAAAACTGGAGAACTTTATTTCCTCTTTTGTTTTAATTGTTCTACTATGTCCATCCTCAAAAATTAACTTCATAGTTTTAGTTTAGCAGAGTATCATGAAAAGATGCAATTAAAATTAACGATAAACCAACTCGTTGGGGATTCGTTACCCTTTCTCCCAACCGCTTTCCATTTATACTGGCTAGTGGTTTACAAAAAATGGGATAACCCGCGTTTGACGCGGTTGCATTGAATTTATATTCTTTGGTCGGTGCCGGTAACGGCGACAGTTTTCAGGATCTGGTAACGGGTGCCTCTTCCTACTCCAATCCGTTTTACTAATTTTAACTTCAATAGCTTATTCAGGACTTGATTTACGGTCGGGCGGGCAACTTCAGCATTTTTGGCGATCATAAGCGGAGAGGATTCGGCGACTTTTTGTAAGTATTGCCAAACCGCCAGTTGGTTTTTAGAGAGAGTTTTTTCGATGTATTGAACGGACAACAAGCCAACGGCAACTTCAGATTGCGTAAGGATGATTTTAAAGAAAAACGACAGCCAAGCAGTGGCGCTTGCGCGATTTGTTTTAAATGTTTTTTGACTGGTTCTTAACGCCAAATAATATTCCGGCTTATTATCTTCGATTAGTTTTTCATGCGATACATACGGCATGTATAGATATCCGGCTTTAAGCAGCAGTAAATTGGTGAGAATTCGAGAGAGGCGGCCGTTGCCGTCCTGAAATGGATGAATATTGAGAAATTCGACCAAAAAATTGCCGATTATCAGCAGGGGATGATACGTTTTTTGCGTCAAAGATTTTTGCGTCCATTCAATCAGATTCTGCATCGCGGCAGGAGTCAGGTAGGCCGGAGTGGTATCAAACAAGACGCCGACGGATTCTCCGGCCGGATTTATCATGAGAACTTTGTTTTCGCTTCTTTTGTATTCTCCCCGGTGGAGCATATCCTTTTCAACGTATTTCAATAATTCCCGATGGAAATGTTTAACAGTATTTTCGTTAAATGAAAGGGTTTGCCATGAATTAAAGACATTTTGGAGAAGCTCAAAATAGCCCCTTACTTCTTGTTTATCCCTATCGGTAAATTTCTCTATAGAAAGACCCCGCATGAGTTTTTCCACATCTTCATCTGAAAGACGGGCTCCCTCGATACGGGTGGAAGCGCCGGTGGAAGTAATAAGGACAGATTGTTTTAGGCGATTTAGCGCCACCGGATTCAGTTGGGCGCCGGCGATCCATCTGCCTTTCAGTTCGTCAATTTTGGCGATATCGGAAAGGATCGCAGGGGTTACTTGGGTCAGCCGGAGGTCAAAATTTGTGCCCGCCATAAGATTTTCTTATATATGGAATATATAAGATTGTATAAGATTAGTCAAGCGATTATCGGCGCCGACAACGATGGCGGTTTTGTTACGGTTGGCATGCGCGGATTAGCAATGCTACAATAAAAACTCTTATGATTAGGAAAGTTTTGCGTTACGTCTTTAGATTGTGGAGCAATAAGGAATTAAGAAAGAAGATTTTCTTTACCGCGGCAATGATCTTCGTTTTCCGGCTTGTCGCCCATATTCCTTCACCCGGAGTTGACGCCGTTAAACTCAAAGAATTATTTTCCTCTTCTCAATTATTGGGCCTGCTGGATGTTTTTTCCGGCGGAACCTTAGCTAATTTTTCCGTGATGGCCTTAGGCGTTAATCCATATATAAATGCTTCTATTATTTTACAGATGTTGACAATCGTGATTCCCTCGCTTGAAGCTTTGTCAAAAGAAGGCGAGTATGGTCGGGAAAAAATTAACCAATATACCCGTCTTTTAACTCTCCCTTTAGCCATAGTCCAGGCGATCGGGATATTGGTATTCCTGCGGTCAAAAGAAATTCTGGCGGTTTCCAATCCGGCCGCGATTATCTCTATGATTTTAACCATGACTGCCGGAACGATGCTTTTATTATGGTTGGGAGAATTGATTACCGAATATGGGTTAGGCAACGGAGTCTCGCTGATAATCTTTGCCGGTATCGTCGGCAGGCTCCCGGTTTCGTTTATCCAGACTTTTTCTATAGTTGATACTATCAGCCTGCAAAATATTTTCATTTTTATCGGACTGGCCTTGGGAGTAATTGCCGGAGTAGTGATGATTAACGAGGCGGTCAGAAAAGTTACAGTCAACTACGCCCGCCGAGCCAGGGGAAGCTCGCTGGTTGGCGGCCAGACCACTCATTTGCCGTTAAAAGTTAATCAGGCCGGAGTGATTCCGATAATTTTTGCGGTTTCAATCGTCCTCTTGCCGAGTATGGCCGGGAATTTATTAACTTCAGTCCCCAGTCCGATAGTATCGCAAATTGCCTCAACATTATCAGCCGCCTTTGCCCCCGGATCTTTAGCTTATACTTTGACATATTTCTTTTTAGTTTTAGGGTTTACTTATTTCTATACAGCGGTTATCTTTGATCCGGTCAAAATTGCCGACGAGGTTAAAAAACACGGCGGATTTGTTCCGGGCATCCGGCCGGGAAAATCGACCGCCGATTATCTATCGTATATAATCACCAGAATTACATTGGCCGGAGCGCTATTTTTGGGATTGATAGCCGTTTTGCCTAATATCGCTCAACAATTGTCCGGAGTCGCCACGTTGTCCATTGGCGGGACAGGGATATTAATTGTAGTTTCAGTTATTCTGGAAACAGTTAACCAGGTTGAGGCAATGATGGTTACCAGAAGTTATGATAGGTTCTTGGAGTAAAATATATAAAGAATGAACATATTATTATACGGAATTCAGGGATCGGGAAAATCTACTCAGGGTAAATTACTCGCCCAGCATCTGCATTTGCCGTATTTATCTACAGGCCATATTTTCAGGGATATGGCTAAAGAATCAAGCCGCGAGGGTAGATATATTAAAGAAACTTTAGCCGCCGGCCTGTTAGTTCCGGACGAAATCACAATTCCCATTGTCGAAAAATATCTGGCTAAAGAAGAATATAAAAAGGGTTGGATTTTAGACGGTTTTCCCAGAACTTTGGATCAGGCTGAAAAATTCAAAACCAAAATTGACGTGGCTTTTTACCTATTGGTTCCTGATAAAGAAGCCCTGTGGCGTTTATCTTTTCGGATGGGATCCAAAGGAGAGATTAGAGAAGACGAGACTTTAATGGCCATTAGGAAAAGGATAGATTTGTTTCATAAAGCGACCGAGCCGGTTTTAGATCATTACCGGAAACTTGATTTATTGGTTGAAGTTAACGGAGAAAAGAAGATTGAGGAAATCTGTGAAGATATATTGGGAAAAATCAGATGGTACCAAAAAGGCAATGGAAACAAGAGATGATTCTTTTAGCAAGGGCGGAAGAATTTTAGGCAAAATTCGCCGGCAGTTAACCGGCATGATAAAACCCGGTTTAGATTTATTTGAGATTGAAACCGCGGCCAGGAAGTTAATCACCGATGCCGGAGCAGTTCCCAACTTCGTTTTTGTTGATAATTATGGATTTGCTACTTGCCTGATGGTAAATGATGAAGTGGTCCATTGCCGTCCGCGGCATTACCGGATCGCGGAAGGAGACTTAATAACTGTGGATGTAGGCTTGGAGTGGCATGGATGGCAATTGGATACGGCTGATTCACTTTTGGCCGGGCAGCCTGACGATAAATTTATTAAAACTGGCAGGCAGGCTCTAAATAAAGCAATAATGGCAGTTAAACCGGGGAATAGAATCGGCAATATATCCAAGATAATCCAGGAAATCCTGGAGAAAAACAGTTATTCCGCAGTTAGACAATATTGCGGTCATGGTCTCGGAAAGCAAATTCACGAAGATCCTCAAATTCCGTGTTATCTGGAAGAATCTGTCGTTAATACTCCATTGATTAAACCCGGGATGACTTTGGCTGTTGAAGTTATGATGAATGAAGGCGGTTATAAGGTGGTTTTGGATAAAGATGGATGGAGATCAAGGACTGCTGACGGCTCCAGGTCGGCCCAGTTCGAGCACTCAATTTTGGTAACAACTTCCGGACCAAAAATTCTGACATAAATAGCTGATAATTCTTCAAGTTGTATCTGACGCTTGGTTCTGGTAAAATACCTTTCGTTCATGCCTGGTTTGAATTTAATCATAGGAGAAGGAGAGATTATCGAATCGTTGCCGAATACGCTATTCCGCGTTAAAGTTGATGAAACGGCTCCGGATGAGATTAAAGGAAAGACTATTTTGTGCAAGCTTTCAGGGAAAATGCGCATGTATAGAATTTCCGTTATGACCGGAGACAGAATAAAATTAGAAGTCAGTCCATATGATTTAGGCAAGGGTAGGATTACATATAGGAATAAATAGAGTAGAAAATAATGAGTAGAAAGTAGGGAGTAATGAACGAATATAGCATTACTCATTATTTCTTATTCATTACTCATTAAATCATGAAAGTACAATCGTCAATTAAAAAACGCTGTAATAACTGTATAACCGTTCGCCGCCGCGGAGTCCTTTACGTTTTGTGTAAATCCAATCCGCGCCATAAGCAGAGGCAGGGATGAAAGGAGAAATACTGAATACTGAATTCTAAATTCTGAATGGTAACAATAATTAATGCGCTAAACGCAACATTCAGTATTCGGTATTCAGAATTAGGTATTGCATTCTATGCCAAGAATTTCAGGTGTTGACATTCCGGAAAACAAACGGGTTGAAATTGCTCTTAGGTATCTTTACGGGATAGGCAAGTATAATTCAACTGAAGTTTTAAAAAAAGCCGAAATTAATCCTGATAAAAGGGCCAAAGATTTAACGGCCGACGAAATTTCCAAAATTGCCAAAACTTTGGAAGAGGTGTTGGTTGAAGGAGAGCTAAGAAAGCAAATCAGAGATAATGTTGAAAGATTAAAAAGGATAGGTACTTATCGCGGGCATCGGCATTCAGCCGGTTTGCCGGTTAGAGGGCAAAGAACCAGGACAAATGCTAGAACTAAAAGAGGCAAGAGAATGACTGTTGGAGCTCTGAAGAAAGAAGAGGCGGCTAAACAAGAACAAAAACCACAGGAACCGGAGAAAAAATAATTTTAATTATGCCGAAAAAACAGGTTAAAAAAACTAATTCTGTAAATCAGCCAAAAGTCTCGACTAGCGGTAAGGGAAGAGTTTACATTACTGCGACCCTTAACAACACTTTGGTTACTGTGACCAATGAAGACGGGAATACTTTATGTTGGAGTTCTACAGGAGCAGTTGGTTTTAAAGGCAGCCGTAAATCAACTCCTTACGCTAGTACTATGGCTTTGGAAGCGGTTTTCAAAAAAGCTCAAGAGCTAGGGATCAGACAGGTTGAAGTATTTTTAAAAGGACCGGGATCAGGCAGAGACGCGGCGCTGAGAGCTTTTAGGGCATCGCCATTTAAGGTTATTCAGATCGCTGATGTTACACCTTTGCCTCATAACGGCACCAGAAAGCCTAAAGTAAGGAGAGGTTAAATAATATGTCTAGATATATAGGACCAAAATTAAGATTAGCCAGACGTTTAGGTCAGGATTTGGGGCATAAACAGAATATTCAGAAAGTAGCAAAGAGATTATCTGTTTTGCCCGGTCAGCATGGTCGGCATGGAGCTAAGCGGTTGTCAGAATTCGGAGTTCAACTAAGAGAAAAGCAAAAAGCCAGATTTTCCTATGGAATAACGGAAACCCAGATGAAAGGTTACTTTGTTGAGGCGTTAAAGAACAAGGGGGCCACAGGAGAAGAATTATTGCGGCTTTTAGAGAGAAGGTTGGATAATGTGGTTTATAGATTAGGTCTTGCTCCGACCAGACCTTTTGCCAGGCAATTGGTTACTCACGGGCATGTTAAAGTCAACGCTAAAAAAATTGATATTCCATCATATCGCATAAAAATTGAAGATGTGGTATCATTGTCGGATAAAGCGGTAAATATCCCTGACGTTAAAGCTAAAATTGCTGATCAAAGTTATGCCGTACCGTCATGGATGCAAAAAACAGCCGCAATTGGTAAAATAAAAAGCTTGCCGGAAAGAATTGAAATAGACACGGCTGTTGATGAACAGTTGATTGTTGAATTCTATTCACGGTAAACACTTAATTACATGTTAGATCAACCTTTTCATATCACTACAAAAGACGGACAAGAGGCAAATGAGGGCATTATTGTGTTTGAACCTTTACGCCAAGGATTTGGCCATACTTTAGGAGTAAGCCTGCGCAGGGTTATGCTCTCAGGATTAAACGGAGCAGCGGTCACTAAAATTAAAATCAAGGGGGCTACCCATCAATTTACCACCTTAAAAGGTATGAACGAAGACGTGGTTGAATTGATCCTGAACATTAAACAGCTTAAATTGGCTTATACCGGAGATAAACCGGAAACTTTATCTCTCCAAATAACAGGAGAAAAAGAAGTTACAGCTGCAGACCTTGAGTGCCCGGCGACGGTTAAAATTGCCAATCCGGACTTAGTTTTGGCCAATCTTTCAGATAAAAAATCTAAATTATCAGCAGAACTAACGGTAGAAATGGGGACAGGATATTTATCTGCAGAAGAACAAGGCAAGCAGAGATTGGGAATAATTCCGGTTGACGCCAGTTTTTCGCCTGTCTCCAGCGTATTTTACAAAATTGAGTCTACGCGTGTTGGCCGTCGGACAGATTATGACAAACTAATTATGACAGTTAAAACTGATGGAACAATTTCTCCGAAAGATGCCGTAATTGAGGCTGCTAAGATTTTGGTAGAAAATTTTCAGCAAGTAGTTACTCCATCTGTTGACGACGGGGAATCGTCAAGCGGAAACTCTGTCGGGCAAAGCACGATTTTAAAATTGACTGTTGAGGAATTGGGATTACCGACCAGAATTGCCAATGCTTTATTGAAAGCAGGATATAAAACTATCGGTGATATTGTTGCCGCGGACAAAGAAGTTATTGCGAAAGTCAAAAATATTGGCTCTAAATCCGTCTCCAATATTTACGTTAAGATCAGGGAGAAGGGGGTTCAGGTTTAACGGAATGAAGTATGCGGCATCGAGTCTTCGGTCGGAAATTGAATCGGAATTTTAACCAACGTAAAGCTCTTCTAAGATCGCTCTTAAGTTCTTTTATTGATCACGGTAAAATCGTGACGACTAAGGCAAAAGCCAAATTCTTTCAACCGGTTGCTGAAAGATTGGTTTCAGGATTGATTAAAAAAAATGATTTAGCCAGTTTAAAACGTGTTCAGCTTCAGCTTCAAAATCCTAAACTTACTAAAAAATTAAGCGATAAGGCCAAAGAGTTTGTGGGCCGGGTCGGCGGCTATACCATGATTAAAGATATTGACGTTCGCCGCGGAGATAAATCCAGAATGGTTCAAATCGAATGGATGTCAAATGAAAAGAACTGAAACTAAACAATTACCAATAACGGAAAATAGCCGGAAATGGCATTTAGTTGATTTGTCGGGTCAGATATTGGGAAGAGCAGTTACCGGAATTGCCGGACTGATAATCGGAAAGACAAAAACGTCATATGCCACTCACACTGATTGCGGAGATTATGTTGTAGCTATAAACGCCGGAAAAATTAAAGTTACCGGCCAAAAGCTTCAGGAAAAGATATATTATCGCCATACTGGCTATCCGACAGGATTAAGACAAATAGGCCTGGATGAATTAATGAAAAAGGATCCGGCCAAGGTTATAAAGTTGGCGGTTTTGGGAATGTTGCCTAAAAATAAGCTCCAAAACTCAAGGATAAAAAGACTAAAAGTATTTGCTGACGAAAACCATAAATATTCAGAAAAATTTAAATCATAAATTATGCCAGCTAATAAATATTATTACGCCATCGGTCGGAGAAAAACAGCTACAGTGATTATTAAAATGTTTAAAGGGAAGCAGGAAGAGCAACCGATTACCATTAATGGAATTCCGATTCATGATTATTGGCCGTCGGAAGCCGCAAAAACCGTTTATCAGGAACCTTTGAAAACAACCAATACCCTGAATAAATTCACTGCTACGGCAACCGCTAAAGGGTCAGGGAAAGCCGGTCAATTAGGGGCTTTTGTGTTGGCAGTTTCCAGAGCGTTGGAAAAATTTGATCCTGACCTAAGGCCGATTTTGAAAAAGCGCGGACTTCTAACCCGCGATCAGCGCCAGAAAGAGCGCCGTAAGCCCGGCTTGGCCCAAAAGGCAAGAGCTAAAAAGCAATCCCCGAAACGATAAAATAACGTCTGTCGCCGTCCCGTAGTCGCAACGCTATGACGCGTGGACGTAGACCACGGGAAATAGCTAGCGTACTATCGGGGCTAGAGCCAAGAAGCAGTCTCCAAAACGATAATATAATTTGTGTTCCTGAGTTTCCCAAATTAGTGTCCTGACTCCAGTTTTTGCAATAGGGTGTGGATATCTTTGGAGATTTCCGGTTCTGCGGGATATTCAGTTCCATTGATAATGATTGTTCCTGAACGAATCGGGCGAAGAGTTTTAATAATCCTTTTAATACTTAACCCCGTTAGTTTTTCTTCCATTCGTCTGGAAATGGCCAAACTGGCAAAAACAATTGTCAGGTGAGCTTCAATGGCGTCGCGCTTGCGGTGGAAAACCGGTCTGGCTTTAAGATCAGATTTAGCCATTCTGAAACTGGCTTCGACTTGAAATAGCTGGTGGTAGGCATTGATAATTTCCAGTGGTGATAAATTTAGATTTGTGACGTAGCCTTTGATGCCCGCCAGAGCATAAGCTTTGGCAATGAGATTCCGGTTTAAAATTCTCTTTTCGCTTTCAAGGGAGACAAAACGATTTCTTTTTATCGGGGTTATCCCATTAACCATTCTTCTGGCTTTAGCCACTTGCGCCTCAATATTTTTAATATTCAAACGGGCTCTTTTTTC
>JACRNH010000017.1 GCA_016219325.1 Candidatus Collierbacteria bacterium
CATTTCGGAGAGAAAAATATCGCCATTTTGGCCACCGCTCCCATTGTTGATCAAGATAGGCTTGAGCATAGCTCCGATCAACAAAAAAGTGAGAATATTGGGGTCATTATGCTGTTTTTCAAGACTGATGGGCTATCAAATATCTTGACCGGCAAAGCCCAGACGGAATTTGGCGCTCTGTCCACCTGGACCGTCCGTAAAAAAACCATGGAAGTGTATCTGGTTAACCAGGATAAGGTCATGGTGAGCGAATCAAAATTTGTCCTCAACGCCCCGTTTAAGCAAACAGTGGACACCCCGCCGGTCCGTTTGTGCGCCAAATCCGAAGAGATGGTCGGCGAGTACCTCTCGTACCGTCAGATTCCCGTCTTTGGCGCCTCCATGTGTTTTGGTAACGGCTGGACATTGCTCACGGAAATTGACAAAGACGAAGTGCTGGGGTCGCTCGGAGATTATCTGCAGCAAAATTTACTTTCCGGGATGGCCACCTTTTTGCTTATTCTTATCGCCATGTATCTTTTTACCATCGGCATTACCACTCCGCTGAAGGAACTTTCCGGTGTGGCCCAAAAGCTCGGCAAAGGTGATTTCACGACCCGCTCTAAATTGCTGACCCGCGATGAATTCGGCGAGTTGAGCCAGGTTTTTAACCAGATGGCGGAAAACGTCCAAAAAGGGAATGCCGGCTTGGCGGAAAAAGTAAAAGAAGAAGAGACCGGCCGGTTGGCAATCGGGAATATCCTGGGGGATTTGGAAGTTGCCAAGAATCAGCTGGAAGCGGAGAAAGCCAAAGACGAAGCGATTTTGGCTTCCATCGGCGACGCGGTCATGGCCTGCGATAAAGACGGCCGGATCATGCTCTTTAACGGCGTGGCTCAAGCGCTGACTGGTTTTTCTAGTAAAGAAGTCACCGGCAACCATTACCGCCAAATTCTTCATTTTATTAAAGAAAGCGACCAGAAACCCGGTAATGATTTTATTGCCGAAGCTATTGCAACCGGCCAAGGGACAAAAATGGCCAACCACACCTTGTTGATTACCAAAGACGGCCGGAAAATTCCGGTGGCGGATTCTGCCGCCCCGATAAAAAATGCCCAAGGCGAGATCATCGGCTGTGTGGTCGTGTTCCGCGATTTTACTCACGAACGTGATGTTGATCGCGCCAAAACCGAATTTGTCTCGCTGGCTTCCCATCAACTGCGAACGCCTTTGACTTCCATTAATTGGTATATTGAAATGCTCCAAGCCGGTGACGCCGGCGCTTTAAATGACAAGCAAAAAGAATTTTTATCAGAAGTATATAAAGGCAGTAAACGCATGGTCCAGCTCGTCAACGATCTTCTCAATGTCTCTCGTCTGGAAACCGGACGGCTAAAAATTGGACCGGTGATGACCGATCTTGCCGTATTTATCGCGGAGGTGAAAAAAGAGCTTGAGCCGCAGATTCAAGAACAAGGCTGCCTGGTGACCCTTGAGCTTCCTCAAAAAACAATTGCCAAGATTCCGGTGAACCCGGTGCTGCTGCGGCAAGTGATCGTCAATTTTCTGACCAACGCCATCCGCTACTCATCAAAGGATAAAAAAGGAGCGGTGACTGTGTCTCTGATTGTTTCCCCCCAAAAGTATACGATTCAAGTCAAGGACAACGGCATCGGCATCCCCCAGGATGTCCAGCCCCATATTTTCGAAAAATTCTTCCGGGCCGATAACGCCCGGGCCATCGTCGCCGACGGCAATGGTCTCGGTCTTTATTTGGCCAAACAGATCATGGAATCATCGGGCGGCACCATCGGATTTTCTTCCTCCGTTGGATCGGGCTCAACATTTTATGCTACAATTCCTCTGTCAGGCATGAGGGCAAAAGTTGGGGAGAAAGGGATAGAAATATGAAGAAAATCTTGATTGTTGAAGACGACGCATCGTTATTGAAAGCGTATCAAGAGATGTTCAAACCCGAAGAGTTTCGGATTGTGGGAGCGACAACCGGCCAAGAGGGATTAACGCTTGTCAGTTCGGAAAAACCCGATGTCATCCTGCTTGATATCATGCTCCCCGGCGGCATGAACGGGTTTGACGTTTTGGAACAGCTTGAGTCAAACCCTTTGACCAAGAATATTCCCGTCATCGTTCTGACTAATTTAGATTCCGAAGAAAAAGTCGCCAAAACCATCGGCGCCAGATATTACATCGTCAAAGCAAATACCACCAAAGACCAGATAGTAAAATTAGTCGGTAATTGTCTTGGGTCGTAGAAAATTTCTCCATCCGGCAATTTTCTCCTCCACAAGGGCAAAAAACTTGAGCGGGTAAGGGGAATCGGACCCCTATATCCTGATTGGCAACCAGGCGTACTACCACTGTACTATACCCGCACTTTATATCATTATACATAACCGCCTCCAGGGATAGCAAGTTTAATTGTGGCAGACGCTAAATCATGAGATAATAAAATAATGAAATGGAATCCTAATCTAGCTTATGCTATCGGACTAATTACCGCTGATGGAAGTCTGTCGAAAGATGGAAGACATATAGATTTTACTTCAAAAGATATTGAACAAATTAAAAATCTTAAAAAGATATTAAATCTTAAAAATAAGATTGGAACTAAATATAGTGGAAGAAAAGACGGCAAAATATATTTCCGAATTCAATTCGGAGATGTTAAATTTTATAGATTTTTAAACTCAATTGGCCTCAATCCAAATAAAACAAAAAATCTAAAAATTGTTTTAGTTCCAGAAAAATATTTTATCGATTTTCTAAGAGGCGTTTTGGATGGCGATGGATTTACTTATTCGTATTGGGATAAAAGATGGAAATCAAGTTTTATGCTTTATACTGGTGTTGTTTCTGCAAGCAAAAAAAATTTAGAATGGATGAAGAAAAAAATTTACAAGCTTTATGGTATTGAAGGAAGAATAAGATATGCTGGTAAATCAACATTTCAGCTTGTTTACGCAAAACATAATTCCATAATTTTACTCGGAAAGATATATTACAGCAATAATTTAATTTGCCTTAAGCGTAAATTGTTAAAAATTCGAAAGTCATTATGTATAATTAATAAATCAGCCGGGATGGCGAAATTGGTAAACGCACAGTCTTGAGGAGGCTGCGCCGTAAGGCTTGGAGGTTCAAATCCTCTTCCCGGCACATTGTGTAAAATAAGATAATATGGCGAGGTAGCCAAGTTGGTCACGGCGCGTGTCTGAAAAACACGAGATACAGGTCCGATCCCTGTCCTCGCCACAGTTTTGGAGAAAAAGGGTCATCGGGAATGGCGCTCGCCACGCCCGCGACCGTGGCGAGCGCTGCAAAGCCCTATTTATATACGCAAAAAAGCCGCCGATTATCTAAAGAGTAGTCCGAGCCGACTTTTTTGGCGAAGAATGATAATTCTTCGCCATTAGACTTGTAGCGAAATAACTTCCAGTATTCCCCTTACCCCGTTTCTTACCGATGCGTTCTGCTGAAGTTGTATAAACAGGCCAGGGTCTCGAAAGGCTGATGAGCCCGGTTCAGTCGATTTCTAAATCGATGGCTTA
>JACRNH010000025.1 GCA_016219325.1 Candidatus Collierbacteria bacterium
GTATGGACAATTTCGGCTGCCATAGCCGCTGTCCAAACAGAATCATCAACTTTTGTTTTGCCGAGTAAATATCCGTAATATACAAATGATGCCCGGATACGCTTTGCCGGACGGAGGTTATGTTCTTTGGCGTGCAAAAGCATTTCTTTGACGACCAACTTTTGCCGTTGGTTAAATCCGAAATTTAATCCGATTTCTTTGTCAAAATATGCTGCCAGCCGTTTATCAATCAACGGAACGAAATTTTCTAATGTTGCCTTGGCCTTAACCGCCAGATCGGTATGCATGAGTGGAATTATACCTCTAAAAAAATTATTCCATCTTGCAATCTTTATCAGGAATGATATATTCCTACTAGATTAGTAGGTAGATGTTAATTATTACTTACGATCGTATTCTTTTTATGACACAAGATGTTCGTTATGCTTTATTGTTTTTGACGGAAATTGTTAGACAGCCCTGGAAGGGACCGGTAACAGTGAAGAAATTCGCGAACAATCATCATTTGTCGTTTAAATTCCTTGAACAAATAGTCGGTAAATTACGTCAATCCGGGATTTTATGGTCTGTTTCTGGCAGAAGCGGTGGTTACGGTCTCAAACTGCAACAGTTCTCAGTCGCCGACATTTATCACGCTCTCGGCCATGAAATACAGGCATTATCTTGTTCTTTCCCCACCGATTGTCGTGGCGGAGCGGAGTGTTTGCAAAAAGAAATAGAAGCAAAAATTACCGGACAGATGAATGATTTATTTGTCGGAATGGTATTGCCCGCCTAGCCTTACTTCAAGCCTTCCGCCAGCTGGCGGATAACTATTCGTTCACGGCTTGAAGAGCGGCTGTTCGGCGGGTCTCATACTATCTATAAATGATTTATGAACAAAGTATTCGAGAGGTGGTGATAAAAATGCCATTTGAATTACTAAAATTACCATATTCTTTTGACGCCCTGGAACCGGTAATCGATGCCAAAACTATGGAAATTCATCACGATAAGCATCATGCCGCGTATATTGCAAAATTAAATGATGCTATTGCCAAACATCCGGAATTGGTAAATAAATCGGTCGAGGAATTATTGAAAGATATAAATAGTATCCCCGAAGATGTCCGGACCGCGGTCAAAAACCACGGTGGCGGGCACGCTAATCATTCTCTGTTTTGGGAGATAATGACGCCTAAGAGCGGAAAACCATCAGAAACATTTGTTTCGGAGATAAATAAGGTTTTCGGATCCGTCGATAAAATGAAGGATCTAATTGTTGCTAACGGAATGGGACAATTTGGTTCCGGCTGGTCTTGGCTGGTAGTATCCGGCGGAAAACTTAAAGTTTACGCTACTGCCAATCAGGATAGTCCGTTGATGAGCGGTGATATCCCGATCTTGGGAATTGACGTCTGGGAACACGCCTATTATCTGAAATATCAGAATAAGAGAGACGAATATCTGAAGAATTGGTGGAGCGTTGTTAACTGGGAAACAGTAGAAAGGAATTGGGAGAATGTTCAAAATTGATAATATCCATGTTTCGGTTGACAACAAAGAAGTTGTCAAAGGCGTTGCTCTTGAAATCCGCCCCGGGGAAATCCATGCCCTGATGGGGCCAAATGGGAGCGGGAAATCGTCATTGGCAATGGCGTTGATGGGGCACCCGGCGTACATACTCCATACTCCATACTCCATACTCCAAATGGACGGAAAAGATATTACGGACAAGACGCCCGACGAGAGGGCCAGAATGGGATTGTTTTTGGCCAGCCAGTATCCGGTGGGCGTGGAGGGAGTAACTGTTGAGCAATTATTAAGGAGATCTGTACAGGAAATATTAAAAGGCCCGGCCTTGCCGCGGCAAGGCCGGGCCTTATCAGACACACGAATTGATGTCCTCAAATTCAGGAAAGATCTGGAAAAACTTGCCAAGAAGGTCGGGGTAAAACCGGAATTATTGCGCCGAAGTATAAACGTCGGTTTTTCCGGAGGAGAGAAGAAGCGATTGGAAGTTTTGCAAATGCTGGTTCTTAAACCAAAATACGCCATTCTCGACGAAACCGACTCCGGCCTGGACGTCGATGCGCTAAAAAAGGTTGCCGAAATGGTTAAAACGGCTAAATGGCCAAATGGCTATAAGCCGGGAATTTTAGTTATCACTCACTACACAAGATTGTTAAAACATCTACAGCCTGATAATGTCCATATTATAAAAGACGGAAGAATTGTTGAAACCGGCGGCAAACAATTGGCGGAAAGAATAGAAAAAGAAGGATACAAATAACGTGTCTCGTTTCGCTCCCATCCAGCCATCGCAGTCGCCAACCAAGGGCTTAACCGACGACAGCTATCGCTACGGCTTCCATACCTCGACCGATAAATATGCCTATAAATCCGCCAAAGGCCTGTCATCAAAAGTAGTCGAAAACATCAGTTTCCAGAAAAACGAGCCGGCGTGGATGAGAAAAAGCAGGCTAACAGGCTATCGGGTTTTCAAAGATAAACAAATGCCCTCTTGGGGAGCTGACTTATCCGCCATTGATTTTGACAATCTTTATTATTATCTTAAACCCACTGATAAAGAAGGTAAAAGCTGGGACGACGTTCCGGTGGAAATTAAAAACACGTTTGATAAACTGGGAATTCCCGATGCCGAACGTCAGGCGTTAGCCGGAGTCAAAGCTCAATTCGATTCGGAAGTAATTTATGGATCGATCAAAAAGATGCTCGCAGACAAAGGCGTGGTATTTTTAGGCATGGACGAAGGCCTGAAAAAATATCCGGATTTGGTCAAACAATATTTTGGCTCGCTTATTCCCGCCGGAGACAATAAATTCGCGGCCTTGAATACTGCCGTTTGGAGCGGCGGATCTTTTGTTTATGTTCCCAAAAACGTTGACGTTGGCCTGCCCCTGCAGGCATATTTCAGAATTAACTCCCCTAATGCCGGGCAATTTGAAAGGACATTAATTATTGCTGATGAAGGATCAAAAGTTCATTATGTTGAAGGTTGTACGGCCCCGGCCTTTTCAGACGGATCGCTTCACTCGGCTGTGGTGGAGATTTTTGTTAAAAAAGGGGCTACCGTCCAATATACTACTGTCCAAAATTGGTATAAAAATGTTTATAACATGGTTACCAAAAGGGCCAGAGTGGAAGAGGCGGGACGGATGGTTTGGACTGATTTTAATATGGGTAGTAAAGTGACGATGAAATATCCTGGATTTATTTTGGCCGGAAAAGGCGCTGTTGGAGAAACGTTGTCAATGGCTATGGCCGGAGCCGGGCAGCAGTTGGATACAGGCAGCAAGGCCATTCATTTAGCTCCGTATACTTCCAGTACAATTATAAGTAAGTCAATTAGCAAAGGCGGAGGGCGTACCAGTTATCGGGGAATGGTAAGTATCGGGCCAAAAGCTCATCATTCTAAAAGTAAGGTCGTTTGCGACGCTTTAATTCTTGACCCTCAAAGCCGATCGGATACATATCCGACTAACAAAGTATTCAATTCAGATGTGACTTTAGAACATGAAGCCAGCGTCTCCCGGATCGGCGAAGAACAATTATTTTATTTAATGTCCCGTGGGATTTCTGAAAACGAAGCCGGAAAAATGATTGTTCAGGGGTTTGCCGATCCGTTGATTAAAAAACTGCCGATGGAATATGCAGTCGAAATGAACAGGTTGATTGATATGGAAATGCAAGGATCGGTCGGATGACCGATCCGCAGCCTCGCACCATCGCTCTTGCTTGCGACGCATGGACGTAGGCCATGGGAGCAAGTAAGATTGGTGCTGGGGGAAGGGATCAGCGAATGACAAAACACATTGATAAGTCCGGCAGCTATCGTTTTACCCTCGACAAAAAAGGCCAGGAATTGGAGATTGTTGGCCGTTTTCATCTAACAGGAAATCAGGTCTGCCGGTGGGATATTGAAATAATTCATGCTGCTCCAAATACAACCTCCAAGACGAATATTAAGGGTGTTGTTGATGATTCGGCCCGGGCTTTTGTCAATGGAATTATCAAAGTCCTTCCAGCTGCCGCTGGGACAGAGGCTTTTTTAGAAGAAAGGATATTATTGGTATCTGAAAACGCCAAAGCAGAAGCTACCCCAAATTTAGAAATCGAGACTGACGAAGTTCATTGTTCTCATGCCGCCACAGTCGGAAAAATTGACGAGGAGGAAATTTTCTATCTCCAGAGCCGGGGGATAAAATTAAAGCAGGCAAAAGAAATGATTGCCGGAGGTTTTCTCAGTATTTGACAAAATAATATAAATAACTATAATAATGTAAGTATATATTTCATTATGCAATTGCAACTTGTTTCAATTACCAGCCAAGGCCAATTAACCATTCCTAAAGATTTTCGGGAGGCATTGGGGATTACTTCGCAGATTAAGGCGGAAATTAAACTTGAAGGGGGTAAAATGGTGGTAAAGCCAAGAACGGACTTTTGGTCTTTGGGGGGCTCGCTTAAATCAAAAATCAAACTCACAGATAAACAATTAAGGCAGGCCAAGAAGGCCTTCGAAACTTCATGGGCAGAAAAATAATTCATTATTTATTGGATACAAATGTCTTAGTCCGTTATCTGGTCAGAGATGAGGAGAGCCAGTACCAACAAATAATCAATTGGCTAAAAGACGCGGAAGCAGGAAAGATTAAGATAATTATTCCGCCGATCGTAGTTGCAGAAACATGTTTTGTTCTTGAATCCTTCTATAAAAAACAAAGAAATGAAATTAGCGATTCAATGGTTGTTTTTTTAAGCCAAAGATGGATAAAGGTTGTGGAGAGGAACATTTTGTTGTCTTTATGGAAAGACTATAAGGCGGGATTCCATTTTGTAGATAGTTTTCTGAGAGCGGTTTCTCATCAAAATTCTTACAGGATTCTCAGTTTCGACAAAAAACTCCTTAGAATGAATAGCGAAAAATTGAAAAATGAGTGAAAAAGGAGAATCGATAGAGCTAAAAGAGCCATTGGTCGGTACAACTATGTCTTTAGTAGTACTACCGGAGGTTGAAGATGAGCTAACCCACTATAAAGAATTTATGAGCCAGGGCCTCTTTGAAATGCCCGAACTTCCTCGGATAGTATCACATAATTTAGAGATATTAGATTCTACAGAAACCTCCGTACTTTCAGAGAGAGATAAACAGTATTTAGAGAGGGTAAGAAATTTTCTTCACGAGACTTGGGGACGGTATCGTGATCGGTTTGAAGCTATAAAAACCGCTCAATCTTCTCTCGCAATTATTCATTCTTGTCTTCATCGGGATAATATCAGAGTCCTAGATGAGAAATCGGATATCCCTATGCCCTTAAAAGATTTTAGGAATATTATTGCGGATAAATTAAAGACTTGTGTGGGTCCCACTGTCGTTATTTCAGAATCGCATGTCACCACTTTTCCTTTAGTTCAAGAACTCAAAAATAGTCTTTCTCCGAACGCGCGTATTGGCTTAATAGTATTTGATACTCATATAGATGTTTTTGGTGGTGGACGCGTTCCTCATAAGATTAATGTTTTAAGACAGCTTCTTAAGGGTCATGACAGTGCAACTGGAAAAACATGGATTCATAGAGCAACTGTTATCGGTTCGCCGGAGTCTTTGCTTAGGCTTTCAAAAGGAGAAAGGTCTGACCCCGAAAAATTTTCTCCCAGACTTCGTATAATCGGCGAAAAAGACTTTGACAGATCATCAGCACATGCGGTTATGGCAAAAGAAGTTGTTGAGTTTAAAAAAGCCGGAGTTGACCATATTATGATTTCGGTTGACGCAGATGTTCTGCGAAGCCGAAAATTGCAATATACTGGAGCAGAATATAATCCTCTTCATGCTCTGCTTTGGTTTGGACAATCATCCCTTGAAGCGTTTAGGCAAGATTCTCTGGGGTTAGTATCGAGACTCCGTTATGACAACCTACAGCTCCCGTCTGTTTTATACGAGCCAGAACTACTTGGCGGCAGAGGGTTATCTCTGGGAGATCTCGGGATAGTCATTGACGTTATAAAAGTTGAGACTAAAAGTAAGGGTATAAAGTTTGGAATACCAATCGGCCAAGCAGTAGTTCTTGGAGACATTGTGGAACTTAGTGGTCCAGATATTGGCGGAAATACAACTAAAGCTGTATTGTCACTCGCCAATAGAATAAGTGAATTAGGGGAAAAGCAATGATCATCTAAGTTTTTCTTTTAAATACTTCAATTATTTAAATAATTGAAGTATTAAAATCGAGGTAATCATTTTAACGTCTAATGTAAAATATTATCATGGTCATTCTAGCCTTGAGCTGGAATCTATATAGATTCCGTGTCGAGCACGGAATGACAATGAAAGAAGAAATTTAAGATAGATACTATGTTAAATATAAAATTAATAAAAAAAGACTTTCCGGTTTTTAAGCGCAGGATAAACGGATATCCGCTGGTATATCTGGATAGCGCCGCCACATCGCAAAAACCACAGGAGGTTATTGATGCGCTGGTTGATTATTATCAAAACCATAATGCCAATGTCCACCGTGGAATTCATACTCTAGGGGACGAATCAACCAAAATGTATGACTCTGCCCGTCAAACAGTAGCTGAATTTATCGGGGCGGAAGGTAAACAAGAATTGATATTTGTTAGAAACACTACGGAAGCCATTAACTTGGTAGCTTATGCATGGGGAGAAAATAACGTTGGGGAGGGCGATGAAATTATATTGACAGAGGCGGAGCATCACAGTAATATTGTTCCATGGCAGTTGCTGGCGGATAGAAAAAAAGCCAAACTTAAGTTTATTAATGTTGATCAAGACGGGAAGCTTGACCTTCAGGATTTTCGGCGTAAACTTTCTCCACGAACTAAACTCGTTTCCGTCGTTCACGTCAGCAACTTTTTGGGGACGATTAATCCGATTAAAGAAATCGCGGAAATAATCAAAGAACAGAAAACAGAAAACAATGAACAAAAAACAAAGAGCAAAAAACAAGACTCCCTACTCCTTATTCCATACCCCTTACTCCTAGTCGATGGGGCACAGGCGGTACCTCACATGCCAGTAAATGTTAAACAGCTCGGTTGTGATTTTTATGCTTTCTCCGGACATAAAATGTACGGGCCGATGGGAATAGGCTGTCTCTGGGGGAAGAAAAAATTATTGGACGAAATGCCCCCATTTTTAACCGGCGGCGGGACGATAAATACCGTTGATTTTCATAATACAACTTTTACGGATTTACCGGATAAATTTGAGGCGGGGACGCCGAATGTGGCTGGAGCGGCAGGATTGGCTGCGGCAGTGAAATATCTTAAAGATATCGGAATGGAGAGGATCAGGCAACATGAGGTTGAGTTGACGGAGTATGCTTTGGAAAAACTCAAAACTCAAAATTCAAAATTCAAAATTAGAATATACGGACCTGAGATACCGGAGTGGCGGGGTGGATTGATTGCTTTTACTTTGGAAGTTAACGGCAAAGAAGTTCATGGCCATGACGTAGCTCAAATATTAGACAGCCAGGGAATTGCTGTCCGTTCAGGCCATCACTGCGTTATGCCGATGCATGAAAAATTGGGATTGGCGGCCACCACCAGAGTCAGTTTTGGAATTTATAATACGAAAGAGGATGTAGATAGATTGGTAGAAGCGCTAAAAAAAATAGAAGAAGTATTTACAGGCTGAAAAGGCTGAAAAGGTTTAAAACAGATTGAGTTTTTAACCTGCCAACCTGTTAACCTGCTAGCCTTTATTTATGTCCTTATACCACGATCTCATCATTGATCATTACAAAAACCCGCGTAATTTCGGAGAACTTGAAAGTCCGGATGTTATTGTTCAAGAAGCCAATGCCAGTTGCGGCGATCTGATCGAATTTCAACTGAAATTCGATAGCATCCAGAATTCAGAATTCAGAATTCAGAATTTGTCTTGGAGGGGAGTGGGTTGCGCAATTTCTACGGCATCTGCCTCGTTATTATCTGAAAAAATTCAGCATTCAGTATTCAGTATTCAGTATTTAGCGTCGATGACGGATGAAGACATGGTAAAAATGCTGGGAGGAGACATCAGCCCTACCAGGCTAAAATGTGCTACACTTTCGCTTAGAGCCTTAAAGAAAGCTTTAAAACAATTCAATGCAAAAATACAAAGCCAAAGTATCCTCCCATGAATTATTAGCCGGTAGTTTTCAGTATTTACATTTTGAGCTGATTAGCCCTGACAGAATTGATTTTCAAGCCGGTCAATATATTATTTTTAACATTGATGCCAGCCGTGGTTTGCATAGGGATTATTCAATTGCGTCACAGCCTTCCATGAATCACGCGATTGAACTTTTGGTTGACATTAAGCCCGGAGGTCCGGGATCAGAATTTTTAAAAAAACTTCAAGCCGGAAACGAAGTTGAGTTTATCGGTCCATTCGGTAATTTCGTCGTCAAGGAAGAGTGTTCAATGCTCAACGCTCAACGCTCAACGCATCAGCTATTATTCGTCGCCACCGGTTCCGGAATTAGCCCTATAAGATCAATGATTTTAGATTTGCTATTAGTTAAAAAATATCAAGGCCAGATTAAACTTTGGTGGGGGATGAGAAATCAGGAAGACTGTTTTTGGTCAGAGGATTTTGACGAGCTGGAAAAGAATTATCCAAATTTTAAATGGGATTTGGTTTTATCTAATCCGCCGGACAATTGGCCTCTCCATTCCGGTCACGTGACGCAGCACGTTTTGGACTACATCCAAAAACAAATACCGAATACCGAATACCGAATACCGAATAAAATACTACACAAGGTTGAATCTTCTCATTCAGAATTCCCTGCCCGCAATGCTACGCTAAGCGTTGCAGGCGGGAGTATTCAGCATTCAGAATTTTGTATCTACCTCTGCGGCAATCGGTTCATGATCGACGAGGTCTCGACAAAACTCAAAGAACTTGGTATAAATACCGGGCATATTCATACAGAAAAATTCTTTTAATCAAGATTTTTATAGTTAAAAGTTATAATCGTTATAATAAATATTTTATATGGATTATTCAGTCAAAGTTCTTCGAGACAAATGTATAGGCGCAGCCAGCTGTGTTGCTGTTGCCTCTAAAACTTTTAAGCTTGATAGTGAAAATAAAGCAGTTGTTCTCACTTCAACCGGGGATAAGGATGAGGATGACGCGATTCTATTGGCTGCCCAAAGTTGTCCGACAGCGGCAATTGAGGTTTATGACCAGGCCGGTAAAAAAATTTGGCCTCTATGAATAAGTGGAAGCTTACGATTTCAATCGTCGTTGTGGTTTTGGTGTTTTTAATCGGAGCATCTTTTGCCCTATCTAAGCCAATTGATAACTCTTCAGTAAAGATTGACCAGCAAAAATTAGTTTTTGGGGCATTGCACATTTTCGGAAACGAAAGCGCTCCGGTGACGGTGGTCGAGTTTTCAGATTTTCAATGTCCGGCTTGCCGGTCAGCATCAGCGACCCTTGATGGGTTGTTGGCGAAACATGATGGGAAAATAAAATTTATTTACCGGCATTTTCCGCTAACTCCTATTCATAAAAATTCCATGGCGGCCTCAATTGCTTCGGAAGCCGCGGGAGAGCAGGGAAAGTTTTGGGAATATTCCAAAGCGTTATTTGAGAAGCAGGACGCATGGGAGAAATTAGGAAGTCCGCAAGATTTATTTATTAATTTGGCCAAAGAAGTCGGAGTGGCGGATCTGGATAAATTTAAAAATGGAATAGGCAAACAGTTAAGAAGAGATATGATTTTGGCGGACATGAGCCTCGGAAATCAATTGGGAGTTAATGCCACCCCGACGTTTTTCGTGAATGGAAATAAAGTGTCAATAGGTGGGTTGACATTGGCTGTAGAAAAGATACTATCTAAGCCACAGTAACTCTTCTGCCCGGGGAGGTGATAAAAATGGTTATTCGTTATTTGTTATTTGTTATTGGCGCGGGGTTATTATTGTCAGGATGCCTCAATAAGACTAGGCCGGAAAATTTGGGCAAGGAGACGGCTGCAGGAGAAGGGGTAGAGATAGAGGACAAAATCGGCAAACTTCAAAAACAGTTTGGAGTCATCCCGCCAGAAAATGTAGAACGAGCTATTTTGAATCCGGTCGACGGCTCATCTTCTTCAGGATTGGCGATCAGAGACAAAGCCGGAACAGTTACGGTTATGGCGAATTTGCCGGACATCGTCGGTAAACAAAAAT
This sequence comes from Candidatus Collierbacteria bacterium, assembly GCA_016219325.1. Lineage (GTDB taxonomy): Bacteria > Patescibacteriota > Microgenomatia > UBA1400 > JACPES01 > JACPES01. The sequence continues at coordinate 10,201 of JACRNH010000025.1, forward strand.
ATACCGTCAGACTGGTTGAAGACAGCAGGATTTTGGTTTTGGGTGGATTAATTTCTAATAAAGGGGGCTGGATGTTGGAAGTTTCTACCAAGATGGGAGAAAACTATAAGACGGCTGAAGTTTTACTTGACGACCTGACGGTTTTAAGGGGGGAATTTAAGTAGGGAGAATCTATTTAAGCAAGCTTCCTTAATTTGCCAAGAAGTTCTTGGAAAGACGGGAGTTCGTAGTTATCGTAATCTAGTAATTGGGCGATAACCTGATTTTGCTCTCTCCAATATTCCTTAAGTGCTTCAGCTAATGTTTTATTGGCAGTTTTTAGGGGGTGGAATAATTGCGGTAAAGGAACGTAATAAATCCGGCGATTATGCCGGACTGTTGCTAAATTTAAGATTGTTTCCACTCCATATCCGGAATTCTTAATTCTTGGCAGAAGAGGGATGACATATTTTTTCATTATTACTCTTTCCCCGCCGATTGACTTAAGTATTGCGTTTAGCGTTTTATCCAACAATTTTTCCCCATCTCTTAATCCAATCACCATGCATTTAGGATCAATGAAAATCGGAGATAGGAGCATGTCAACATGAGATTGATGAAAGGAATGTGTATCTGCGTCGACAAAAAGTAAAATGTTTCCGGTGGCCGTTTTTACTGCATTTGCGATTGCGGCACCTTTGCCGAAATTATTTTTGTGACGGACAGTAACTAATTTTTTATTTTTAACTGAATTAATAATTTTGTTGGTTGAGTCGGTTGAGCCGTCGTTAACCGCGATTACTTCGTCTATTTTCGGATGCGACAACAAAACTTCCAAAATCGGTTTGACCGTTTTTTCTTCGTTATAAGCGCAGACGATGGCGGAAACTGTTTTTTCCATTTGGTATAAAGTATACAAGGTCATTGCGAGCGACCGCAGGGAGCGTGGCAATCTAGTCGAGATTGCCACGTCGTCCCGACGAGACGTCGGGACTCCTCGCAATGACAATAAACTGTGATATTTGATTCCCGCCAACACGCCGGCCGCTTGCTAACCGCAGAACTTGAAAAGCGAAATCTCAAGCCGGATTTGGTTTACGGCCTGGCCCGCGGCGGAGTAGTCGTTGCTGCCGAAATCGCCGCGGCTTTCAATGTCCCCCCGGAGCCGTTGATTGTCCGCAAAATTTCCACTCTCCGCAACCCGGAATTTGGGATCGGGGCGCTAGCGATGATTCCGATTCTTCGGCGGTCTGCAAAAAACGGATCGGAACCTTCGGGGTCGGCCGTCTGGTGGGACGAAAACGTCGTCCGCCGTCTCGGGCTATCTCCCGAATGGCAAAAACAGCAAATTAAGGATAAGAAGATTGAAATATCAGAATATATAAGAAAAATCGGAATTATCAAAAACGTCAGACGGCCGTCGCCAAAATCGGGAAATATTGTTTTGGTTGACGACGGCGCGGCCACCGGCGGGACAATGATGGCCGCGCTTGGAGCTGTTAGAAAGATCAAAAAAGGCTTGGCCTTGCGACGCAAGGCCAAGCCTTATCAGATTACTGCGGCTCTGCCGGTGGCTTCAACCGAAGCAGCGGATATATTGCGGCAGGCAGCGGATCAAGTTGTGATTCTGCATGAAGATCCCTACTTGGGGGCGGTAGGGGTTTATTACCGGCAGTTTGAACAGGTGAGTTGGGAAAAGGTCAAACAGTTGCTAGAATCATCTTATGGAATTAACGAAGAGACTAATTAAAGACCGGTTGCGGCAAGTGATTGATCCGGAATTAGGGATAAATATCATGGACTTAGGGTTGATTTATTCCATTAAAATAAATTATCCATCATCCATCATCCCGCCGGGCAGAGCCTCTGGGCGGCGCCATCATCCATCAATTATTATTCTCATGACATTAACTTCGCCGGGTTGTCCCTTGGCGGCAGTTTTTCAGCCGATGGTCAAACAGGCATTGGCGGATATACCCGGATTTGACCAGTATAAAGATTTAACCCTGGAATTAACATTCGATCCTCCTTGGCATCAGGATATGATGAGTGAGAGGGCTAAGGCGGAATTGGGACTATAGGGTGAGTATCCAACAGCCGGAGAAAAAGTTATAGTATATATAGATAAGAAAGGGGGTGAGAAATACATGGATGTGAAACTATTACGAACAATCTCAAAATGGTTAGTGCTGATTGGCGCGGTGAACTGGGGACTCGTCGGCCTGTTCAACTTCAATCTTGTATCAGCTGTATTAGGAAGTTGGCCGGCATTAACAAAGTGGGCTTATATTTTGGTTGGCGTTGCCGGGACGTGGGGAGTATTGGCCAAGTTTGGAGTCGCCGGCAGCGGCAAAAAGTAGACCGGCCAATATCCTAAATAGCGGTTATCGAGGAACCTTGAGAAAAAGGGTTGTGGGAATATAGTCACTAAATAAAATAAATAATATGCAGTCGAAACAACATATCGCGCGTCCGTTAATTAAAAATATCGCGTTTTTCGGAGACTCTGAAATTCCGGAAAGCGGCAAAGTTTATCAAGACGCTTTTGAAACAGCCAAACTGTTAGCCGGAAAAGGCTTTACCATTGTTAACGGCGGCGGCCCGGGAATCATGGACGCTTCCACCAAAGGCGCTCAGGTGGCGAAGGGAGAAACGCTGTCGGTAACTTTTTACCCCAAAGACGCTCCCGGATTTGAAGGCAGATACTTAGGGAACGTAACCAATGTTGAGATTAAAACCGGCAATTATATCGAAAGGATGTTCAAGTTAATGGAACACGCGGATATGTTTATCATTTTCAAAGGCGGAACCGGCACCATCAGCGAACTGGGAACTGCCTGGGTACTGGCTAAACTTTACTACGGCCACCATAAGCCGTTTATCCTCTTTGGAGAATTTTGGTATCCGATTATAGACTCAATCAAAGAAAATCTTAATATTGACAAAAATGAATTAGATGTTTTTACGATTGTAGACAAAATCGAAAAAGTTTTGCCGGCGATTGAGCATTTTGAATGGAGATTGAAACAAGTGGATCATAAACATTGCAAAGTCTGCGGCGAAAAAGCCTTTATGACGTAATAATTTCGACTGCTCTGGAGGTCCCAATCCGCGAGGCCCCGGCGTTGATTAAGGCCATCGCTTCAGCGAACGTGTCGACCCCGCCGGCAACTTTGATTTTTATTTTCCCCTCTGTTGCTTCCTTAATTAACTCCACGTCTTTAACAATTACTCCGCGCGGGCCCATTCCGGAATTGGTTTTGACAAAATCTGCTCCGGATTGAAGGATTAAAACGGATGTTTTTTTGATTTCGTCGTCGGTTAGATAGCCGGTTTCTAAGATGAATTTGACAATTTTTTTCTGATCGACTGCTTTGACTTCGCGGACAATATTCTGCATTTCAGCCAAAGATTCGTCCCATTGTCCTTCCTTGATAAGCCCGACGTTAAGGCTGATGTCTAGTTCATCAGCGCCATTGATGGCGGCGGCTTTGGCGGCAGCAATTTTTATTTCCGGCGAATCTTGCCCCAATGGAAATGAAACAACGGTTCCGACTTTCCCTTCCGGCCCCATTATTTTCTTGGCGAACGGCACAAAACATTGATTGACAAAGACGGCGTTGAAGCCATATTTTTTGACTTTATCGCAAATATTTTCTATATCCGCAAACGTGGCGTTGGCGTGGTGATTGGCTAAATCCAGAAACGGGGCTAGATCTTTAGGGTTCATTAAAATAAGTGTATCACAGTTTCTTCTTCTTCTTTGTCAAATCCTGCGGAAATCCGGTCTTGACTTTACCGGTTCTTCGTAGTAAATTATTACCAGTATGAATATAGGAACAATTGTGACGCCAAACGCCAAGGGACAAATTGTCATCCCGCGGAAAATTAGGGATGAATTAGGAATTACTCTTCAAACCCAGCTGCAGCTAATCCAAACTGGTCAAAGCCTGGTGTTACATCCTATTGTTAGCGTAGTCAGAAAAATGGATTCCGATGAAGCGTTCAAAGAAATTTTAGACCGGACTCGGGGCGCATGGGCCGGCGACGACTGGAAAAAAACCAGAGCCAGGCGAAGAAAAATCGAATTGTCAGCGTCCGGTAGAAGAAAACAAATATGGTAGCGCTGGATACTAACATTGTGATTGACCACTTACGGCGTCGCGGGAATAAAAAATCAGCGCTTGATCGGTTGAACGAGCGGTTTTCTCGTGATGAAATGGGAATTTCCATGATAACAATTCAGGAGCTATATGAAGGGAAAAGCACTCTGGATCCGAATAAAGAAGGGGAAATGGTTATTCTATTGGGATCGCTGAAAATTTTCCCATACTCTTATGAAGTAGCCAAAAAATCAGGGGAGATGGCCCGAGACCTGGGGCGGCCGATCGAAATCCCGGACGCCGCCATAGCCGCGACCTGCCTCGTCAATCGCTGTCAACTGGCAACGCTTGATAAAAAAGACTTTGTCGGCATCGAAGGACTGGAAATATTAGAAGTTAAAGTGTGATAAGCTTTTAACTCAAGATGGATCGCTTTCTTCACAATGGCAAGGGCTTGCTTTTGGCTTATGACCAAGGATTTGAGCATGGTCCAAGCGATTTCAATTCTAAAAATGTTGATCCTAAATATATTCTGGATATAGCTAGGGATTCAGGAGTATTCACCGGAGTTATCTTCCAAAAAGGGATTGCGGAAAAGTATTATTCAGAGAATAGCGGATTGCCTCCGTTGATCGTTAAGCTCAACGGCAAAACCAACCTGCATGGTGATGAAGAACCGTTTGCCCCGCTGTTGTGTACAGTTGACGAGGCGTTGGAGTTGGGGGCATCGGCGGTTGGCTATACAGTCTACGTTGGCAGTGAGCGCGAGGCCGAAATGACGGAAACTTTTAGTAAAGTAGTCAGGGAATGCAATCAAAAAGGGATTCCGACTATCGGCTGGTTCTATTTGCGGGGAAAACAAATCTCCAACCCTCATGATCCGGAAAAACTGGCGTATGCCGCCAGACTCGCTTTGGAGCTGGGCGCTGATGGGGTTAAATTACAGTTTGCGATATCCGGAGATGAAGCCAAGGACTTAATAAATCTGAAATGGATTATCAAAAATGCCGGAAAATGCAAAGTATTTATCAGCGGCGGCTCAAAGGCGGCAGACGAAGAAATATTTTCATTGGTAAAAATAGTTAAAGCCGCAGGAGCAACAGGTATGGCTGTGGGTCGGAACATTTGGCAAAGAGACAATCCGGTAGAGTTTGCTAAACAAATAGCTGACATTCTTTACTCTTGACTTCACTATGATGATGTATTAACATTACATCATTATGAATACGGCAGTTTATCCTATCAGAACTCAAATATCCCTTTCTCCGGAGCTTAGGAAATTAATTGAAATGCGGGGAGCCGTCTTAAATGAGGGTTTAAGCGAATATCTCCGCAGGGCTGCGGTTTTAAGGATGGCGGTTGATGATGTGGAAAGGAACGATCTTAAATTAATAGCCCAAACGGTGGTAGGTAGTATTCCTAAGTTTAAAAGCGGATGGAAAAATGTAAAAAATATTGGTGAATGGCAAAGGAAATCGCGAAAAGATGAAGATCAGCACCGCTCCTAAATATTTACTTGATACCAACGTGATGTTGGAGGTTTTCCACGGAGAAGAGCCAATTGCTTCGCGGGTTAAATCCTGGATTGAAAACGGAGAAATAGCCTTGTCTGCGGTAACTGTCGCCGAAATAGTCAGCAAAGCTTCTAAAGAAGAAAGGGAAAAGCTGGATTTATTGGTTAGCAAGTTTGGAGTTTTGCCGGTTGATCAGGTGGTAGCAGAAATCGCCGGACAGTACCGCCAAGGTTTCGCCCGTAAGAAAAAACGAGTTTATTTATTGGATTGTTTTATTGCTGCCACCGCTAAATTGTTTAATTTAATATTAGTTACAAGAAACAATAAAGATTATCCGATGAAAGACATCAAGGTTTTTCTTCCTACTTTTATCTCTTAGTATATTTTGATAGCATAGACGTATGCTTGATGTGGTTTCCATCGGATCGGCAACGTTGGATATTTTTTTGAAATCCGATCAATTCAAAATTGACTGGCACGAAAGCGGCGTTTACCTTTGCGAAAAATATGAAGGGAAAATAGATGCCCAGGAATTGGTGATGGTCAGCGGTGGCGGGGCCACCAATTCAGCGGTGTCTTTTGTTAAAAATGGTTTTCAGGCTGCTCCGATTATTGAAATGGGGAAAGATCCGGCATCAGAAACTATTCTTTCAGAACTTGAACGCGGGGGCGTGGATCTATCTTTTGTTGTTCAGGAAGAAAGCGAAACCACAGCAGTATCGGTAATTTTGCTTTCAGGGATGGGGGGTAATTCCATCGTCACCTATCGCGGTGCCTCAAGAATGTTGACGGTTAACGATATTCCGTTTGATAAATTGGGAATGATTTTAAAACCCGGAGGTTGGATTTATTTAACCAGCGCTGGCGGAGATATGGAGTTGGTGGAAAAAGTATTGGCGTGGGGAAAAGAAAAAGGCAGAAAAGCGTTTTGGAATCCGGGGGCAGCGGAGTTGCACGCAATTCAGAATTCAGAATTCAGAATTCAGAATTATAAAATTGACGTGCTTCAGCTCAATCGTCAGGAAGCCACGGAATTTTTCGGAGTCAATTTTGTTGATGATGAAGTCTGGAAGGCCGAACATTGTCCTACTTCACCGGAAACTATTTTATTAATTACTGACGGGGAAAACGGGGGCAGGGTTTGCTTGCCCGCCAAGACTGCGAAGCTGTCGGCGGGTCATCATGGAAGCTGTCTTTGGTACAAAGGCATAAAAACCAAAATGATAGATTCGACCGGAGCCGGCGACGCATTTGGATCGGGGTTTGTGGTTGGTCAAATAAAAGGTAAAACAATTGAAGAATCCATAGAATTTGGCAAAAGACAGGCCGCGAATGTAGTTAAATTTATAGGCGCTAAAAAAGGCTTAATCCAATTAGTCTAAAATGAAAATTTTTGTTACCCGTCAAACTCCGGGGAACGCCCTGGAAGAATTAAAAAAAGTTCACCAGGTTGAAATTTGGCCCGGTCCCGGCACAATCCCCCGTGAGATTTTGCTAAAAAAGGTTAGCGGAGCCGGCGCGATAATTCCGATGCTGACGGAAAAAATTGATACTGAACTTTTTATGGCAGCCGGGCCGGATCTCAAAATCGTAGCAAATTACGCTGTCGGCTTTGACAATATTGACTTGAATGCCGCCCGCCAAAAAAATATTGCCGTTACCAATACACCCAGCCGGTTGGGCGATTCGGTCGCCGAACTCACCATTACTTTGATTTTAGCGCTGTCGCGGCGGATCGTTGCGGCAGACAGGTGGATGCGGCAGGGAAATTATGTTTCCTGGGACCCGTCGTTGTTTCTGGGCCAGGATCTGTCGAGGAAAACCCTAGGCATAGTCGGCATGGGAACCATCGGCTTTGAAGTCGCCCGTCGGGCGGACTCCCTGCTTGGAATGAAAATCCTCTATACGGCTCGGTCCCAAAAACCGGATGCCGCCGCCCATAATTACAAATTTATCTCCCTGCCGGAACTTCTGAAAACATCCGACGTTGTCAGTCTCCACGTCCCGTTGACTCCAGAAACTCACCACTTGATCGATAAAGATCAACTGGCCTCGATGAAACCGACTGCGATTTTAATTAATACCGCCCGCGGCCCGGTGGTGGATGAAACGGCGCTTTATGACGCTTTAGTCAATAAAAAACTTTGGGGGGCGGCGATTGATGTCTATGAAAATGAAACCGGATTAACCGATGACCCAATCTGGTGGAAGATGACGAAATTATCCAATATAATCATGACGCCGCACATCGGTTCGGCGACGGAAGAGGCGCGGGCGGAAATGACCAAAATCGCGGTGGAGAATGTTTTGGCAGTGCTTTCCGGAAATCCCCCGATTAATCCGATAGTGTAAAACATCTGATACTCTGGTAAAATTCCACTTGTGCAAATAGCCCCGTAGGCGTTTGCTATTCGCCTTCAGGAACTATTCGTTCACGGCTCATAGAGCGCGCCGACGGGGCTGATTAATTATATGCAAATAGCAATTGATGGTCCCCGATTTGATTTTGCCATTCACCTTACCTTCATTCGAAGCGCGGTTCATGGCGCAATCTTACGGGGCTTTTATCTATGCAAATAGCAATTGATGGGCCGGTGGCGGCCGGTAAAGGAACGGTTTCTAAATTAGCGGCTAAAAGACTTGGATTTTTATATGTTGATACCGGAGCCTTATATCGTACGGTTTCAGTTTTCTGTGATCGGGAAAAGGTTGACAAGAACAACGAAAATTCAGTAGTTGATTTAATCAAAAAGTTTCGCCCAAGAATAGAATTACGTAATCCCAATTCTTCGGAAATAGACGGGCGATTATGCACAGTGTTATTAAATGGTCAGGATATTTCTTGGGAAATCAGAACTCCGGAGGCAAGCCAAGGGTCATCATTAGTCAGCAGATATTTAGGAGTTAGAGATTATCTTTTAGATTTCCAACGAGAGCTGGCAACAAAGCATAGCGTGGTGATGGAGGGCAGAGATATTGGAACATTTGTTCTTCCTAAAGCAGAGATTAAAATATTTTTAGCAGGTAAAATAGAGACAAGGGCCAAACGTCGTCAACTGGAACTGCAGTCAAGGGGGGAAGACGTTTCGCTTGAAAAAGTAGTGTCTGATATTCAGATGCGTGATAGACAAGACATGGAAAGACCCCTCCGGCCGCTGAAGAGGGCAGACGATTCCATAGAAATCGATACCAGCGATATGACAATTGAGGAAGTGGTTGGTAAAATCGTTAAATTGGTGAAAGAAAGGCTTAAAAATGAATGATCAAAAAGAAATTAATAATTTAAAGCCGGTTAAAGGGGAACAGATGGAATTAAAAGAGTTGGAGCGGGCTGGCGCTAGAAGAAAAAAGGCTAAAGAAACTTCCGGATCCAGATGGGCAGGGCTATTTTTATTTATTGCCACAATTTTAGTATCCGTATTTTTTTACCTAAAGGGCGGGAAGTAACCTAGCGGTTGGTTGAAGCTCCTTCGAGAATTTGATTTTGAGTCTTTGTCTCTTCTTGTTTAGCTTTTATTTCCTCAATCGTTTCCGGACGGCAGGCGGTTTTGGGTTCAGTTCCGGGAACAAAAAATTCATCTCTGCTTGGACACCCTTCACAGGCTAATTGGCCGGTTAAAGTACAGATTTTGGAAGTAACTAAATCCTGCGGTTGGGGAAAGGTAAAAGGGGTTTGTCTTTGGCTCAAAATACCCTGGACAATCTTTGACCAAATTGGCGAGGCCCCGGTAATCCCTGACGCAATATAACTCATCGGCGAATTGTCGTTATTCCCGACCCATGTTGCGACTACAAAATCGGTTGTAAATCCGAATGTCCAGTTGTCGCGGAGACTATTGGTGGTTCCGGTTTTAACCGCCACCTGATGTCCGGGAATATTCAAAACTGATCTGGTTCCGAAAGCCGGAGCTCGGGCGACCGGATCCGACAGGATGCTGGTTAATTGATAAGCCACCCCGGAAGACATGGCGCGGGAGGAAGAATCAGATGAATTTTTTTCGTATAATATTTCCCCTCGGCTGTTCTCAACTTTTAACACCGGACCAAGAGGAACATATAGTCCGTAATTGGCAATTGTTCCGTAAGCTTCGGCCATATCCGCCATGGTAATTTCCCCGCCGCCCAAAGTTAGCGATAAACCAAATCTTTTTCTGTCACCCCAAGTTTTTATTCCCATTGCCTCTCCTTGGTCAATCATGGCATTAACCCCGATTGTTGACAAAACTTTCACCGCCGGAACGTTGTAAGAACTGGCAAGGGCAGTTCTTATGGGAACATTTCCGTGGAATTTTCCATCATAATTTACAGGGCTGTATGGTTTTGAGCCGGGGTTCGGAAAAGAGATTGGAGCATCAAGAATAACTGAAGCTGGAGTGAATCCCTTTTGAAAAGCCGCGGCATACATGAGCGGTTTAATTGATGATCCGGGCTGGCGGGGACGGAAAACTACATTGACCTGTCCGTCGTGTTGAAAGTCAAAATAATTTTGCGATCCTACCAATGCTAAAATTTCTCCGTTTTTTGGATCAGTCACTAACGCGGCTCCATTATGGACACGCAATTTTTTTAGATTAGACACTTCATCGGTAACGGTCTTTTGGACAAATTCCTGTAGGTCTAGATTTAAGGTCGTTGTTACCTGGAGGCCTCCGTTATTCAGCATATCTTCTCCGAATGTTGACGCCAGCCAATCACGGACATACATCACAAAATGCGGAGCTTTAATATCGGTTGAATTTTCCGAGAACTTGATATTTTCATTAAGTGCTCCGGCAGCTGTTTCGGCAGAAATATTTTTGTCTTCTATCATTCTCCTTAAAACATCAGCCTGCCTCTCCTTGGCTTTTTCAGGATTGACCCCGAATGGCGAATAGGTGGTTGGAGCGGCCGGCAATCCGGACAAAAGAGCCGCCTCGGCCAAAGACAAAGAAGTTGCATTTTTACCGAAATATTGTTGTGAGGCTTCCTGAATCCCATAAGCCGTCCCGCCGTAACTGACTTCGTTAAGATACATTTCCAAAATTTCTTTTTTAGAAAACACCCGTTCTACCCAAATTGATAAAATCAATTCCCTAACTTTGCGTTTAATGGTTTTTTCCGGACTCAAAAGAGTATTTTTTATCAATTGTTGAGTGATAGTTGAGCCTCCTTGGACAGAAATAGAAGAAGAATATTTCCAATTATGATAGATAGCACGGAAGATGCCGGTCGCGGAAAATCCGGAATGGCTCCAAAAATCTTTATCCTCTATTGATACCGTAGCGTCGATTAAATAAGAGGGAAGATCGTCAATATTCACTAACGATCTATTTTCATCTTTATATATTTTATACAGTTCTTGCTGATTCCGGTCTAAAATATGGGTAGTTAATTTTGGCTGATGTTTTTTTAAATCGTAAGGAGTGGGCAGGTCTTTGAGAAAATATAAATAAAAAGATAACAGGAAGGTGGCGGCAATTAATGAAATCGTGGAGCCCCAAAAAATTTTAGAGGATAATCTGATTTTTGGAAAATTGAATCGTTTAAGAAACGTCATCGCGATCCGCCAGTTGGCGGAGTGGCGATCTGCCCTTCGTCTTAGATTGCCACGTCGTCTTCGACTCCCCGCAATGACAGATAGAACTTTTTGGATTAAATTCCTTTTAACTTTTAGGGCAATTTTTTTTATCCGGACAATTGAATTAAAAATTAGCAGAAGGATTGATGGCAGGGCAAGAAATAATATGAAGTAAAGAGGTTTACCTAATAACTTAAATCCATAAAAAATATCTATGTCAAAACCGGCGCGCCTGCGCTTTCTGTCCATGCGCCTGATTATAGGAGGGGAAACATCAAGTGTGAAGAGGGAATTTCAAGGAACTATAGGCTTAATTTTGGTTGTGTCAATTATGGCTCCGGGATAGTCTAGCCGTTCTTCTTTAATTGTTCCATCGGGATTTAGTTCCTGAATAGTCGGATAAGCGCAGTTTAGGCAGAAATCTGTAACTAGAGGGTCAGAGATAACAGTATGATTTTGTAGTTCCAGCTCTCCTTGTTGGTCCTGTGGAAGTGTAGGATCTAAAGGATTGCCGGTGTCTTTTCTGACCCAAATGCCGCGGTTGACGGCAACGTTATTTTGAGGCAGATGTTTCTCCCAAAAAAGTTCGGCCACACCGGTTTCCGGTTTTTCAGCAGTTGCGTCATGATATCGTGCCAAATCGGGGCAGCGCCGGTAATTCCGGAAACTAAAGCCTGATTCATTGGTTTGTTATCATTGTTTCCCACCCAAACGGCAGTTAATCTTTCCGGAGTGTACCCTATAGTCCAGTTATCCCGCAGGTCATTGGTGGTTCCGGTTTTAACGGAAACCACTTGATTCGGAATAACCAGTTGGGAAGCTGGTCCGAAAGCCGACGTTCTGGCGCTGTTATCCGAAAGAATATGAGAAACTAAATAGGCGGCTTGCGCCGGTATGGCTTGTAGGGCGGACGACAAATTTTGTCTTCTGTCTTCTTCCGAATATTGATAAAAAATCTTTCCGCGGTAATCTTCTATCTTCAGAAATGGGTTCAGAGGAACCCTCATTCCATTATTTGCCAATGTTCCGAAAGCGGTTGCCATATCAATCATGGTAACTTCTCCGCCTCCCAAAGTTAATGATAGGCCATAGCGCGAGGGGTCGGTAAAAGTTGAAATTCCCATTGCCGAAGCAGTGGCAATCATGTCTTCCAGGCCAATATATGCCAGAGATTTTACCGCCGGGATATTATAGGAATTTCCCAAAGCTAATCTGATTTGGACTGGACCGTGGGATTGGCCGTCATAATTTTTGGGACAGTATTCTGGTTGATTCGGAACTTTAAAGCAGGTTGGAGTATCAATCCACATTGTAGAAGGAGTAAGTTTTCCAGTTGAAAAACCGCTGGCATACATGACCGGTTTAATTGATGATCCGGGCTGGCGGGGACGGATGGCGACATTAACATTTCCATCACTGTTTTTGCCAAAATAATCTTTTGATCCTACCATGCTAAGGATTTCTCCGGTTCCCGGATTGGTGACTAGGGCGGCCCCATTGCCGACACGAAGTTTAGACAGCTTGTTCACTTCGGTAGTTACGGCCAATTGCGCCATGTTTTGAGTGCTTAAATCTAAGGTGGTAGTTACCCTTAACCCTCCCAGCTCTACGGTTTTTTGGCCAAATTGTTCTTCCAATAAATCTTTTACCCAAAGGACAAAATGAGGAGCCTTGATGGAGATATTTGAATTGGAAAATAATAATTCTTCCGTTGCGGCCTCTTCTTCTTGTTGTTTGCTTATGTATCCGTCCTCTCTCATCCTGCGCAGAACGGATAATTGCCGGTCTTTGGCATTTTCAGGATGAGACCCAAACGGAGAATAGGTAGTTGGGGCTTGCGGTAATCCTGCCAAGAGAGAGGCTTCAGACAACCGAAGATTTTTAGCCGACTTGCCGAAATATAATTTAGCAGCCTGTTCTATCCCATAGGCCGTCCCGCCGTAAGGAGCGTGGTTTAAATACATCTCCAGGATTTGCTTTTTGGAATAAATAATTTCCGTGACAATGGCCAGCAATCCCTCTCGGACTTTCCGGGCTAGTGTTCTTTTGGGATTTAGCAACGTCATTTTTATTAATTGTTGGGTAATGGTTGAGCCGCCTTCCAGCCTTTGGCCCGAAAAGTTTTTATAAACGGCTCTGACTATTCCGCTTAGATCAATTCCGAAATGGCGATAATAGTTTTTATCTTCAATAGAAATTGTGGCCTGCAAAATATAGGCAGGTAAAGCATCAATGTTTACCGGAGTCCTGTTTTGATCGGCATAAATTTCATAAAGCAAATTTCCATTGCGGTCGAGAATTTGAGTTGAAACCGGAAAATCTCCGGAGGAGAGTTTCGTCGGGGAAGGAATATTCTTAAATAAAAGTACAAGAAGGTACAAAAAAGTACAAGAAAGTATAAAAAAGAAAATCAGCCGCCTTCCCGTGATTTTTACCTTCTTCCTTCTTCCTTTTACCTTCTTCCTTCTGTCAAGCGCTTTACCGACGTTCTTCGGCGTCAGTTCAAACGTAAACGCGAAATTCTTAAATTTTTGCCACCATGACAGCGATTTCGTTACGGGCTTCACGGGTCTTTTCCTTTTGGTCATGTAAACCATTATATAATGATACAAATATGAAGTTTGCCCTAGAGCGCAGGATCCTTTAGGGGCGGATATCCATTATTTGCGCTTTCCAGATTTTGAGGCCTTTTATCAACTTAAAATGTTTTGGGTTATGGGTGGCGACTTGGGCCTTATGTTCCAGGGAGATAGCGGCGATAATAAGATCAAATGGTCCGGGAATTTGCGGAAATTTTCGAATGAGTTCTCCCGCCATCATGGCCGATTTTTTGGTTAATCCAACCAGGGTAAATTTCTCTAAGGTTTCATCAATCAATTTACGCGCCACTTTCTCTTTAGTAGAAGTACCAACAAAAATTTCCACGACAACTTCATACGGGACTATCACATTGGCTTTACAGTTGGCATGAAGGGCGCCTAAAATATTAAGGTCATCTGTCGTTTTCCTTAGATGATTAATAATCAACGACGTATCAATAACAATATTTCTCACTACTGACTCCTAAGTTTATCTAAGAATTCTTTGGCTCTTTTTCCATGTAATCTATCGTCGTAAAAATCGCTTTCCGGAATATCCTTGAGAATTCCATGGGTTTCTTTTAAGAGTTGAGTCAGAGTTTTTTCTTTTTTGATAGTTGCCTTTGCCACGGTCACCACGCTTTTCGTGTCGTTTTTAACGATTCTAACTTCAAATTCACCGGCAAACACCCGATCGATTAACGGGAAAAACTGATTCCTAGCTTCAGTGGCAGACAAAGTAATCGTATTCATATAGCGCTATAATAGCGCCCCGGATTTAGATTGTCAACAATGTACATGATGGACAGTCGCCTGCCCCTCCGATCAAAAGCCCCAAATATTCAATAGGTTAAATGATTCGAATCATTTAACCTTAAGTGAGCCGATTCGCTAAAACAGGGCGTCCAGAACAATGGGTGGCGATTGGATGTTAAAATAGCCCATGGAGTTTAAGAATATCGCCGTTTCCGGCCGAATAGCAGTCGGCAGCTCCAGTTTAGCCAAGGCCCTATCTTTGCGTTTGGGGTGGAAATTGCGCGATGGCGGCCAAATTTTTCGCGATATCACCGCTCAAATTGGATATAATCTTGAGATTGATACAGACAAGGCAATCGGCAGCCGTGACGATCAGATCGACAAAGAAGTAGACAGAAAAACTGTTGAAATATTAAGCGAAGGCTCCAACGCCATTGTAACTTCAAAGCTGGCCGGATTTTTAGGCAGAAATATAGAAAATGTATTAATAGTATTAATTGTTTGCCCGGTTGAAGACAGAATTAACAGATACGCAAAAGATAGAGGCTACTCTTTGATTGATGCCAAAAGGCTGTTGGAGGAACGGGAAAAAAAGGATAAAGAAAAGTGGGAAAGATTGTACGGAGAACTGGATTTCTTTGATCCTGAATTATTTCATTTAGTCATTGATTCCGGGAAATTAAGAATAGAAGAAGAGATAGAGTTGATTTTGCGCCACTTGAACAAAGTTTGAAGTTTGTGATAGTCTATTTTCAAGATGTTTTTCTTCAGGAAATTCAACAAGCTTCATTCGGCTTTAAAAGTTTATTCCGTGGTATTCGTGGCCTGGGGAATGTATAGGTTAATATTTCGTTTGCCTGAAGAAATCGAAGAGATATTCCTGAAGCCTCTGACATTCGTCGGCGTTGCCATTCTGATAGAGAAGCCTAAAAATTGGTTAAAATATTTTTCGGAAATTTGGGGGAAAGGAGATTGGCTGACGGCTTTTGGGTGGGGCTTGCTGTTTGCTTTGGGATATATAGTTGTTTATGGCTTTTCCAGCCTCCTATCTTTTGGATCTCTTCAGCCGGGGGAATTGGACGGCAATCCAATTATGTCTTTCATTTTAATCGGAATATTAACTTCAGTTTGGGAAGAGTGGTTGTTCCCGGGTTATATTTTTAGCCATATTAGGACAGACCTGAAAAATATTTGGTTCTCCAGACTGATAACAGCCTCATTGTTTGCGGCAGTTCATCTTCCGGTTCTAGTCGTCTGGCACAAATTTTCTCCGCAAATTGTTGTTTTCCAGCTTTTGATGTTATTTATTTTAGGCACGGGGAATGTTATCTTGATGGAAAAGTCTAAAAACCTGATTGCGCCGGTTATCTCTCATTTCGGATGGGGTTTAGCTATATTTTTATTCAGGTAATAGCTTCGTCATTTATTCGTGTGTGTTACAATGAACCTTAATGTCAGAGACGGTTCCCGGTTCTTCTTTAATTAAACGGTTGGAAAAGCGGATAGAAAAAAATTTCTCCGATCAGGCGGAATTTTTAAGGAAATTAGTTAAATCCCGATCTACCAATCAATATACTCCTGATTTATCTCCCAGAGATATTCCGGTTGAAGCCAAAGTGGCTAAATTGATCTATGGCGAAATAAAAAATATGGGATTATCCCCGAAGCGGATTGGAGAAAGCCGGGAGCGGGCCAACGTGGTGTGTAATTTTGGACCGGATAGATTCAGGAAATCCCTAATATTAAACGGCCATATGGATACGGTTGAGCAGACTTCAACTTGGACCAAAAAGCCATTTGCCGGCGAAGTGGAAAACGGCCGGCTTTACGGTGTCGGGGCTTTGGATATGAAAGGAACTTTATCAGCCTATATTTTTGCGTTAAAAGCGTTAGTGGCGGAAAAGGTAAAGCTTGATGGCCGGTTGATTCTGGAGTTTGTGGTTGATGAAGAGCCGGGAGCTTCCAGTCGATTCGGAACGGAATATTTAGCAAAAAAAGGAATTTTGGCCAAGGCCGCGATTATCGGCGAGCCTGGAACCGGAAAAATTTCCATTGGCCATAGGGGCGGATACCGTTTCCGCCTGACAACTTCAGGCGAGGCAGTCCATACCGGTTTTTCGGCTTGGGAGAAAAAAGAGAAAGGCCGGAACGCGGTTTTAGATATGGCTCGGGTGATCGTGGCCTTACAGACAATTGAAATGCCTTACCGGCCGGCGAGGGCGTTTCCGGGCCGGATTCCTGTTTTTACCTTTCCAACCAATATCCACGGTGGGACCAGTATAAATATTGTTCCGGATAAATGTGTTGCTGAAGGCGATGTCAGATTGATGCCGGGAAACTCCGATAAGCAGGTCAGAATGTGGATGGAGGAAGCGATTAAATTTCATTGTCCCGACGTCATCTACGAAATAGAAGATTTGGTTTATGTTCCCAGCGTGGAAATCGCCAAACATGAAGAAATTGTGGATACATTGTTGAAGAATATGATGGAAGTCACCGGTCGCAAGCCTAAAATCGCCGGGGCCGGGCCATGGAATGACGCCTGGATGCTGGTGACCCGGGGAATTCCGACTGTGGCCGGATTCGGGCCGGACGGCGAAAACGCCCACGGAGCCAACGAATACGTCGATTTAAAAAGCCTGAAAGACGTTACAAAAATCTACGCCCGGACGGTAGTGGATTATCTGGGGATAAAGAAGTAAATAAGATATAATTTATTGCATGACAGAAGCGGAAGCGGTTAAAGCTTGGAAAGATAGCGCTATTGAAAATTTGGAAACGGCAGAAGAGTTATTAGGGCTTGGTAAAAAGCACGATGCTTTATTTTTTCTTCATTTGGCTTTAGAAAAAAATATAAAAGGATTGCATCAGCATCTAAAACATCAGCCATCGTTATATATCCACGATCTATATAAGCTTGCAGTCAAAGCTGGTCTAGAAATATCAGAAGAAGAAAAAGCGGAACTAGACGAAATATCAACCTTCAATATAGCGGCCAGATATGACATATTTAAACAGAGGCTGTATCGCAAAGCTACAGAAGAATTCGCCGATAAATGGATGGAAATTGGCAAGAAATTATTTAACAAATATTTGGAGGTATATAAATGAACGATGCGATTGTTATAGGAAAAAAATTCATCGGAGAAGTAAAAAAATCCGGCATAAACGTGGTGGACGCCTATTTATACGGATCTTACGCAAGGTTAAACGCTAACATTAATAGTGATATAGATATTTGCGTAATAGCTACAGATTTGGGGACAGATTTAATTGATGAAATGGTCATGCTTAAGCAGATTGCCAGAAAAGTGGACGATCGGATAGAGGCAATTCCGATGGGAACAGTTGATTTTTCAGATCCTTTTGATCCGCTGGTATTTGAAATCAAGAATACCGGGGTAAAAATAGTTTAAATTCTCGCCAAAATCTCCGCCTAGATAGTGGTGGTATTTGGGGATCAAGAAGTAGAGACCTGTTTTCTGGTCTTGACAAAAGACCTGTTTCCGATTAGAATTTCTCTATGGATAACCTATCTATCTCTCAATTAAAAGTAAATCCGAGCCAAGCGATTATTCAGGCGGCCGATTATCCTGTCGCGATTGAAAGCCGTAATCAGGTTAAGGCTTATTTAGTGGGTAAAAATCTTTATGAGAAAATTATTTCCTACATAGAAGATTTTATTGATAAAGACGCCGTTAAGCACACCGATTTTTCAAAAGGAAAAAGCTTTGAGGTCGTAGCCAAAGAGCTCGGGATATGAAACTGATTATATCTCCGCGGGCGGAAAAACAGTTAAAAAAACTTCCCAAGATCGTTCAAATAGCCGTTGCCAATAAAATCAGATCAATCGGAAACGAATCTTTTGCCAGCGAAGAAAAATTAAGCGGTTATAAGAATGTTTATCGGATCAGAGTCGGGGATTATCGGATAGTTTACCGCAAAACGATTCAAGAGTTACATATTGTTTTAATCCATCACCGCAAAGATATTTATCGTTTGCTTAGCCGATTGTTTGGTTAGGAATAAATATGAGCGAAATTAATAAAAAAATAACAGTTGCCGTTACCGGAACTTTGGGGTTTGATTACATCATGGATTTCCCGGGAAAATTCGCCGACCGGATTATGCCGGATAAAATCCATAAAATATCATTGAGTTTTTTAGCTGACACTCTAAAAAAACAATTTGGGGGAACAGCCGGAAACATTGCTTACTCGCTTAAATTGTTAGGAATTGAGCCGCGGATTATATCTATGGCCGGAAATGATTTTGAGCCCTATAAAAAGTTTTTATTAGATAAGAACATTGATATTTCCGGAATCTCAATTCGCCACGATGTTTCCACCAGTTCATACTTTGTGATTACCGATAAAGACGACAATCAGATTGGGTCTTTCTATTTAGGGGCCAGCAAACACGCCAAAAATCTTTCTGTTTATCGTAAAAATGCAAAACCCGATTTCATAATTATAGCCCCAGCTGAGCCGGAAGCGATGAAGAAATATGTTCTAGAATGCCGGAAACTTAGGTTGCCGTATCTCTACGATCCGGCTTTTCAAGTCGGCGTGTTTAGTCCTGATGATCTATTGAAAGGGATCAGCGGAGCAAAAATTTTAATCGGGAATGATTACGAGATCTCTTTAATCGAAAAGAAATTAAAAATCAATCATTCGCAATTATTGAGATTATGCCCGTTAATAATTACAACTTTAGGAGTCAAGGGTTCAATAATCGAAACTTCCGACAAGAAAATCACGATTAATTCCGCTAGGCCTAAATCTGTTGTCGATCCCACCGGAGCCGGCGACGCATACAGGGGCGGATTTTTAGCCGGATATTTGCGAGGATTTGATCTTAAAATTTGCGGTCAAATGGGAGCAGTGGCAGCAGCCTACACGGTCGAAAAATACGGAACAGTGACCCATACGTTTAGCAAAAACGATTTTATTAAAAGATATAAGCAAAACTACAAAGGGAATTTAGTCTTGACATAAAATAATTTTGATATATAAACAGGATAATGAGGAAAATCGATTACGACATAAAAGATCTTTCATTGGCAAGCCAGGGAAAAAAGAAAATAGAGTGGGCAAGGCAAAATATGCCTGTCCTTAAGCTAATTACTGATGAATTTAGTAAAACTAAACCACTCAAAGGATTGCTTATCGGTGCTTGCCTTCATGTTACCAGCGAAACGGCGAATTTAATTTTAGCGTATTTAGCCGGTGGAGCTAAAGTTGCCCTTTGCGCCAGCAATCCATTATCAACTCAAGATATGGTAGCGTCCTCTTTGGTGGTTGACTATGGAGTTCCGGTTTTTGCGATTCATGGTGAAGACAAAAAGACTTACTATAAACACCTTAATAAAGTTCTTGACGTTCATCCGCAACTTACTACAGATGATGGAGCCGATCTTGTTACCCTGCTGCATACTGAAAGGTTGAAACAAATTCCGGAAATTATTGGATCGGCGGAAGAAACAACGACCGGAGTTATCCGGCTGACTGCAATGGCGAAAGATAAGGCCCTTAAAATTCCGGTATTGGCGGTAAATGATAGCGATACTAAGCATATGTTTGACAATCGCTATGGAACAGGACAGTCAACGGTGGACGGAATATTGCGTTCTACCAATATTTTATTAGCAGGTAAACGGGTTGTTGTCTGCGGTTACGGTTGGTGCGGTAGAGGGATAGCGTCAAGAATGCGCGGAATGGGGGCTCACGTGACTATAATTGAAGTGGATCCGGTGAAAGCGCTAGAAGCGGTAATGGACGGTTTTCCGATTGATCAGATCGGGCACGCAATCCGTTACGGTGAAATGTTTGTCAGCGCGACGGGAGATAAAGAAGTAATTTCGACAAATCACATGAAGAAGATGAAAGATGGCGCGATTCTTGCCAACTCGGGTCATTTTAATGTTGAGTTTGATTATGACGGTCTGGTTAAAATGGCTAAAACTAAACGGATTCTCCGGAATAATTTAGAAGAATTTATTTTGCTGTCAGGAAAGCGATTATTTGCATTGGGAGAAGGTAGGCTAATTAATCTCGCTGGCGCTGAAGGCCATCCGGCTGAAGTTATGGACATGAGTTTTGCCAATCAGGCTCTCGGCGCGGCTTGGTTTGTCAAGAGAAAAGGATCGTTAAAACCGAAGGTTTACGTGTTGCCTAAAGAAGTTGACCAAAGGGTCGCCCGGCTGAAATTGCACGCTATGGGAATGAAGTTTGACCGTCTGACGCCGGTTCAACGCAAGTATCTTCATAGTTGGCAGGAGGGGACATAATATTATGAAAACTCTGATAGATTATCCTCAATAGTCCTTGACAAGTCCTGAAAATGGGGATAATATCAGGCCATGATTACCCAGCAGACTCAAATTAAAGTTAATTTACCCGTAGCGTTGTGGGAATTTTTAGCCAGCAAGGCTGCCAAGTATGATCTGCCGGTTTCCGGATACGTCCGCTATTTAATCATCAAAGATGTCAGCGATATGGATTATCCGACGTTTCCGGCATCTGACAGAACAATCAGGCTGGCTAATCTTGCCATGAGGCAGAAGTCGAAGGCTATCGCTGTCGATGATGTTGGAAAGTATTTCAAGAAATTGCGTCGAGGCCGGTAATGAAATTTCGAATCGCTATAGCTTTAGATAGACGTCTCCAAAAATTATTCAAAACTAATTCTGAGCTTAGCGTCAAGATTGAGAAACAGCTAAGGCTCTTTTCTCAAGATCATCGCCATCCATCTTTAAAAACGCATAAGCTTTCAGGAAAGCTAGACAATCTGTGGAGCATTTCTATAACTAAAAGCTTGAGGATGACCTATATTTTAGACAAAGAGGAGGCAATCTTTACAGATTTTGGCACCCATGACCAAGTTTACAAGCAAACTTGATTTAGCTATTGCCAAAAAGTTTTCCGCGTGATATTACTTTATACGTTGATAATTTAAGGTTTTGGAAGCATAGGAATTCTGTGGAATACAGAAGCTGTGCCGCAACCGTGATAGGCCGCCTCCGTGAACTACGGCGAGCCGCAGCCGGGAACTTGCTCCTAAATCCAGTAAAAGTTTAATTGGCCTCCGAGCGAGAGGCAAAAACTTATGGCAGAATCATTTTGTATTTCAGACAGAAGACTTTTGGCTTGGAATCCGGATAAAGACCGGTTTCAATGGTTAGCCCGATTAGAAGAATTCGGGGGCCAAACCGTAGCCGCGGCGCTTCATTTTGCCACCGAAATTAACGACAATTTAACCGCTTTTATTGCTGAATTGAGGCCGGGACAAGAACAACAATTACTTAGATCATATAGTTATCAATTGCGGCAAATTGATTCTGCCGTTGTTAACCGAGTGGTTGAAACCAGAGGGATTGCCAGTGTTGAAGACAGAAGTTTGGCGATTGCCCAAGGGATCAAGTCAGCCCACGAATTTTTTAGGAGCGCAATAGATGAAACACAGGCGGTATTGATGAGTCCGGTTAATGAAATAGCAGGTAAACCGGAACATCAGCACACAGCGGTTTATTGGTTGACTCATCGGAATGGCGCGGTAAAGGGTTGGCAGTTGTTTCTGAATATTACATCGGTTCAGCGTCAGGAGTTGATGCGGAATTTATCCAATAATCAAGGGCAGGAATACGGTTGGAAAAATGATTTGGATTTGGCTGCCCATCCGGCTTTAATAGACAATCAATGGCAGCGGCCCGAAGATTTTATTGAGGCGGCATTCAGATTTTTAGGCGTAGACGTTGACCCGGCAGGGTTTGTCGGGCGTCAACTGAAATTGGAAGAGCGAAACCAAGAGGAAGCGGGAATTTGGGTCGATAAATATATTAACGCGATTACTCAAGGATTATTGGGGACAGCCAGTCAGATTATTACTCAAATGCAATTGAAAGTTAGAGGATTGACGGAATTTGACGTCCGTCAGGCCCAGCGGCAATCGGCGGTTGAAGTGTCTCCGGCCTTGCAAGTTTTTTTAGCGGCTTGCGGATTCTTGGAATTCAGTTTTGCGTCATCTGTTTCAGGACAAGAGGCGGTTTTGTCTATTAATGGAGTCGGTTCGGGCGGTTGCGAAGCAAAAATTTGTCGACGCTGCGGAACTCATGCCGGCGACCATGACACGAAATGTAAACATTGTGGTTGGAAGCCTGGAAACTAGTATTATCTGTCCCGGCTGTCGCCA
>JACRNH010000028.1 GCA_016219325.1 Candidatus Collierbacteria bacterium
GAGGTATTCAGCGATGCAGGCAGGCTATTGTCTAAAGAGGCTCAAGAGATAATCAACCTTAGCAATCAGATATCTTGTAAAAGTTCAGCCCTAAGAAGTAAAATACTCTCGTAGACCCCTTATGCTATAACAGAAGCTAAGGGGTTTATTTTGCTGTTATAAAGATCAGGAAAGGAAAATCTTTCTTCGGGCGGAGGAGGCGCCAGGGCCTGAGGAAGGAGATTTTTATTAGCGGATAGCAATATCTTTTGTAGTGCTGCTAGAGGATCTAGGCTATTTAATTTTAGAGTCTGTAGTATACTCATTAAGACATTATGATTTTCTGCTCCTTTATCGGAGCGATTCCCGAAGGTAATCTTACGGAATATTACATCCGGCCTTATCTGCTGTTCGGCGTGGTTATTATGATAATCTACGTCCTTTTCGTATAAAAAGGTAAACAATTCTTCTTTATGTCTGCCTAACCTCTTTGCGAAGCGTTTGAGGATTCTCTTGTTGGGATTTGGAAAAGAAAAATCTTCTAATTCCTGGCTCAGTAGTCTTCTTTTTCGGCAATACCTATCATCCCATTCTTTATCAGTATATTCTTTCTGTAACTTTATTGCATCTTCAAAGATATCTTTTAAATGCTTACAGTATCCTAATACCTGTCTATCGTCATGCCAGTATTCAACCACTTTTTTCAAATCTCTTAATATATGGATGAGGCAACGTTGTTTTCCCTTGACCTTGATCTTATTATAGGCAGATAAAAAATCTGATATCAATACGCCGGCATACTTATCGCCGACTATCTTTTCCACTACTTTTTGCCCACGCGACCTATCTATATGACTGACACAGATTTTCTTATTGGAAAACTTCCAGAGCCAATGGTTTCGCCCGTTTACCTTCCAGCCGGTCTCATCCGCGTGGATAAATGAGCCGGTTTTTAATGACTCTATAAGGGCCTGGTAAAGAGGTAAACCCGCCTTCTTCAGCTGATCCCTGAAGCCGGCTATTGAAGAGGCAACGAGCTTTAAATTAAAGGCTTTTGCGAATAAGGCCTGACAATCGCGCTCGGAGATTTTTATTCCATAGCGCAGGAATACCGCAAAGGCCTTGGCCTTTGGGCCGATGTAGCTATTGTTAAGCTCGTCTTTTCCTTTTGCAGAGACGACCTTCTGGCAACGCTTACAGTAATAATGGTGGCGCCGGTAGAGTATGGCTTCTACCTTTGGTAGGGCGATATCTTCTTGAATATGCTCGGATATCTTATTACATTCGCTTATATCTTCTGAGCCGCATTCGGGACAGTGGCTAAGTTTAACTTCTTCAATCCGCTCAATCTTAGTCGGCTTTTTCCTGAACCAGCCGATATGGCCGAACAGGCCGCCTTTTTTCCTGGGCATAGAGGAAGGAGGGCTGCCTGGGTTATCGAGAGGCGGCTTATGCTTGCTTTTGTATCGTTTTGACCGGAGCTCTTCCAGCTCGAATCTCAAATAGGCATTTTCTTCCCTCAGTTCCTTATTTTCCTTCCTTAATTCTATGATAATGCCCAAAAGCTTATTTTTACCCATTAGCCTGCCTTTTGGTGAGTAAATTTATATTGATATCGGAGAGGGAGTTTAAAATACTTCTTATCTTTTGGTAATTTTTGACATATTGATGCGCCTTGTCTTCCGCGCGCTGCGGCAGGTAGAGCATCCGCGTTTTGCCTTTGTAGCTTTGAGATAAGTATATCGCTTTATGTTTTTGACCTTTTTGGCAGCGGCAGTTTAACTTACCACAGCTCCTTTTCATTATGACTAACGAGCCGCGTAGGCATTCTTCTATCTTGGGTATCTGGCCGATTATCTTACGGCGCCTTTGAAGCAGGCTTCTTTCATTCATGAGGAGCTCCATTTTCTGATATTATATTAACATATCAGATTATATGACAAAAAATAACCGCTGTCAAGTGTTTCTTGAGCGGTTTTACTTGATGCCTAATTTATAGCTGGAATACTTCCAATAGCTGAACTGTTACTGAACTTTTTGTTCACGGTTTGTAAACTTCTCGTCTGTCTAATAAATTAAACAATCGTTTATTCTATTATACAGGTTACCTAAACGGCCACTCAGGCGGAAGATCGTCTTTATGCTTATATATTTTCAGGTTAAATTTTTGGCTGTACAGAGAAAGCAATTTAATAAAATGGCGAAAATCTTCCTTGGTAATAAAGATCGGCAACATGGCATTACTCCTATTAAAAACATGATAAATTAATGAATTGGATAATTGATGTTTTCTTGGATATGAAGGCATTTTGTCCCTTTCTAATTATAATAGACGTAGAAAGAAACAAAATCTCACAAAGTATTTTTTGAATAAACGTGTTTTAAGGAAAGATTTGTTTTGTAACTACCAGTGATGCAGAATGTTAGATACAACGTCTAGGATTTTTTAACAGGATCTCTTTAGAAAAATATAACCGTCCTCTTTATCCTTCTAATCCTTCTTAATTTTCATTTTGCACGTTATATAAATGATAAAGATAGTCCAAAATAAAATTAACGGAAATATAAACCAACGGATTCCGTAATAAACAAGGCTATTCGTAAAAGGCATTTTCACAAAGGCATTAATAAAGCTATAACCCAGCGAGAAACATAAACCAATTATAAAAAAATC
>JACRNH010000026.1 GCA_016219325.1 Candidatus Collierbacteria bacterium
CTTCTTTTCGGATTATCTCCTGGAGACCGAATGGCGGTTTAATCATCGTGATACAATGGAGACAATGTTGAAACGTTTAGTGAGAAACGACCGGAGGATACCGCTGTAAAAGTGGACGCTTATCTGGGCAAGACCCTAATGAATTATTCGAAATTATTCGATTTGCTCTTAGGCGCCACGATCCGGGAATAATAAATTCCTTTAATGAAAAACATTGGGAGGAAGTTGAAATATTATTTAATGAAATAGTGTCATCTCTAATCGACAACGGCCTGGCAAAAGACGACGGACAACTTAAAACCTAGTTTTACAATTCTCAATGTTAATACTTTCTCACGATCGTAGGAAAGTATTAACATTGTTTTCATTTAGGACTACTCGGCAGCAACCGGAAATAAAATGGTATTTAGCCAATGTTTAAAATCTCCTGTGAGCGCAATTTAAAGTCTGCGATACTCTCAATATATTCATGCCACGAGTTGCCGTCAGGGGGAACGCCATAGCCCAGCAGGCGCAATAATTTTTCTTCAAATTTTTCGGATAAATATCCTTCCTTGTCCCAAATTCCAAGATTAATAGAAGAAAGAGCCCGGTTTAATAAATCAAAAATCTCCTGATGTTTTTCATGTTCCGGGGTCAGCCTGGAAACTAATTCCGTTAAATGATAGGCAATCCGCAATAACTTTAAGTCTGATTTTATTAACGATCTATCCTCGATCAATTCCGTCTGAGCCAAAATCGGAAAACCGCGGCCTTCAATAATTTGAGCTTTGATAGTATTAAATAATTCAATATGTCCCTGTCGTTTTGACTGGCTTAACCTCACTCCTTTAGCCCTAACAACTATCTTGCCGTTTTTTTCGGTAAAAAAGGTTAATAGTCTGTCGGCCTCATGGTAATTTCTCCGGCCAATAATTAAAGCTAACGTCGAAAAAGTGTTGTTCACCTGTTTACACTGAAGTTTTTATCTGAAGATAAATCAAATTCTTCCACCCTGTCCGGCAATTCTATTTTATAGTGTGGATTTTCTTTTCCGACTTGTTTTTGAATCAGGAAATTTTTCGGAGCTTGAGATGATTTCCAGGGTAAAGTATAAGTATAAATAGTCTTAGTTGAACTTTGGGGAGATATCCTGACAAAACCCTCCAAAACGGTTTTACCTGAATCTTCTTTCACTTCAACCTGATCATCAAACCCAATTGCCTCAACCAATTTGCTGCCAAGGGGGACATAAACTCTGGTTACATCCGGTACAGTCGCGTTTAAACACAATTGTCCGGCTTCCAAATTACAATTCGAAGCCGGAGCGGTATTTGTATAAGTAACCGTCAATTTTTTAGTAATAGTCCCGTCATTGCCTATCGTCATCTCCTGGGAAACGTCTTCTTTAATAAACAAATTTGACTTGGCCCCGCCAAAATTTGAATCAACAACCATTAAATAATCTTCTCCGGTATTATCAATCTTACCGGCAATATTCAGTTTTTCAGCAATTGACTGCAGGTTCTCGTCCATAAAATAGAACACAATATGCTTGGCTGAAATATCATCGCCGAATGCCCGCAATAAATCGTCCCACCATGGCTTAGGAGCGGCATATGCCTTAAATATTATTTCTCTCATCATCGGCCCCAAAGACCCTTTGCGGTTTTCTAACACTGTTGCCACCGGCCTATCGGCAATCAGTTCCAATTGATAAACCACTTGCGGACAATTGCATCGCGGATCATTTTCAGCCGAAAACCGGCCGAAACCCGGAACATCGGTCGGACCGAGAATTTTTAGCAGACTAACCAAAAAATTAGTATCAACCCCGATAATCCCGTCAATTTTTGGCTCACCTTTGATATTTTTATAATAGGAATAAAACAAATCCATATTCTGCTTGAAGTCCGGAGAATAATTCATATCCCGCAAATACCAATACGGAACTTTTAGGTATTTCTTAATCGGACCAGGGGGCTGAAGCCTTTCTTTAAATTTACCGTCAAGGTCATAAATATCACTGCTTTTCTCGGCGGCCACTTTCCCTTTGTCAACTCTTAAAATCCCATATGCTGTCATAAAACCGCCGGTACCGCGCAGTTCGCCGTCGTTATGGAACAACACCATATATTTCTTTTCTCCATCCATTCCGGCAATTTTCGGGAGTACTTCTATGGCCGGTCTGGCATCGCTTATTCCCACAGTCAGGGCGTGAACAACTTCTTTAGCTTTTTTAGCTTGCTCGGCAATATTTTTTTCTTTGAAAGTAAAATTGTAGCGGTTTTCGTCAATCTGAGCCAATTCTCCATCCACAATTTTTAATTTCTCTGACATATCATCCAGTTTCGGAGCTACCTTATCTAGAGTTCCCAAAATAGCGATCACTCTGTCTTCGGCCGTACCTCCGGTAAATGATCCTGATCCCTGAAAACCCAAAACGTCGGCATAAGGTTCCACCGCGTCTACTAAAATTTCGGATGCCTCAACTCCGGCAGCAACAGCTGTTAATAAATGCTGGCCATCGGTGATATATTTACCTCCAAACGGAATAAATTTTAGCTGCGATAAAGGGGAATAAGAATTTTTAACCGATCCGATTTGATCATTTATTTCAGCTAAAGTGCTTCTCAAAGCCGGTAAATCCTGGGAGGTAAAATTACCTTGAGCTTTTTCTAAAAGCGGTTGAATTTTTAAAGCTCCGGCATAAACTTTCTTTGCCTGTAATCCGATCATTCCTCCGATTAACGCAAAAATCAATAATAAAATTCCCAATCCGAAAAGGAAAAATCTTTTCTTCATATTTACCATTTGCTTAACATCGCTTTGGGAGTTTTCAACAATATCCATAAATCCTCTACTAACGATTTCCTACTGGCATATTCTGCGTCAATTTGGACCCTCTTGTCAAATGGGACATCATTCCTTCCCGAAACTTGCCATAAGCCCGTCAATCCAGGCTTCACCATTAAAGCTTTTTCTATCCACTTTTTTGCGTATGGATATTTTTTTGCCTGAGCTTCAATTTCCTGCGGCCGGTATGCCCGAGGACCGACAATGCTCATATCGCCTTTCAAAATATTAAACACTTGGGGGAACTCGTCAATTGATAACCTTCTTAAAACCCATCCCACTCCGGTTACTCTGGGATCATTTTCCAATTTCCAGTCAGATTTTGTAAACTTATTTCTTAATTCTTTATACGTAGAAGCTTTCCATAACAAATCGTCAGCATTTGCCACCATTGAGCGGAATTTTAAAATTTTAAATATTTTACCGTTCCGACCAACTCTTAATTGGGAAAAAAGTGCCGGTCCGGAACTGCCTAATTTAATCAAAACCGGAATAATTAACCAAAGCGGTAAGAAAATAAAGGTCAATATTATTGCGACAGCAATATCCAATGCTCTTTTCCCTATCCGGTAAACTGAAATTGTCATAAATATTCCGTCATCCCTTTTTCTTTTAGCCATTCGACAATGTGTTTAACCGATTGGGCTTTATTTTTAGGGACAATCAAGACTGCTTTCTTTGTTTCCACCATTATCATATCTTCCACTCCAACCGCTGCTAAAAGCTTTTTCCCTCCGCAGACAAAACAACCCTTAACATCAATTAGAATTGGTGGGATCCCCCTGGACTGATCGATCACATTTCCCGATTTGTCCTTAGTTGATAAATCGTAAACTACTTGCCAATCACCAATATCGCTCCACCCAAAATCACCAGGAACCAATAGTAAGTTGCCGGCTTTTTCGGATACTCCGTAATCAATTGATATCGCTTCCGTTTCCGCGTAAACATCTGCGGCTATCATATTTATATCTTTTCCGCCTAAAGCTGTTTTCAATTTTACTAATTGAGAATATGTTTTCGGCAAATGTTTTTTGAAAGACTCAAGAGCTGATTTTGCTGTCCAGACATAGTTATTGGCGTTCCAAAAATATTTTCCTGTCGCCAAAAATTCTTTAGCCTTATCTTCTTTGGGTTTTTCGGTAAATCCAGTTACTCTATATACCGGCAAACCGTTGATATCGTTTATTTTGTCTCTTATTCTTATATACCCTAAACCGGTATGCGGAAAAGTCGGGCTGATGCCAACCGTCACCAAAAAATCGCCGGTTAAAGCCGCGTTTGCCGCGGCCAGCATGGTCCGGCGGAATTCTTTTTCATCTTTAACCACGTGATCGGCGGCTAAATTAATAATCACCGCTTCCGGATCTATTTTCGATGCTATAATCGCGCCGACGCCCATTGCCATAGCAGTATCTTTTTTCTCCGGCTCGGCAAAAATATTTTGAGAGGGAACCGACGGTAAATCCGCTTCTACCATTGTCTTATACTTTGAGTTTGTAATTACCAAAACCCTTTCAGGAGGAATAATCGGAATAATCCGTGATAGAGTCTCCTGAAGCATGGTTTTGTCGGAGATCAGCCGCAAAAATTGCTTGGGCTTGGCATTAGTCGACCGGGGCCACAATCTGGTTCCGCCGCCGCCGGCCAGAATTACCGCGAATAAATGTTTGTTTGATGCTTGATCCATAACTCTTTTATTTTATCCTTAAATTCCTGTTTAAACATTTTATTAGGAAATCTTTCGCCACAAAGATTGTCGGGCAAAGCATGTTGAATAAATTTATTTATTGCTTCAACTAGCGAACCAACAGTTTGCCTGTCAAACAAAACTCCTGTTTTACCGTCTTTAATCATTTCGGCCGCGCCACTGTTTCGATAACTAATGACCGACGTACCACAACTTAAGGCCTCTACTGCCGTCAGTCCAAAGTCTTCCTCTTGAGGCATTATAACTGCTCTGGCATTCCGATAGTACTCAATTAGTTCCCGATCTGTCAAATATCCTGTGAATTTAATCGTCGATCCGGATAATTTTTTTAACTTTTTTTCTTCCGATCCGGTTCCTATCACGACCAAGGGTAATTTCAACTTATTGCAGGCCTTAATTGCCAAATCAATGTGCTTGTACGGCACCAATCTGGAAATAACCAGAAAATATTCTTTATCTGCTAAGGCCCGGCCTTGCCTTGCAAGGCCGGGCCTTTTTATGCCCAAAGACAACATCGGACGAAAAACTTCTGCCTCACGCCGATAAAACTTTAAACATCGTTTTCTTACAAGTTCGCTAATTGCCAAAATATAATCCGGCCTTTGGGCGGCTATATAATCCCAAATCCGCAATTTAGTCTGAACAATCCGCGCCGGCGGCCTGAATAATTTTGGAACTTCCCTCAAATAATCATTCGCATGACTCCATAAATATCTGGTCGGGGTTAGCAAATAACAAATATGCAATTGTCTCGGACTTGTAATTATTCCTTTAGCTGCTTCTGAAGTAATCGAAATAATTACGTCAAACTCTGAAAAATCAAACGACTCAAAGGCCAAAGGCATCAACCAGCCGAAAGATTCATGGTTGGTTTTCGCCCCCGGAATATTTTGCAGCCAAGAAGTTCTGATGTCCCAACTCTTAGCCCACGACGCTCCCTCCGGATCATAAACACTGGTAAATACCGGCGCTTCCGGCCAAATTTCTTTGAGCGCCGTCAGCACCCTCTCCGCCCCGCCAAATTTATTTATTCTGTCGTACACCAAGGCGATACGAATGGTTAATGGTTAATGGTTAATGGTTAATGATCATCGATCACCAATCACTAATCATTAATTACCTTGTTATAAATTTTAAGCGTCTCTTCAGCGCACCTCTTCCAACCGAACATCTTCGCTCTTTGTTGACCAAGTTCTATCATTTTTTTTCTATATCCCTGATTATCCCTGATCTCCCCGATTTTCTCTATCAGCTCCGTCTCGTTTTTCGGATCAAAATACAATACGGCATTCCCATAAACCTCCGGCAAAGACCCAGCATTTGAACTGACTACAGGACATCCTGCCGCCATAGCCTCCAAACCAGGCAACCCAAATCCTTCCGATTTTGACGGAAACACAAAGGCCAAAGCATTTCTGTAAAGCGCCGCCAATTCATTATCCGGAACAAATCCGGCCAAAACAATCATATCTTTTAATCCCCTGTTTTCCACTTCTTTTCTAAACTTTTCCCAAAAAACATTTCGCGCGCATGCGACAACAAATTTAATTTCCGGGAATCGCGGCAAGATATCCAAAATAATATTTACATTTTTATGCGGATAAAGAGAACCTGTGTAAATTATATATGGCGAATCAACAAAGGCCCGGCCTTGCTGTGGCAAGGCCGGGCCTTTAAATACTTCCGATACCCCCTCATAAATCACGTTAATCTTCCCCTCCGCTTCCGGAAATCGCTCAACGATTTTCTTTTTCACCCAGTTAGACGGCACGATTATGGCTCTTGACTTTAAAACCGCGTGCCTTAAGACTAACCGGTAAAACAGATATTTCAGCCAATAAATCCAAACCGGCAAAGTAGTCGCAGTCGGCCCGACCTGCTCATGCCATAGAAGGTCATGAATAGTCACAACGAACGGTTTATTGTAAAAAAGAGGAACGTTGAAATGGGGAAAATGAACCAGATCTGGTTTTTCTAGGCGCAATATTCCGGGCATTTGAATTTGTTCTGCCAAAGTGTAATGTTTTATTTTAGGATTAATTGTGTTAACTTTGAGTTTTGAGTTTTGAGATTTGAGTTCGATATGTCGAGTTAGCATCTCGACATATCGTCCGATTCCGGCGTGTTCCAGCCCCGACAGCCTGGCATCAATCACAATCTTTTTCATATCGCCTTTCTGATTTCCACTCCCAGTTTTACCAGCCAATTCAAAATCAACGGATATCTGCCAAAATAATGTTTCTTATAAAATTGCCACATTGAATCCATAAACAATTTTTGGGTCTGTCTTCTCAAATCACCATCTCTACTCTGCTCCCGCCCGGATTGCTTTTTTAAATGCAAAGTTTTTACTCCGGGATAAAAAAATATTTTAAATCCGGCTTCTTTTATCCTCAAACACCAATCAATATCTTCTCCGTACATAAAAAATCTCTCGTCCAGCAGACCTATCTGATTAATGACTTCTGCGGGGACCATCATGAAAGCCGCGGAAATGCAATCGACCTCATGGGGAACTTTAAGGTTTTTCCAACCCTGATGATACCCTCCGAACAACCGGGTTTTGGGAAATAACTTTTCTAATCCCAGAAAATAACTCAAGGCATTCCAGGGCGTGGGAAATCCCCGGTGTGAAGCCGGATCGATCTTTCCATCCGAAGTTTGCAATAAACAGGTCGCCGCCCCGATAGATCGATCGTTCTCCATTACTTTCAAAACAGTTATCAAGACATCCGGCTCTACCAAAGTATCGGAATTCAGCAATAGGACATATCCTCCCTTTGCTTTTCGGATACCAACGTTATTACCCGCTGAGAATCCGAGATTTTTTTTATTCCTGATCAATTTAACCTCCGGGAATTCTTTCCTGACCATTTCCGCCGAACCGTCAGAAGAATTATTATCCACCACTATGACTTCCATATCCCTGCCTTCAAAACCGTTTGACTCCAAAACCGCGGATAAACATGTTTTAAGAAGTCCGGAAGTGTTGTAGTTTAAAATGATAACCGATAATTTAATTTTCATGTATCCGCCCCAATTTTTGATATACCACGTCAAGGTCAGTAGAAATCTTTTCCCAATTAAAATTATTATCTACTAATCGCTTGCCGTTAATAGCCAGTTTTCTGGCTAATGCCGAATTATTCAACAATTCAACCGTTGCCTGAACCAATTCTTCTTTTGAATCCCGGATTAAAGCGTTGACGCCATCTTTTGCCTTAATACCTTCAATTCCCAATGAAGTTGAGACTACCGGCAATCCCGCCGCCATAGCTTCCAAAATCTTATATCTGGTTCCCCTGCCATTCCTGATAGGAGCCAACATGACATGGGCGCTTCCCAACGCTTCCCTGATATCGCCCACCTCTCCGATTACCTTAACCCCGGGAATCCTGTTGAGCTTCATGATCGCATCTGTCGCGTCCCGGCCGACTATTTTCAATTCGGCATCGGGAATCTGAAGGTGAATATCCGGCCAAATTTCGTAGGCTATGTATTTGGCCGCATCCACATTTGGCAGCCATTTGTAGTTTCCCACAAACAAGACGGTCGGGGTTTTTGGCCTTTTTACCGGAGTATCTTTGAAATATTCTACGTCGATTCCGTTAGCAACAGTACTGACTTGCGCTTGCGGAACCATTCTTTTTATCCAGTCCCTGTCTTCGGCAGACATCGTTACCAGATGATCTGCTTTTCTCCAAAATAATTTCTCCCAGAATTTAAGTTTAATCACATCTATATATAACATCGGCCGTAAAAATGGCATCGCTGTCTGCTCTGTATAGGTTTGATAGCCCAAATACTCTATAGTTTGTTCCACTAAAAGCGTCGGGATTTCCGTCGCCGGAATATTAGGCATGACATAAAAAGTTTCAGCGTGAATAATGTCATATTTCTCCTGATTCAATTCCTGCCTTAAAGCGTCCTTAGCTGCCTTGGATAGATAAATACACACCAAAAAGGGATACGCCGTCAGTCCAGCCAACAATATATTCCTGATAGCCCACGGACTTTGCGTCCGCTTGAACAACATAATCTTACGGCAATACGGCTTGAGTTTTCCGATATATTTTCTTTCATCGTCATCACGGATAAAAGAAAACAGAGAAATCTCATGTTTGTGGGCTAAATTTTTCAGCAAATTATACGTCCGGATCTGCCCGCCGGAGTTCAACGGCCAAGGCAAATATGGAGTAAGCATCAAAATTCTCATTTGCAGGCTTTGAGGTCAATAATCACATACTTATCTGTTTTTAATAAAGATTGACACTTATCCATTAATCCATTGGTTTCTTCGTCAAAATTAACCGAAATGTAATGAGTCGCCCCTTTGCTTATTTTGTCGTCTATAGCTCCTCCCAGCGGCCAACCCAAACGATTGACCTGGAATAAAAATGCGGTATCCCCGCCATAAGGAGCGACAATTCTGGCATCCGCCGGCAGAATTTTATCCGCGGCCAATCCGGCTTCTATAATTTCCGGATGATTAATATTAAAATAATCTCTTATTTGAAACCAGCTAAACCCCAACATAAATACCGTTCCAATCGCTAAAAAACCATAACTGGCTGATTTTGAAAAATATTCTTTTGGAATTGAAATCAAAAAATACATTCCTTTGGCCACAAAAACTGCCACTACAGGAGCCAATATCGATTGATAATAATCATGCCTGATATTGCCCGTAGCGATAATTATTAAATATGCCAAAGATCCAAAGCCCCACCAATCAAAAAACCAACCCTCTTTCTTAGAATGTTTGACTATCCAGCCTAAACCAAATAGAAACAAACCCCAATATCCTAAAATCAATCTTCCCAATCTATCCATAAACAACCATCTAAACCAAGCCGGCCTAAACCTAATCCCGTCTCCGTTAAATAACCAAGCGGAAGCCGGAATTCCTTCTGGAAATTGCTGAATCCAAAGCCTCCATAAAATAAACGGCAAAAAAGTTATTATCGCTGCCGTAAACAACCACCACCATTTCCTAAGATTAAATTGAAATTTGACAATTGACAGATAAAATAATGCCGGACCATAAATAAAAAGCCACACCGGCTTGAGCAAAACCGCCCCGATTGAAGCAGTCACTCCCACAAACCACATCAACAATCTGCCTTCAAAGATAAACCCGATCATTCCCCAACTAGCAAGCAGTGAAAAGAACATTAATTTGGGTTCCGGCAAAACTGTCCGCGAATAATAAATATTGAAAGGTAAAAATGTCAGAACTGCCGCGGCCAAAATCGCCGTTTGCCGTCCGTTAAACTTGTTGACTATCAAATATAAAAGCCAGATTGAACCCAATGAAAAAATGATTGAGGTCAATCTTTCAATTTTTACTAAACCTTCCAACCCACCTACTGCGTTTAACCCTCCCAACGATTGGATTATCGCAGCAACTAACCCGTTTATAAACGGTAATTCAACCATTCGCCACCCGAAAGGATTATCTTTTCCTGATGGGATAGAAGACAAATCCATATATTTCGGATGCAACAGATCTATTCCGTTTTTAACAAATTCCCTAGTCACCCCAGCTGTATCCACTTGCCTCCACGAATGCCAATCTGCTAAAGGAAAATCAATCCGGTAAAGCCTGACAACAAATCCCAAAAGTATTATTGCTGACAATAATAAATAGTATTTAATCTTTTTTCCCATATGCCAGAGACGCTCCAACTAACCCCCAAAACGCCAGCGCAACTTTACTGGCTTCAAATACATCAATGTAAAAAGCATTAACCAGCAATCCTAAAATTCCGGCTATAACCGCGGCCAATGCGCCTTTGCCATCATAGAAATCTCTGTCTTTCAGGCTTTTCCATAATAAATATCCGGCATAAATAATTAACCCATAAAACGCAAGAAATCCCAATAGACCAGTCTCCCCCAACGCCCTAAGGTAATCGTTATCTGTTGATTCCGCTTCGGTAAAATCAGTCAGCTGAACTTTCAGCAAAGTTGAATACCCAGACCCCAACAACGGATTTTTCTTAAATCCGGCAATCGCTCTTGGCCAAAGAGCATCCAACCTGATCGCCGACGACAATCCGTAAGTTAAAGCCGCGTCTGAATAAATTCTGGGTTTGGAAATTATCCTGACTACTCCGTTGGCGTCAGTTGAAGTAGATAGATCGGGAACTTCATTGTAAACATCAGACGGAACCGAAGATTCCGTGGTCCCGTTTTCCCCCGTTCCGGATTGAAACCCTCCGCCTTCTGATCTAACCAATGTCGGCGGAACATCGGTTTTATCAGCCACAAGCGCTAACTGATCGGTTAAATTAACATATCTTTGCGGGGTTTTCTGGTCCAGATGAAAAATATTGTTGGAGATATAGCCGTTAATCTTGGATAAATTAATTATTTGAGAAAATCTACCTGACAGGTCTCCGAATACCAAAAAGGTTACTGTCCCGAAAACCGTCATTATCAAAACCTTGGACAAGGTTTTTTTCCATCCCAGCGCATAGATATAAAAACAAAAAAGAGGAATTATACTTCCAACCAAAGCTAAATATGAAGTCCTGGAGGCGGTTAAAATTAATAATGTATAGCCTAAAATAAACGAAGTCCAGCCCGATACTTTTCCCAACAACGATTTACTATAAAAAACCGCCCCCATTGTCAATGGCAATACCAATACTAAGAATGCCGCCAAATCGTAATGGCCGGCGAAAGTGGAAGGGACTCTGGCATGCTCCGTCAAAACCAATCTCCAGCCCTTAGCGAATTCACGATTCATTGTTGAATAAACCGGCCATTGGGCGTACTTTTGGCCAAATCCGTAAACTGCCGCGGCTAAAACGACTAGCGCTAATACTTGAATTAAATTTTTAAAGTGACTCTTATTTTTAAATCCGTCATAGAACAAAAACAGCGGGAAAAAGTATTCGATTCTTCTGACCCAATGCAAGCCCCATTTCATAATATGAATGGTTTCCATCGGAATAGTTTTAACGATAAAAATCGCAGCCAAACCTGAAGCTGCCCCGATTGCCAGATATGCCGCCACTAGCCAAAATAAGGGGTTCTTAAACGGTTTTACTTTTCCTAAGATCCAAAGTACAAGGTAAATCAGGGCAAAGGCCAGGATAAAAAAGTCTTCCAGTCTGACTCTAACTATATATCCCGGTAAAATGTCAAATAAGGGAATCTTTGGGTAAAGCGGAATAAATATCGATAAAAATACCGCCAGCCAGAATAGCCAGGGCCGATTTAAAGGCTTCGAAATAATTTCTTTTATACTCGCCATTGCCTTTCAGTATACCAAATATCAACCACCGCGAGATCATTCCCAGTCCCAAAATAGCCTTAAGCAGAGGCATCTCCCAGCTTGGTTTATGAATTTTAAAAATGTGTTTTAATCCGTTAATCTCGCCCTGAATCCATTTTCCGCCTCCGGCTTTCCCCAAATGAACAATTGACGCCTTTGGGTTTAACATTATATCCCAGCCCAATTTCCCGGCTCTCAAACACAATTCCACATCTTCTCCATACATAAATAGAGATTCATCAAAACCGTTTAACTTTTTCCACAGAACATTTGAGACCCACATCGCCGTTCCGGCTACCCAGCCGGTTTTTTGCGGTCCACCGGAAAAAAAAGATTTCCGGCGCAATTGATAAGAAGGTAGAAATTGGCTAAAGACCGGTAAATCATCTAAGAACAGCGCCCAAAATGCCACCGTTGACAATTTTGGCAAATAACCACCTTGTTGTTGTATTGTTCCATCAGGATTAAGCAAATTACAACTGACAATCCCTACTTCTGGGTTATCTGATAAAAAGTTTTTCATTTCTTTAAAAGTCCCGGGGGTAACTTCCGTATCTGAATTTAAAAATAATAACCATTTGCCTGCGGCTTTCTTAGCGGCCAAATTATTTCCTTTAGCGAAGCCTAGATTAGTTTGGCTGTATAAATTCTGAATTCTGAATTCTGAATTCTGAATTCTGAAATGCTTTAGCATTTCAGCGCTCCCGTCCGTACTGGCGTTATCCAATACAATGATTTCGGCATTCAAAGAAGAGTTTTTCAAATCCTTGACAGCCGAACGTAAACAAGCCAACGTCAAGTCTTTAGTATTGTAAGAAAGGATAATAACGGATATATCTATCATTGAAACAAACGATGGCGTCCAAGGCGGTAATGATAATCTTTTAGTTGTCTGTCGGCTATCTTTTTGGCCGGAACTCCTCCCGCAATTTCTCCTCCGGGAATATCCTTAGACACTACGGCTCCTGCTGCAATCACAACCCCGTCTCCGATATGAACTCCGGGTAAAATGACCGCCCTGGGGCCGATAAAAACATAATCACCTATCGCAACCGCCTGTTCAATTGCTCCGAAAAACTCATCATTAATGTTGTGTTCGCTATTATAAATTAAAACTTGGGAGGCAATGCTGGTATGACTGCCTATAGATAATTTTGCCCTGCCGTCAAGGAAACATCTATCACCGACAGATGTATCAACGCCGATTGAAATATTTTCCGGCTGATAGAACCTGCAACCCGTATGAATAGTAGAACCGTTGCCAATCTTAACTCCCGCAAATCTATAAATATTATTTCTGATCGAGTGGAACGGAATCCAGCCGGAAAGCTCCAGTAAATAAATTTTAAAATCTAAAAAATAATTATGAAATCTGATTATAATTTTCTTAGCGGCTTCTGAAATTGATAAGTCTTTACCGTATTTATCTTTCATATCCAAACTTCAATTATTTTCCTGCAAAGCAGGATCAGGCTTCACCTGAAAATAATTTAAATAGTTTTATCATCTGGTTAGCCGCAATGTCCCAGCTAAATCGAACTGCTTTTATCATACCTTTTTTAATCATACTTTGCCTTTGAATTTTATTCATAGACAAGACCTTCTCAATTTTTTGAGCCATATCTTTTATATTTATTGGATCAAACAAAATCCCGGCGTCACCCACTACTTCAGGCATACTGGTAGTATTACTTGCCACAACCAAAGTTCCGACACTCATTGCTTCAACCGCCGGAATCCCAAACCCTTCATATAAACTTGGTAAAACCAAAG
The DNA here is from genome assembly GCA_016219325.1 of Candidatus Collierbacteria bacterium. Taxonomy (GTDB): domain Bacteria; phylum Patescibacteriota; class Microgenomatia; order UBA1400; family JACPES01; genus JACPES01. Next base: position 13,605 of record JACRNH010000026.1, read on the forward strand.
CCTCCGCTCCGGCGTAAAGATCCGGCATATCTTCTTCCGGGACGTAACCCAGATATTTCACTTGTGAAGTTTGCGAAACTTCACCATTCAACAAAGGTTTCGCAAACTTCTCGTCAGCAAACTGCCGCCACGTTTTCCCCGCAATCATAAGACGGACATCCGGAAATCTATTTTTCACCTTTTCAAATGCTTTAATCAACCGTGGTAAATTCTTTTTCGGCTGCAGCGTCCCAACAAATAATAAATATTTTCCCGAAGTTCCTTCTTCCTTCTTCCTTCCTCCTTCTTCCTTAAATGCTTCGGAAACTCCCGGATATACTACTGTTATTTTCTCCGCCGGATAACCATACTCTTTCATTATTTCTCTCTTATTAAACTCGCTAATTGTGATAACATGGTCCGCGCTTCTCACCGATTCTCTAGTCCAATTTACAAGCTGCCACAGCACAGCTGGTTTAAACGCTTCCGGGTATTTTAAAAACGATAAATCCATGACGCAAACAACCCGCGGAACCGGAGACCATTTGGGAGCGTAATGTGACAGGGATAAAAACACATCCGGACGGGGCTTATGAAAATATAAATCCAGAGGCAATCTCCATCTAGTCCACAATCTCCCCGGCCCAATTACCCGATACTTCCAATACTCCGTCTCCTCCGGCAAATCAGCAACCGGTGGTCGCGACAAATAAATCTGAAATTTTATTTCTTCCTTCTGCCCTATTCCTTTTTCCTTTTTCCTTTTGAACTGCTTTAGCAGTTCGAAGGCCCATACATTTACTCCTACCCTCTGTTTAATATTGGCTTCGTTTCCGTCAATTCCGATTAACATAACGATTTATAAATTGATAAAGTTTCGGCTGCGGTTTTTTCCCAACTAAAATTTTCGGAGCGCTTCAAGCCTTTACCTATTAATTTCTCCCTATCCTTTATCAACGATTCAATTCCCCAAACAATAGACTCAATATTTTCCGGATCAACCAAAACCGCAGCATCGCCAGCCACCTCTCCCAGACTTCCCCTATCCGAAGTCAAAACAGGACAACCTACAGTCATCGCCTCCAAAACCGGCAACCCGAATCCTTCGTATAAGGACGGATAAATCAATCCGGCAGACCCGGCGTAAAGTCCGGGCAAATCATTATCTTCTACTAACCCCAAGAGATTAACGTTATTTACTTTTGGCAAGTTTTCGCCCCACCCAAATTTTCCAACAACTACAAGATTTCTGACTCCTGACTCCTGACTCCTGACTCCTGAAAAGGCTTCAATTACTCTTTTCAAATTTTTTCGCGGTTCCAGAGTTCCGACAGAAATAAAATACTCGCCGCCAATCCCATATTTTGTCTTAATCCTCTTAATCTCTTGGACTTTTCCGGCGGAGCCGGATCCCGCTTTGCGGGAGAACTTTTCATACTGTTCTCCGGCGGCCAAATAAACGACTTTAATTTTTTTTTCGGGAACGCCGAGCAACTCAATAATATCTTGCTTGGTAGCCAAAGAATCTGCCAGGATCAGATCAGCCTCTCGCCTCACCCAGCGCAAACGATCCCTTTGGGCTTCAACCGTAGAAACGTGGTGATAAAGAGGAAATTTAAGCGTGGTTAAGTCATGGATAGTAGTGACTATTTTGGCTTTCCTAACCGGAGGCTGTAAATAATCCCAAGCGTGAAAAACGTCCAAATCTCCGGTAAAATTTTCCACCGGAACAACGTGAAGCTTATTCCAAAGGATTTCCATTAACCTTGGTGGCAGGAAAAATTTTTTGTTTGCTAATTTTAGGTCTGAATACTGCCGCATGGCATAGCCCAATAATACAAAATCACAATCTTTGCCTTGTTTAATTAATTCCGGCACCAACGACCGATAATAAGAAGCCACTCCTGTGCCTGAATATATACTGGCGGTGACATCAATGCCGATACGCATAAATAATGAGCAATGAGTAGAAAGTAGAAAGTAATGAAACGATATTCATTACTCATTACTTCTTACTCATTATTTTCTATTTCCACAAAGAATATCTGTCTATAGAACGGCGGCCTTTCTAATAACATGAGCAATGGGATGAAAGGCAATAAAATCTTTCTAAAAAAAACATTTACCCAAAAATTAGAACTAATCCAACCGCGCATTAAAAACTTTCTGGTCAACATGTTTTCGTTGCCGGAAACAGTCAATTTAATCTTTCTATCCAACCTTTTAGATGCCTTATCAATAAATGCAATTATATCAGTTTTGTCAGGCAAACCGTATTCAACCTGTTCTTTTAGAAACGTAAATTCTGTTTTATGAGTTTTTAAATACTCATGACGCAACTCCTGGTCATGTCTTGAAGCTTCGGAACCGCAAGGAGCCCCGATAACAACGCCCGATTTTGACACTCTAATCATCTCAAAGATAGACTTCTCCCTTACACCTGGCGATAAATGCTCTAGCATATCTGAACTAATTACCATGTCAAATGATTTGTCGGCAAAATCCAATTTTTCCGCTTTACCGACTACCCTGATTAAGTTTGGATGAAATGGAGGTTTGAATTCAACATCCACTCCTGTCACTGGCAATTTCAAATATGGAGTTATACCTAATCCCCCAGATCCGACTTCCAATATTGTAAGCTCCTTTTTTCCCTTAGCCCTTAGCCCTTGTCCTTTGACCTTTATCCACTCCACCATCGGCAAATATCTCATTGCCAATTCCGGATGCCACCTGTACCACGGAGTGTGCTTTAATGCCAAAATTTCTTTTAACAAATTACTCATTACTCTTTACTCATTACTATTTACTCATTATTTTCTACTCATTATCTTTCACCCAATGTTCAACCGTTACTCCCCGGAAATGCTGTTGATAGGTTCTGTTAAAATTCCGCGATTCCAGTAGCTGGCGGGTAGAGTCATCGGCATCAAAAATAGGTTGAGCGTATGGTATATACCAAAGAGATGGATAATAGATAATGGATGATGGATGAAGAGATGAGACATCAATTACGCTTGATCTGCCCCGATTGTAATAATCAAACGGCGGTCTTACTGCCGGATGAATAACCACCATAGCTCCGGGTTCCCGCTTTTCTACATCAGCTACCGCCCCGGCCCAGTTTTCCCGGCGGTAAGTATCGCCGGAAACATAAACTGCCGAAGAGATCATCAACCCCAATACCATCGGTTCCAATAACCAACGCTGGCGGATAGTCCCGGCGGCAGCCAAAATTAAAACCGGAGGCAAAATAAATAATAATCTGAAATAAGAAAAAACTGGAATAAAAATTCCGATTACCGCTCCTAGCCCCGTCGGCCAAATTATCCAACCCAATAAAATCATTAAAACCCGTTTAGACTCCTGTTTTTCAGACAACTCTTTAATTCCGCTAATTGCCAAAAACCAAAAAGCGGCACCAAGAATGACCGTCAATATAAGCAAACCTTCGGAATCCGGAAAAGGGATTCTGCCTGTCACAAATTTAATTGCTACCAACAATAAGTTTTTAACCGATGTTTGGCTTAATTGCGCCCAAACAGGATTTCCGGCAGCAGACAGCCCTGATGCCAATTGCTTAAATAACATTGGGATCCATGGAATTACGGCCACCAACGGCAAAATGTATTTTTTACCGGTGATAAGCAATAAGGGCAATAACAGCCAAACTAAATAATGGGAATATAATCCTACAGCGAAAAGCATTGTAAATAAAATATAACTAATTCCTAATTTATTTTTCAGGGATTCATTTTTAATTAAAAAGTAAAAAGCGCAGGCAGTAAAAAAGGCTGCCATTGAGTACATCCTTGCTTCCTGGGAGTAATAAATCAGCAGGCCGGAAAAAGCAGCGAAAATAGCGCTGACATGCGAAGCTCTTAACGATAATCCGGAAACGCCTATAAAATCGTCTTTTTTACCTAAAATCAATTTGGAAATTTTATAAGTTAAATAAACAATTCCTATCCCAAATAAGACAGATGGGAAACGCAGCGAAATTTCCGAATCACCAAATACCTTAACCCAAAACCATAGTAATAAATGATGTGCCGGAGGATTGAAATCTCCGGCCATATAGCCAAATAACAATTGTTTTAAACTAAAAGATGTTACCGCCCACCATTCTATCGCTTCATCTAACCACAATGATTGACTAAGTCCTACTAATCTTATCCAAAAACCAACTATCAATATTATTAACAGCCAAAACTTGTCAGATGGCGAAGATTTAAAAAATTTATGCATTATTTCGACGGTTTTCCCTTAAACGTAAATTCTATGACTCCAATTGTTGCTGCCGATTTAATAACCAGCAGAAACAACGGATATAATGTTAGCAAACTCAACAATCCTTCGCTAACTTTCCCTTTTCCCCTGATCGCCTTGATTACTCCTGCACCGACTGCCCACAATGGAAATTCTTTTATCAATCCCCCCAAGATCCCGAATTTATAATTTCTTTTACCAGCCCATCTGGCCTGAATAAAAGCTTCTGACAAATTTTCCGGATTATAATGATAAAATCTGGCTTTAGTTTCAGTAGCTTTAGTCCCAAGCTTTTCGCTTAAACTCCAATCGTCGTTATAGCCTTTATTTTCGTCAAATCCGCCAGCCCTGTCAAATTCTGTTCTTAAAATCGCCCGAAACACCGGCGCCGTTTCCGGATAATCTACCGGAATTGACCGCGGCTCATAGATGCCTTTGGCATAATTCCAGAATCTGCTAAAACGGTTATTCCAGTTGACAACATATTCCAGTTTGGAGAAAGTTCCTTTTGATTTTCCTTCTTGAATCGGTTTAACTAAATCTGCCAAGAACGTCCGACTAAATATCATGTCCGCATCCACAAACACCAAAATATCCCCTGTCGAATGTTTTGTCCCCAAGTTCCTCGCCGCCCCCGCTCCCAAGTGCTTTTGCCTTAAAACTACCACGTCATTGCGAGGGGTGTACCGTCCGGTACGCCCCGTGGCAATCTCGACTTCTCTCTCCGTCCCATCCGTCGAACCATCATCAACGATGATCACTTCTTTCGGCTTTAACGTCTGGCCAGCCAATGACTCCAGGCACCTGCCAATAACTTTCTCCTCGTTATAAACTGGAATTACTACCGATATATCTTTCATAACTTGACTCTTGACAGATACTATATATAATCACATCAATTAAAAGATTATCTCATAAAAATCCTATTATGAATCCCGAACCAGAAATAAATAGTTTTGATTTGGCAAGAATAGTAATTGGCGATTCAATCCGCTCTGTTTATACTGACCCAAACTTATTAAAGGGGACAACTTTAGAAGATATTTTAGATCGACTTAATGACAAAGAGGGGGATTTAATGGTTCAAAGCGTTTTAGCAGGATATGCCGCTTCGGAACATGCAATGGTTGCTTCTGGTGAACCGATAAATCTTGATAAACGTTTACTTGGGAAAAAATTGAATATTAGTGCTGTAAAACTTAAAGTCGAACTCAAAAAACAACTCTCTGAATTTTTAAGCCTCGAAGAAGAACCACGTCGAATTTTTCTTCAAGGACTGCTCTCTAAATAATACCTTCAAACTCCTCTAAATATCTGACTGCAATCTTTTTCCAATCAAACTTTTTCGCCTGCTTTACTGGTTTATCCCTCCAATCAATCTTCGCCGCCGTTTCTAAACATCTCGCGTATTCCTCATTATCTTCCGGATTCTTAACAAAAACTCCAGAACTACCGATCATCTCTCTTCGCAAGGAATCGTCTGTCGCGACAACCGGAAGGTTACAGGCTATTGCCTCAAGATAAACCAATCCGAAAGCCTCATAAGATTCGGACGCCAAAGTAAACACATCCGCCGCCCGCAAATATTTCGCCACTTGATTGTGTGGTGTTACCAATCGCAAATACCTCTTGCTTTCACCGTCATTGCGAGGAACAGGGCGACGCGGCAATCTCGTCAGATCGCCACGCTTCGCTCGCGATGACAAACCGTTCAACAACCGATTTCCTAATGCATCAATCTTTTTCTCCAGCGGACCCTCTCCTAGAATCAATAAGCTGCCTCTTTCCAGCTTCGCTACCGCCTTCACCACCTCCCCTACTCTTTTGTAGGAAACAAGATGAGAAACTGTAATAAAAATCGGCCGCTCCAAATTAACGTCTGCCTGCTTGACATTCGGATTAAACTTTTCCAAATCAACTCCGTGGGGAATTTTGACAATTTTGATGAACGGATTAACTTTTTTCGCCCATTCGTAACCTTTCTGCGAAAAAGCAATGAACAAATCCGGAAACATATATAAATTCCACCTGTCGTCCCGGCCGATCCCGGCGTGTCCGCCCAAAACCAACTTAGTGCCTGTAAGCCATGAACAGAGACGGCAGCCGAATGCCTGCCAGTAACCGTTCAGCGGATAAATGATGTCCGGCCTCCGGCCAATTAACTGCCAGGCCGAAGTCAAAATCTCAATCTGATGTTTCCCACCCAGCCGTTGTCCTAACTCCTTTACATAATTCTCTACTCCTCTTTCAACTTTTCCCTGATAACGGCTGATAAAAACAATTTTCATTTTCAATATTTATTTAAACAATTCATGTAGATTTAACATGCTATAGCAGAGTCAATCTACATAATTCATAATCAATTATAAATTAAAATAGTGATCCTTATATTCTGCCAAATCAGCGGTATTTAGATACAACCTAAAATCCTGTTCCCGATCTATCAACTTTAATTTATCATCTTTCGGTTCATAAGGCGAAATTATGAATTTTGTAGCAGTTTGAGCCAACAGTTCAGCGCTTGGTTGTGGTTGCTGATTGAAAACCGAATATGGAGGCAAAATCGGAAAATAATCTTTTTCCGTAAATCCTCCGGCTTTTTGTAAATAATTAACGAATCTCGTCAATTGAATCGGATTATTCCCGCCTAAAAGCGCAATCCCCATTTTTTGGGCTGTCAACCTATCCAAACAGCCTATCGCGCAATAAACCCGTGTCAAAGATCCTACCGACGCCATGGTTTGATAAAACCTAAACGGAATATCATCTTTAATTGCTTGCCTGCGGGAAAAAATTCCACGGTCGAAATATGCGAATTCCAACAATATGGCAATCACTATTGCTCCGGCTAATAATTTAGATTTTTTTGTCAACCGACTGATTATTTGGGGAACAAATATCGCCATAGCTAATGACATGAAAATCCACGGCCTGGTAGTAATCCGCAACAGGGAAAATCCGGGGAGCAATTTAATCAAAAAATAAAACGGGGTTTTGATATTAAAGGCGACCAATGGAATAAGCCCCAACCAGACAATCCAAAATAAGGCCCGGCCTTGCCTTAGCAAGGCCGGGCCTTTAAATACCAAATATATAACAACCAGTAAAACCGGTGTCAACCCTAAATACAAAATCTCTTCATTTTGCAATAAAGGATGGCTTCCGGCCAACGGGAAAAATAAGCTTTTAAATATTTTCATCCAACTCCAAAAAGGTAATGGCGCTTCCTGCAAATTCGCCCTGACGGTTTGATTCCCGAATAATGCCAAAGGCAGCCAGCGGGGAATGGTTAAAATGAGTGCGGCAATCAACGTCTTAAGCATTTTAAGGCCTGGCCTTGCTGCTGTAGCAAGGCCAGGCCTTTTAAAAATAATCAAATAATATATAACTACGAACAGAATTGAATAGTACCCAATATTCAAATTATTGATAATAATCGCCGCCAATGAAATTGCCGTCCAACCAAACCTTTTATTTTTTAATGCCCAATATAAAAACGGCAGCCAACTGGCGGCAATAACTAAACTCCAGTTCCCTTCTTCAATATGACTTATTATTTTCGGCGACAACACAAACATTCCCATCCCTAATAACACCAATCTCCACGATACTCCTGATTCATTCAATATTTTTTTAACTCCCCAGCCGGCTAATACCAAATGGCCAATCAGTAAAATCAAAAATCCCAATTCCAACGGCAGAAGCAATAGAATGTAATTTGGGGGATACCATAAAAAGTTTTGCGGATCTAAAAAGTATGGCATTCCGGCCATAATCCAAGGATTCCACACCGGAAATTTTCCGGCCAGCAAACTATTTTTGAAGAATAACGCGTCGGGCAAAAACTGGGTGGTTAAATCGTTTCCGCGATAAAACAGCCGGTTAAAAATTCCCCGGCTAAAACCTTTGTCTAAAACCTCAAATTGCTTCCCACTCATTGACGAAAAATAAATTTCCGGATTATCTTTATAATTCTTTACCCGACTCAAAATCCTCTTCTGGCTCTCTGAATCAGAACCTAAATATTCTTCTGTCAATTTTTGAGAGATAATCCCTCTGGTGGTGCTCCAATGGTTTGAGTAATTAAAATTTACAAACAGAAATGACAACGACAACACGATTACTGACGCTATAACCATCGTCATTCCGGGCCCTTCGGTCCTGAGACTTTCAGGATCTAAGGGCTTGACCCGGAATCTATTCAAGTAGATTCCAGCTTGCGCTGGGATGACACTGTTTTTTCCTAATTCAATCATCATCAAGGCAATTCCGAAAATCGCGTATGCCGCCAATAAGTGATTCTCAAATCCCGATACCGGTAAAATCCCTAAAAAATAAAACACCATTCCTTTAATTAATTTCTGACGGAATATCAAAATTAAAAAGACAGCCGGAATTAAACTGCCAACCGTTAACCAAAACGGAAAATTTCTGATTCCTTCGGGGATAAATAACGCTCTCAATCCGTACCATTTCAGCGAAGAAATAATTCCCAATAAGTTCGTTGAAATCGTGTAATCGGCATTTGGAGAAAACGGGTTAGCTAGAAACTTGGCTCCGATCAAGAATAGACCGGCGACCAATCCGAGAACGGCCATTCTTTTCTGCTTAAACCAAATCCACCAAACAATCGGCAAAAAAACTACAACTTCATGCGACAAAATTCCGAATAAATATAAAATGAGCCCACAAGTTTGTGCTAAAAAGGCTTGGCCTTGCTTCGCAAGGCCAAGCCTTAATAAATAAGTCGACGTCAACCCAAAACTCACCGCGATCTCTATATCAACTTGAGTCAGCCAATTTAAAACCACAAAATGAGCCGGATTCACCGCGTAAAAAAGCATTAAGTAAAAACTCTTATTTTTCAATAATTTCCACAACAAAACAATATTTATAAGATGGATAGAAAGTCCAAGCAAATGAAATCCACCGGCATCCAAACCGGACAGTCCGCTCCCTATCCAAAAGAATAATTGTTGGCCAACTGGCCGATAAAACGCTTCTGAATGATGATCAAATATTTTTGCGAAAGGTTGTTTATAAACATGAGACAAAAATACCCAATCGTCTTGAGAAAAATAAGTTCCGAGCGTCGGAGCAAACACAACCGCCGCCGCAATCAAAATAATTCCCAACTGCCAAAATTTCATATTTTTGATACTTCAATTATTTTCCTGCAGAGCAGGATCAGTCTTTGCCTGAAAATAATTAAAAAGCTTCATCATTGGTAATAGAGTTAATATATTCCAGTAATTTTTTCGGTTGGTAAGATCCGGGAACAAACTCCGCTTCGCTTTGATATGGAAATAAAATCGTCTGTTTAAGATTTTGCCGCTTAAAATTATCTATCAATTTTTCCTGAAATCCCGGCAATTCTAAAAACCACGGAAATTGCGTCAGCCATGGCTTAGGAGGCAATCTATCGGATAAAACGTACGCCAGTTCCGGACCATTGACTAATAATACCGGTTGGTTTTTATCGGTCTCCATCGCCAATTTTGCCGCTACTTGATAAAATTCGGGCTCCAAAAATCGGTCAGGCTTTTGCCACTGGGCCTGAATTATCCTGAACCAGAAAAATCCCAAGTAAACTACCATTAGGCTTATTAAAATATAATTTTTATAATTTTTATAACCTTTATAATAGTTATAAAGGCTTCCAATTTCCAACGCTAAAAAAGCGATCATTGGCTGAAAATGAAATAATCCAAATCTGGGAAAGACAAATAATCCAGACCAAAACGCCCACTGCAACGGACAATTTATGCTGAAAAATTTTCCCCACTCCCTCCTGCCTTTCAGTAATGCCCCCGCCCCTACAATTAACGCCGGGGCTAACGCCAAAGCCCAATGCCTCCACGTCGCCAAATCCAAATGCCCCGGCATCCTCGGGAAAAGCCGGAAAGTAAAATCGTAAGCCCAAAACCAATAATCGTTCAGTATTCCTCTGGACCAAAACCAAACCAGGCTCGTTCCTATTGTCACGGTGACCGCCACAACTAAACGTTTCCACTGTTTCCAAAACAAAGGGAATAACCACACCACTGACTGTTTAACTAAAAACGCCGGAGCCAAAAACAAAGAGTTATCAAAATGAAACGCCAATAAAAGCAACGGCGCAACCGCTAAATCAAACCATAAACCATTCCCGTCAAATAACGGCTGAAACAGCATAAAACTTATCAACGAAATAATTCCTGCCGTCTTTCCCCAGTGCTTGGCAGCTATTAAATAAATTAAGATATCGGTAAAAATAATTATTAACCAAGTTAAAACTTTTAAATTCCAAATAGACAATCCGGTCAACCAAAACCATCCCTGTAAGATCCACATTAATCCCGGAGTCCACGGAACAATCATATCCCGGTAAAGTTCAAATCCGTTTTTCATCAAATACGGCATCAGCATCATCTCCGGCCAGACCTCAAACCGAAGTTGAGTTAATATCAGCAGATGGACAACGATCAAAAACGCAGCCTGTAGCATACTCCCATCCCCCAATTAAACATTTTCTTTTCCTCGACTTTTAGGCCGGCTTTTTTGAATAACCCTTCCAAAAGTTCGACATTAAAAAATGTCAAGTGAGCTCTATTCCAAACTCTTCCTTTTCCAAATTTTTTCCAAAAAAACCAAATAACTTGAAATAGCCAACTCCCGCTATCGATTTCTACAATTATCGATCCGCTTCCTTTAAGAATTCTTTTTAATTCTATTAATGTCCCAAATGGATCAATTACGTGTTCCAAAGTTTCCAGAATTGTAATTAAGTCCACAGACGAATTTCTCAGAGGCAGTCTATGGGCGTCTGCCTGAATAAAAACGATATTCCGGTGTATTTTCTTTCCGAAAGCCAGGGGCGGCAAATATGGGTCTATGGCGATTATTTTATTTAATTTAATTCTCTTAGACAATGAATTAACAAAACTTCCGTCAGCCGAACCGACTTCAACTAAAACATCAGCTTTCTTTCCGCCGACGGATTCCGCTACCGCTTTTAATTTCCCGCCATGCCAAATTCTCTGCAGGAAATTTGTTTTTACCCCGGACGAAAAATAATCGGCCGGTACTTGCGACCAAATTTTAGGTAAATCCATATTTTGAGAATTGTATACTAAATTATATGTTGGTTACACCTGATTACGGTTTATCCGATATCTGGAATTTCAATTATCCGCTGAAAAATTTATTAAGTGAATCCTTAAAAACTGGAAAGTTTCCCCTTTGGACAGATATGATTGGAAACGGTTTCCCGATCGGGGCCGAGGGGCAAATCGGAGCCTTCAGCCCATTAAATTGGCTCATCTTTGGATTGCTGCCAATGCCGCAGGCGTTTACGGCGGCCCTTCTTTTAACATTCGTCATAACGTTTACCGGATCATATTTACTGATGAGGAAAATTGGATTGTCGAAAATCTTGAGCGCCATATCAGCGTTATTTGCCTCATCCAATGGATATTTTATAGTCCAAATGACGCACCTTAATTTACTGCAATCTTTTTCTTTTATTCCTTGGGCCCTATTATTTACTGAAAAATTAATTTTCGAGAAAAATCTCCGGCCGGTACTGTGGCTGGGAGTCGTGCTGGCACAAATGGTTTTAGCCGGTTACCCGCAAACATTCATTAATACTTTGCTTATTTTAACTATGTATTTAACTATCAGAAATTGGAATAAAAAAATATCTAATTTTACTAAGATAGCAGTCGCGGCTACCGTCGCAATTTTGCTGTCGGCGGTTCAAATTATCCCTTTGCTTGAATTGGTAAAACAATCCGACAGCCTGTCTGCCGCAACCGGGCAAAGGTATATTCACCCTTTGCCGATAAAAAATCTATTGTCAATATTTTATCCTTTTATATTCGGAAATCCCTCTCGGGGAACATTTTCATATTATGGAAAGGGCTGGCCGATCTTCTGGGAAAATCTATTATACGTTGGGATTATCCCTTTCTTAGCGCTGATAGTCGGCGTAATTAAAAAAAGAATTTCCGGAACGCCAAAATATCTTGGACCTAAGAAAGCGATTGTAACCGTTTTTTTAATCAGCCTAATTCTATCCTTGGGAAAAAATACTCCGGCCGGATTGTTATTTAAACTTCCGCCGTTATCTTTTACCAGAATTGAATCCCGATTTCTGGCTTTCTCTAATATTTCACTGGGATTATTAGCCGGACTATTTTTATTAAAAATACTTTTCGGATTTTCTAAAAATTCACGGATAAAAGTTGTAATTGTAATCGCCTGTTTGCATATTTTCCAAATGGCATGGACTTTCCGCGATTATCATCTGTGGGGAAAAGATGAACAGTGGTTGAAAAAACCGGAAATAGCAGAAAAATTAAACCCTAATTCCAGAATAGTCACCATAAATCAGGAAGACTTATGGAAAAAGGCCGACTCTTATCAGGGATGGGAAGGAAAAGAAAATATGGTTCGCTACGCCGGAAAAACATTGGGGCCAAATTCAAACATGATTTTCAATATTAAACAGCTTGGCGCTTACGCTCAACAATATCCCAGACGTTTCGATATATTCAGACATTTTATTTACGGAAACGAAACTCTGGGGAAAAATATCCGCGGCGTTTTCGGGGTAACCCATATTATCGACGCTTCATCCGGAAAAATTGAAATCGCGGAAAACCCATCGGCCATGCCGAATATTTGGACCTCAAGTCGGATTTATAAAGTAAAAGATATTGGAGAAGCGCTGGGAAGAATGTCGCAGCCGGACTTTACCTTAGGCGAAATTCTTTGGGAAAGTGAAACAGTCCCCGGCGCAAATGAAAAGATTGTGGTTTTCAACCGGAGCTGGTACCCGGGCTGGAAGGCTTACGCCAACGGGCAACAGATTAAAATTTATCCTGCCAATATCAACCAACAGGCAGTTATTGTGCCGTTTTCAATACCGCCATCTGAAATAACTTTACGGTATGACCCAATATCATACAAAATCGGTTTCGCGATAACCTTTGCCACAATCATTGGATGGATTGTTTTATTTTTAAAGTCCACACCAAGGTCATATTATGTTTAAACATTTTTGGTCAAAAGTTATATTGACAATTATTTTTTCCCTGCTGGTTTTTCCAAATCTTGGAATCAGAACTTTATGGCAAGACGAGGCGGAAACCGCCTTAGTTGCCAGACAAATGGTCAAATCAAATAATTGGCTGCCATACGCTTATGACGACCAGGGACCGATCAATCAGGATTGGAATTATCAATTTTCAGTTAGCAAATTATGGCGCTGGCATCCGTGGCTCCAATTTTATGTTACCATTCTGTCGTTTAAATTCTTCGGTGTTTCCGCCTTGACCGCCAGATTGCCTTTTACCTTAATCGGAATTTTATTTTTTTGGTATTGGTTGGGATTTATCGAAAAACACGGCCCGAAAAATAAACTATTCTATTTTCTGGCGGTTAGTTTAGTTTTAACTTCTGTCCCGCTTTTATTGCATATCAGGCAAGCCAGATATTATTCATTGGCATTGTTGTTTACCTTGATGGCGGTGGATGGATATTTGCTTAATCTGAAAAGGACGGTCCTCTCCAAAAGAGGGCCGTCCTTTAAATATATTCTCGGCAGCATTTTACTTTTTCACAGTTTCCTTCCCGGAGCGCTGGCTTTACAAATTTCTTTCTGGATTCATCAAATTTATCGTTTGATAAGACCCGGCCTTGCGATGCAGCAAGGCCGGGCTTTTATTCGGTTCGCCGCCACTTTCTCAACAACTCTAATCTTTACTCTCCCATGGGCCTGGTGGCTCAAAATCGGGGGCCAAAATCTAAACTTTAATTTAGAAATTATTAAACAAAATCTACACTGGCATTATGTTTACATCCATAAATTTATTTTTCCGGTTTTTCTTTTAATCCCGTTTTTATTTTCCGGAATTAGATCAAAAATTTTAAAAAACAATAATGGCTTACTATTTTTATTAATAATCATTACCACCCTCGGGCTTTATACCATCAACCATCCATATTTTTTCCGCTATTTGGTGCCGTTAGTCCCGTTTTTCACTTACCTCGCCGCCCGGATTATTGTTTCACTTCCTAAAAAATTGGCTATCGCTGCCACATTTATCGCCTTTTTCCCGGGTCTTAGACTTCTTCCTGACTATTTATTTGAAATTGCTCATCCGTATATTGGAACTAATGAGCAGATAATAGCAATGCTTAATTCCGAAAAATTTTCTGGGACTAAAAGCCTGGCCGTAAATTACGACGACTTTACTTTCCGGTTTCATACTAATTTAATTGTTCATGGAGCCCAAGAATTGACAAAATTAAATACCTGCCCCGACTCTGTGATTATTTTTCCGGAGTGGGGAAATGAAGACTTACTGGAGAATATTGCCAACGGTTGCCACTTAGAAAATTATCCGTCTGAAATTAGTTATGCAAAGCTGGCCGATGACCCAAGTCCGGTCAACCACCGTTTTACGCCTCCTCAAACCGGTTCAATTAAGATTTTTGTAAAACCTCCGGAATCTCTTGTTTATCCATCTGAATAGACCTCGCATCTCTTAGATTGATAAACCATTTATGTTTTTTCAACCTATCAATTGTCGATAATTCCGATAGCCAATTTTCCGACCGTTTCAAGTGCGTCGTATGAAGATACCAGGTGTCAATAAATTTCAACCTTTCTGGTATATCCTGAATTTTTTTGCCGCCGTACTCATACCATTCCTTCGGATACACCCCCTTAACTGTCAGTCTCGGCAAATTCCGAATTGCCCGAATATTTAAGTGGCCGCGGTAGTGGCCGATTTGATAATGCCCTTCCGACTCCGGCAAATAATGATATAAATCTCCGACAACATTCCTGGTTTTATTGACTAAAGCGATAGTTTCAGGACCGCAGGATTTCATTATCGAAATCAACTTTTCCAGATTATTTTTCGGCCAGATTTCATCTCCGTCAACCAATAAAATCCATGGCGTTTTGGTCATTCCCAACTGTTCGTTTCGTAATATAACAAGTTTTTTCCGGCTGACATTCCCTTTTTCCATAAATTCTATTCTTGAATCATTAATGGATAAAATTTCATGAACTGTGTTATCGGTCGAGCCGGTATCCCAAACCAAAGCCCTTTTAACATCTTTAGACGCCAAAGCCGAAATTAAAACAGCTTTAATAAATCTGTCCTCGTTTTTAACGATCGTATGTAAGGTAATCATTTACAACCTCCTTTAATAAATCTGCCATTACCCGGTGGCCTTTTTCGGTAAAATGACCATCTTGCGGATAGTATAAAAAACCGGCTTCTTTTTTAGCTGCGTCTCTAAAATCCGGAACTAAGTTAACAACTTTAATGTCGTTTTTATCACCAAATTCTACCAATAAATCGGCTGCTGTCGCCGGATATAATTTCCCTGTTTCAAATCCGTTCCTAACCCTGCCCTCGCTCCATTCGTCCTCCCCTGCCTGATGACCATAAGGATAAGTCGTAACAACAAAATGGATCTTTTTTTTCTTCAATAAATCCTTGATTTTGATTAAATTGGCTGATATCTCTTTCCATGCTTCCGGATTAGCAGCATTCTCTTTGGATCTGGTGATATAGTGAGGATCGCTATTGAGATCGTTAACTAAAAACACTGTCGGTTCCGGCAAGTTTTTAATTTTCCTAACCAACTGTTTTGTTCTATCAGCCACTACCGCATAGAGAGCGGAAGTAGATCTTAGCCAAAATTTAATTTTTAGTTAACCGTCGGAATAGCTACATGCGGCCGGCCCATTTGCTGCTGGAATAAAATATTTTGAAAATTCCCGTCCTTATCAATATCTTTGGCATACGCGAAATCATTTTGATAATCGCTCATATCAACATTAACTATCACTAAATCCGGATTTAACGGCAAACCCTTATCTTTAATTATCCGATAATAAATAGCCGGGGCATAACTCATAACTCCCATGTTAACTGTCTCTATTTTATGTCCGGTTTCCGCAGTCATTTCTTTCCCGGTTAAATACACAGCTATTTTAGCTTCCGCGACACTCTCCCCTTCTATAAATGAATCGCCAACCACTAACACCCTAAAAACGCCTGCCGGCTTTAGCGCTTCCAAATCTTGCCCCCTAAATCCTAAGTTATTAACTTTGAATTCCACATCCCATTCCGGATATTTAGACCGGCAAACCGTATCCGGAACCAACTCGTGATGAAACTGCGGGCTCTGGCGGCGGCAAGCTCTGGTCTCAATATTCCGGTTACGGAAATTTTCCCAGCGGAAAAAAAATTCCGAAAATACTAAAAATATTAATCCCGACAAAAATGCCAAAAATACTTTTGACTTCATAAATTAAATAGCCGCTAAAACTGTAGTAAGAGCCAATGACCCAAACAAGGCAATTGCGACTCCGACACCGCCGAAACTTACAATAGAAAATGGGACCGCTACTGCCAATACAACCAGCTGAAGAATTGAAAGCATGGCAAATTTTTTGGCGTTTGAATGGTAATAAAGCAGACGGCTCCACCAAGGAGTTGAAAATAAAAATAAAGAAAAATAGCCCATCATCCAATAGGCAAAAACAATTGATCCCTGAAAATTATTGCCGTACAAAAATTTTATCGCCCAAGGATAAACCGGAATTAATAAAAACATGGATGCCGCCAAACCGCCGGACAAAAATAACGCTTTTTTTAAATATATTATAGATTCATTGCGGTTAGAAAAAGAAGCAAATCTCGGAGCCAGAACCCGGGAGATGGACGATGCCAACTGCTGAACCGGCATATATAACCTAAACGCAGCTTGATACCATCCGACCATCTCCAAAGAGACCATTCTGGTTAAGAAAAAAATGTCCAATCTGCTGCTGACTGATGATGCCACAAAAGCCAAGGTCATCCATGACTGGTAAACGGTAAACTCTTTATGATTAAATTTATCACCTGCTTCAACGCTAATCAGATCTTTTACTTTCGGCAAAGCGATAATAGTTGACAATAGCAAACCAAGAATATAGCTCCATAAGGCCGATGCCAACGGTGACAATCCAATTTTCCATAAAATAAAAAATCCCAACAATCTAATAACAGACGATAGAATATCAACCGCGGAATCCAGAAAAAATTCTTTTCCGGCCTGAAGCGCGGTTTTTACAAAAGAAAAAATTGCTTTAGCCGGAATCAGCCAAACAGATATTTTAAGGGCATAAGAAATTTCAGGTTTTCCCAATACCCAGATTACCGCCGGAATAAAAATCCAAAGTAAGACGGAAAAAATAATGGAGAACAATATTTTTCTTTTTAACCCGTTTCTTAAGGCTATTGCCATCCATCCGGATTTGGAACCGAAACTGATGATGGCATTGTTTATGGCGATGTCAAACAGATCAACCGCGGTTATGGCAACAGCTATGGCTATGCTGAAAATTCCGAAAACTGTCGGGCCTGCCTGATGGGCTAATATAAAAAAGAAGACCGCCCCCAATACAGATGAGAGGTTATTCCCGATAAATACTATCGTCGTATCTTTAAATGTAGCGGTTCTAAAAGATTTTAATAATCCTAGTAATTTATTCATATTTTGAAATTATCACCTCAAGGCTGGGACTAAAAACCTTAGATTCAATATCGTCCATCTTCAGTTGATTGTACTTTTTATTTTGCTCCGGAGTTAAATCGTCCGGAGTTATGAATGTCACCAAATATCTTGGTTTCATATAGCCGGCTTTTTTATCATACAACCAGGAAAGGTCCTGATCTACAAAACTGGATTGCGGCTCTTTCCCGCTCAATAAAAATAAATATCTAACTCCATTGTAACGGCTGCAGCTAGAAATCGAATCCAAGTCAAATTCTTCGTTTCCCACATTTGATATAGCCCAGACCACCGCCTGCCGTTTTACCGCAAGTCCCTGCGGATGATAAGACTTGGAAATTATAAATAAATTAAATCCGACTATCACCATAAGTCCCGCTACAGCTACGATTTTTCCCCACTTCTCCCAAATAAAATTGATTCCTCCGGCGGCCAAAAGTATCACTACCGGATACAAAACAGCCAAATAAAAATCATATAAATTCCCGCCCCTTGATCTGAAAATAAAGATTCCAACAATCCCTGACAGAATCAATATCCGCAATATTGAATTTTCCGGAGTGGGAAGTTTACGAAACTTCCCGCTGAAAAATGGGATTGACAACAGAAATATCGTCAATCCAATCGCCCACCAGGGTTGATTGTTAACCCTGCCGTCGGCAATCTCCCGACACCAGGAATAAAACTTCAATAAATTTCCGTTCAAATTGGTAATCGGAAATAATAACCGGCTTAAGCCTTGAGGTATAAACAACAGCGTATTTATATCCGGAACGCCAACCGGCGGGTTAACTCCCTGCATAAACTTCCCTAAATTGGCTCCCGGATGGCGGAATTCAAAAAACACCAGGGGCAAAAGGGAAATTGCCAAAATCCCGACCGCCGCTAGAATTCCTTTCCATTGCCGTCTAAAATTTAGCACCGCCGCAACTCCTACCGCCATGAATAGAGGCAAAACCGTCAAATCTGCCTGCCAAGCTAAAGCTAGAACTGATCCCAAAATTATCCACCACCAAATGGGAAGTTTACGAAACTTCCCATTTTTCAAAATATGGATGAGGCATAAAATTACCAGCAGAGACAATATCGGATCCAAAACCAGCGGCCACCAATGACGATCGCTCATTACCGCCATAAAACTCGTCGCCCACAGCAAAGCCGCTATCAACCCTATCCGCTCGCTAAATAAAGTTTTTCCCACCAGCCACATCAGCCAAATTGTTCCGGTTCCGAAGATCGCCGCGGTTATCCCCCAACCAATCGGATCAAGATGAGAGAACCATAACGGAATTGACGAAAGATAATAAAATGCCGGACCGAGATGAAATCCAAACGGGGTTCCGCCGCCGATCAGAAAAGGCTTTCCTGTGGATACAAATTCTCTTAGTTTCCAGACAATTACTTCCTCGTCGAATTCAAAATGAAACCAAGAATTTAGACTTACCAATCGTAGGCTTAAACCCGCCAGCAGAATTATTAATAGAGAAAATCTATATTTTGTCAGGATTGTTATCTTGTTATCTTGCTAACTTGATATATTGCTAAAGATAGTTAAAGTCGCAACTGATAAGACTTCAGGATAACAAGATAACAAGCTAGCAAGCTAACAATCAAATTATGTTGAACTTTTGGCTATCATCAGTATTCCCACGATAATCACAACTAAGCCGCTCCATCTCAATAGCGGAATATCTTCATGCAAAACAAATTTAGACAGAAGAATCGTCACGATATAAGCGAAAGCCACCATCGGATAAGCAAAGGACAATTTTTCCCGGGATAAAACTACCAGCCATAAGAAAACATTAACTCCAAAAAATGCCAAACCTCCGATAACATACCTATTAGAAAATGTTTTCAAAATGATATTAATTAAACCGTCGGAAAACTTTAGTTCCCCCACTTGGGTCATCCCGATTTTTAATATCATTTGGCCGATGGCCGCGGCTGTCACCGGAATTAATATTGAAATAATGCGATTAAACATATGTAAGTTTTTTCTTAATTTCTGCCGGAACGCCGGCCGCCAACACTTTCTCCGGAATATTTTTCGTAACCACGGTTCCGGCTCCGACCATTGTTTCTTTGCCTATTGTAACTCCTGACAGCACTGTAGCGTTAGCCCCAATAAAAACTCCTGTTCCGATAACGGTTTTCTCAACTCTTTTAGGATAATGCTTAATTAAAGGATGATCGGAGAATCCCACTGATAAATGGCTTAAAATTATGACCCCGGGGGAAACCGCGGCATGGTCTCCAATCTCTACTCTTCCGGCTAAATCAATTATTGATCCCGGGCCCAAAAATACTTTACTGCCAAGAGTTAGTCCCGGCAATCCGGTCCTGTCAAGATTCATAAAATTAACCTTATCGATAACCGCCGACCAGGGGATATTGGCTCCGAATAATTTCATCCACAAAACCCGCAGAGGCGACCAGGGCAGCAGACGAAAAACCATATCCCAAAGACCAAAAATAAAGTACTTCAGTAATCGTCTTAATCCAATTTCTGTCAACATTTATGTAATGAGCAATGAACAGAAAACAGAAAACAATGAAAATCATTATTCATTGCTTTCTACTCATTATTTTCTGCTCATTGTTTTCTGACTAAACAATTCTACTCCAAATCTCCATAAAAACCATCCGCTGCTGATTATCCCTAAACTAATTATCCCCGGTAAAAAGGGAGTTTTGAAAAACCATGGCTTATATTGGCTGGCCCGCAGGAAAAAAGTTTGAAAATTAGTTATGCTGCCAAAATATGATTCTGACACAAACCATAAGGAGAACCAGTTAAAAACTGTCATTAAAACGACCAGAGATAAACCAATAGCTCTACGGAAACGAACCGGAGACAAAACCAACAGTCCAACCAATAAAATGGCCATATGCTCTGTTAAATTAGGGAAAAAATATCTTCCCTGAATTCCGAACGAAAAACCCTTGCTTCTCCAGAACAATAAATTCCAAGCGTAAATACCCAATGTATAAATCAAGCTGCTGCCGATTAGCCAAGCAAACGGCTTTAAATTGGCGACAATTTTTATTTTCTTAAAACCGGTTATCAATCCGATTAAAAAAAGTCCCGTGATAATTTTTATAACCCGATAAACCCAAAGGGGCAATGTCAAAGACAGCCAGCGGTAAACCCCCCAATACCACGGTAATACTTGGCGGTAAAAATCAACTGCCGATATTTTAATATAGTCGATTAAAAATGGTTGAGAATTCAAACCAATAGTGTCTTCAACTTCGGGAATGAACATATTGGCCAGTAACGGCTGCGGAATAATATTCCTAAGAGCCGTCCTGTTTATTATTCCGATGAAAATAACCGCGGCTATCGCCAACAGAACTACGGCTGATATTAATTTCGGAACAAGTTTGTTCTTCCGGCCGGTAATTACTTTCAGCCAGAGAAATAATGAAATTATTATCAAAAAAACTCCTTGAGTTTTCGTCAACAAAAGAGCAGCCAAAGCCAAAATCAGGGCTATCAGGTTTTTCCAGGTCGGGCGAAGATCGGCTTTTAACAAAAAAAGCATCGACAGGGGATAAATAAAATTCATCAAAGAGTCGCTGGTAACGCCGCTGCCTGTAAACATCCGCATCGGCTGAAACACCGCCATAGCGGCTAAAACGTAAGCATAGAAAATCTGTTTAAATAATATTTTCCCGATATTAAAGACCACAACCCCTAATCCTACGGACAATAAAACCGTCGCCGCTCTGGACAAAAACACTCTGGAAACCAAATCAAGGCTCCAGAATTGCTTGTTTATGGCTGATATATATAAATAGTATAAAGGCGGATAACCTGTAGCTTCATTAATTGAAAGAATGCTTCTTGATTCTGCCGGCATCGCAATCATTTCTTTTTCGTACAGTCCGTAAACAGAATTGGCGTACTCAATATTATATTCAGGATGATATGTAAACTTATTATTTCCCCGCTCATCTCTAAAAACTCCCAGATATTTTTCCGATAAAACAATATCAGCTGATGTTGAATACCCTGATTGAGGACGGTTTCTCAACGCCGCAAAATCCTGGGCTTGGGCAAAATGAGCCTGCTCATCAGGGGTTTGCCAAAGGGGAATCATTGCTGCCCAGCTGATTCCGGCGAAAAAAACCGCGGTTGAAAAAATTATTAAAAGTTTGGAGGCTTTCTGTTGAAATTCCATAATTCCTTAAGATAAATTAACGTATCCGGGATAAGTTTAACCGTCGAGGTTTTGTCGTAACGCCTGATAAAAACTACCGGAATTTCAGTAATTCTCAATTTAGCCCTTGAGGCTTTGACCATTATTTCGGTATCCCAAAACCATCCCGGACTGTAACACTTTCTAACAACAGGCAATATTTTATCCCTATCAAAGAACTTATATCCCGCTTCGGTATCTTTAAAAATTTCACCTAAAACTAAATTCCGAACACTGCCATACCCCTTGCTGGCAAACCACCTCGGCAGGCTTTTTAAAGTAAAATCGTAAATTCTCCATCCGGATGCAACATCAAATCCAGAATTTATTTCCGAAATAAACCTTGGAATATATTCCGGCGGAATTTCGCAATCGATATCAATATATCCGACTACTTTCCCCTGCGACTTTTCTATTCCTTCAGAAACAGACCTGCCCCGTCCCGAATTTTTATCATGAAAATACACAGACAAATGTTTCCTGGGATTTTTTTTAATATATGATCTAATCAAGTTAGAAGTCCTATCAGTTGAGGCGTCTTCAATAAAAATAATCTCCCAGCTGAAACTACTGCCATCAAGAACATTAATTATTCTGTTCACGCTTTGATTAAAATGCTCGCTTTCGTTAAAACAAGGCAAAACCAAGCTAAAATCAAATTGATAAGCCATAAAGTGATATTATCATAGCAATATCATTGGGACATGGGAACATTGGAACATGGGAACAAATGCTCTAATGCTCAAATGTTCAAATGTTCAAATGCTCTCATGAATTCAATCAATCTTCCCGCTATTGAAGGAGGAAAACCGGTCAGGAAAGATTTTTTGGTTTTTGGCCGGCCAATGATTCTTAAAGAAGAAATTGATGAAGTTCTGGAGACCTTACGTTCCGGCTGGTGGGGAACCGGACCCAAAACCAAATTCTTCGAAAAAGAATTCGCCAAATATGCCCATGCCAAATACGCATTAGCGTTGTCTTCATGCACGGCAGCCACAGAACTGGCTCTTGATATTTTGGAAATTGGCACCGGCGACGAAGTCATTACAACTCCTCTGACATTCGTTTCTACTGCCAATGTAGTCCTCCACCGTGGCGCAACAGTCAAATTTGCCGATGTTGATCCAAACACCTGGAATATTGATCCAAAATTTATCGGAAAAACCATTACCAAAAAAACAAAAGCCGTAATTCCTGTCCACCTTCATGGACGGCCGGCAGATATGGATGCGATTACTAAAATTGCCAAGGATCACAAACTCTATGTTATTGAAGACGCTGCCCACGCGGCCGAAGCCTGGTATCACGGAAAAAAAATTGGCAGTATCAGCGACTTTACCGCCTTTTCTTTTTACGCCACCAAAAATGTGGCTACCGGCGAAGGCGGAATGTTGACGACCAACAATAAACAATGGTTTGAAACCGCCGCGATCCGGGCTCTTCACGGCCTATCCGCCGACGCCTGGAACCGATACTCTGCTTATGGATTTAAACCTTATGAAGCCGTTTATCCCGGATACAAAATAAATATGACCGATATCCAGGCGTCTTTAGGCTTACCTCAACTAAGGTCAATTGAAAAAAGCTCTAAAGTCAGAACAAGAATCTGGCAGGAATATCAAAAAGCTTTTTCTAAAATAGAAAGTTTGATAATTCCGGCCACTGACGAAGCAAACACTGTTCATGCCCGCCATTTATACGCTTTGGTATTAAAACCAGAAATGTTTAAAGTTGACAGAAACAGATTTGTCGCCGCTCTTCAGGAAGAAGGCATTGGTTGCGGAGTTCATTTCATTCCGGTTCATCTGCACGAATATTACAGAAAAACTTTCGGATATAAGCTTGGTGATTTTCCGGAATCGGAAAAAATCGGACTGAATATTTTCTCCTTACCTATTTATCCTACAATGAATAAAAATGACGTTAGTGACGTCATCAATGCAATCCAAAAATTGGTAGACTATTACAGAAAATGAAAACTTATCTTATTACCGGAGGAAGCGGCTTTATCGGGAGTTTCATTTGCGAAAAATTGTTAGCTGAAAATAACCACATTATTTGTGTTGATAATTTCATTACCGGCCAACGTAAAAATATTGAACATTTATTATCAAATCCCAATTTCACCCTGATCGAAGCCGATGTTTCAAAACCGGATTGGATTGAATCAACGCTCAACGTTCAACGCACAACGCTCAATTTCATCCTCCACCTCGCCTCCCCTGCCGGCCCCAACCCTAAAAGCCCCAAAAGTTATCATGCTCTCCCTGTAGAAACTTATTTGGTTAACTCTATCGGGACTCATTACCTTTTGGAACTTGCCAAAAAACACAATGCTGTTTTTCTGTTTGCCTCAACCAGCGAAGTTTATGGCGACCCCGAGGTCCATCCCCAACCGGAAACCTACTGGGGACATGTAAATCCCATCGGCCCCAGAGCAATTTACGACGAAAGCAAACGCTTTGGCGAAGCGATTTGCGCCGCCTGGAGCCGCAAATTTGGCCTCCAAACCCGAATCGCCAGAATTTTTAATACCTATGGCCCAAGAATGAATCCTGATGACGGCAGAGCTATCCCGCTTTTTATCCAATCATCCATCAACCATCAACCATTAACCATTCATGGTGACGGACATCAAACCCGCAGTTTCTGCTACGTTGATGACCAAGTTGAAGGACTGCTAAAACTTCTGCGCTCCGATCTAAATGCCGATCCGGTCAACATCGGCAACCCCGTCGAACTGACAATTAAAGAACTTGCGGACACAATTATCCGGCTAACAGGCTCAAAATCCACAGTTCAATATAATAAACTGCCGGAAGACGACCCCGAACGCCGCCGTCCGGATATTTCAAAAGCAAAAAAGCTTCTCGACTGGGAACCGAAGGTTGGACTGGAAGAAGGACTGAAAAAAACTATTGAATATTTCCGAGGAGCTAATTAGTCGTTTATTACAGAGAATTATTCAATTTCTGTTACTAACAACTAACAACTAATTACTAATAACTATTTTATTGACTGGCTGCGCCGGATTTATCGGATCTAACCTACTTGATCGTCTCCTCGCTGATGGTTATCGTGTCATCGGCGTTGACGACTTTAATGATTATTATTCTCCGATTCAAAAACGCTCCAATATCGCTCGCCACCTAAACGATAACAATTTTACCCTGATTAAATCAGATATCAGTAGATTGCCACGTCGCTACGCTCCTCGCAATGACGAAACAATTAACATCGTCATTCACTTAGCAGCGAGGGCAGGAGTACGAGCGTCTATTAAAGAGCCGCTTTTATATCAGAAAGTCAACGTCGGCGGAACATTAAAAATGCTGGAGTTGGCGAAAGAATTAAAAGTTAAGCATTTTATTTTTGGCTCAAGTTCCAGCGTTTACGGAAACAATACTCCTGTCCCGTTTCGCGAAGACGCTGCTTGCGATCAGCCGATTTCTCCCTATGCCGCTACCAAAAGATCGGGCGAATTATTATGTTTTGCTTATTCTCATTTATATAAAATTCCCACAACTGTTTTAAGATTCTTTACCGTATATGGTCCGCGGAACCGCCCGGATATGGCAGCATTTAAATTCATGGACTCTATTGCAAATGAAAAACCGGTTGACTTCTACGGTCAAGACACCAGCCGGGATTATACATATGTTGATGACATTGTTAACGGCATTCTGGCTGCTATCAATTTCATTCCCGATAATTTTGATATTTTTAATTTAGGAAATTCTTCGCCAACAAAATTATCTGAATTTATAAATACAATTGAAGAAGTTGTTGGTAAAAAAGCTATTTTGGTTAAAAAAGAACTTCCTCAAGGCGACGTTCAAACAACTTTTGCAGACATTTCAAAAGCGGAAAAAATTCTGAAATGGAAACCAAAGGTTAATCTTAAAACCGGAATCGAAGAACTTTGGAAATGGTATAAAATGGCAGATAGATAGGTTATAATGCAATCTATGAATTTGATTTGGCAACCTATCAAAACTCTTCTGATAAAAATTGGCCGGATTCAGACAATGATAATAATGTCTTTATTTTATTATCTTATCTTAGGCCCGATGGCAATTCTATATCGAATATTTAACCGCCAAAAACCATCAGGACAAACTTATTGGATAAAAAAAGAACCGATTAAAGATATGGATTTATATCTAACTAGACAATTTTAAAAGCTAGCTATCTTGCTAGCTTGCTATCTTGCTAAACTGGAAAACAAGATAACAAGATAACAAGATAACAAAATAAATTTGTATATTCTCGGCCTTTCTTGCTTCTACCACGACTCTGCCGCCGCTTTAATCAAAGACGGTAAGGTCATCGCCGCTGCTCACGAAGAAAGATTTACCAGAATAAGACATGATGAAAATTTCCCGGAGGAAGCTGTTGAATTTTGTTTAAATTTCGCTAAGATTGCTCCGAAAGATCTAACCGCTGTCGCTTTTTACGATAAACCCTTTTTAAAATTTGAGAGATTGCTGACCACCTATTTTGAGACCTGGCCCAAAGGCGTATTTTCCTGGGCTAAAGCCATGCCGGTCTGGCTGTCTAAAAAACTCTGGATTAAATCCCTGATTCAGGAAAAGTTGGATGGGTACTCCGGAAAAATTTATTTCCCCGAACATCATTTATCTCATGCCGCCAGCGCATTTCTGGTTTCTCCTTTTGAAAAAGCTGCGATTCTAACTATCGATGGTGTCGGTGAATGGGCTACGGCCACTAAGAGTATTGGAGACGGAACCAATATCACTCTGACACATCAAATTGATTTTCCCCATTCTTTGGGACTTCTGTATTCCGCATTCACTTATTACACCGGATTTAAAGTGAATTCCGCCGAATACAAAGTTATGGGATTGGCGCCTTACGGAAAACCCATATACGCCAAACTAATATTGGACAACTTAATTGATGTTAAGCCGGACGGCAGTTTTAAAATGAATATGAAATATTTTGCCTATCCTTACGGTTTAACCATGACAAACAATTTATTCTGCCAATTATTCAATCATCAACCTGCTCAAAAAGGCCAGAAACCGGCTGAATTTGAAATGGATATCGCTGCTTCAATTCAGGCAGTCACCGATGAAATTATGCTGCGCCTCACCCGGTCTTTATATCAGGAGACGAAATTAACAAATCTTTGCATGGCAGGAGGCGTTGCCTTAAACTGCGTTTCAAACGGGAAAATATTAAAGGATGGGAAATTTAAGAGTTTATTCATCCAACCGGCAGCTGGAGACGCCGGCGGAGCATTGGGGGCGGCGGAGGCCGTATACTACGGCCTAAATTCAGAATTCAGAATTCAGAATTCAGAATTTAAACGTTGGGCTTTCGGCTCCGCTCTGCTCGGTCCGGAATATTCCGACACCGAAATAAAGATATTGCTTGATAAAAATAAACTAAAATATAAAAAACTCTCTCAAAAACAATTGACAAAAACAACCGCAAGCCTGATCAGTGATCAAAAGGTAGTCGGCTGGTTTCAGGGACGAATGGAATGGGGGCCAAGGGCTTTAGGAGCCAGATCTATTTTAGCTGACGCCAGAAATCCGGAAAATCAAAAACGGGTAAATCTGGCGATTAAATTCCGGGAAAGCTTCAGGCCGTTTGCTCCGGTGGTGATGGAAGATAAAATGGGAAATTGGTTTGACGCTACCTGGACAGATCCCTATATGATCACGGTTTGCCAAGTAAAAAACGGTAATAAAGTTCTAACCACCCGAGATAACAGCCAAATACCGGCGGTAACGCATCTTGACGGTTCGGCAAGAATTCAAACTGTGAACCGGAAACAAAATCCCCTTTACTACGATGTCATCCATGAATTTTATAAAAAAACCGGCGTTCCGGTACTTATCAACACCAGCTTTAACCGCCGCGGCGAACCGATTGTCTGCGCCCCCCAAAACGCCCTTGATTGTTTCTTAGGCACCAACATCGACAATCTTGCCATCGGCTCATTTTTACTTGACAAAAAAAACATGCCTGAAAACTTAATTAACACTGCCAAAGCCCAAATATTCGCCCCTGATTAGAACTTCAGGATACCCTGAATTTTGAGATCTTGAATTTGCTGATTTTTAGTCTCTATCCCCAATAATTTATTGCCGATTAAATACTCAAACAAAGCTTCTGCCACCCGACCATGACCCCGGGCATTAAAATGGCCGTCCCTTTCATAAAAATACCGCTCTGTTTTTTTATCAGATAACACCGACAAGACGTCAAGATAGCGGATTTTTTCCTGTTCAAAAAAATCGCGGAATTCTTTCTGTGGTACGGCAGAGGCCAATTTAACCTCTTTTTTTTCACCAGTTAATCCTGAGTAACGCGACACCTCCTGCGGATCAGGCATTATTAAAACTAGTAACTTATTACCCGATTTATCAACCGCGCGGTTCATGCCGCCAAAAACAAATTTTAATTTCCGCTTAGATTCCAATAAAATTTCATTGCACTTATCCTCATCAACACAGTCTTTACTCTTTTCCTGCGTTACTTTAGGAACGCTGGTATCAATATTTAATATTTTTTTGAGGCGGTCAACAGCGGTTGGAGAATATTTTTCCAAGGCTGTCATCAAAAGTATCGCTAAATGAGAATTACGAAGACCGGGAATTGCGAACTTCCATTCTGTCGGCCGGCTCTTGGCTAATCTACCGTATTTAATAACGGTATCCGGAAGCCGAACAACTGTCGGCATCCCGTCCTTATCCGTCTCTACCCAATCCGTATTGGCCATATCGCTGAAATCGTTATATGGAAACAACGATGTTATAACCATGTCAGGTTGAAATTTTTTTCCGAAGCTATTGTAATAAGCGTAAAAACCGTCCGGACCATACCCGCCGAGAAAACCGCCATTGGCAACTTCGAATTTAATATTTTGATTAGTAGTTTTAGAAAATATATTTAGATTGCGTTCAAGTACTGCAGAAAAAGTCTCCCCGTCTTCCACCCCCCAACCGAAGGTCATTGAATCGCCTAAAATTAAAATCCGGTAAATCCCGACCGGTTTGGATTCAGAAACGTTTTCAGTATCGCGGAAACCGGCATTATTGGTATGAACAATGTTTTTAAATTCCCGGGTGTATCCAAGATGGACTGTATTTAAATTAGGCGAAAGCGTGAAAGGAGCTACTTGGCTGGATCGAAAAATTGACAAGCCCTCTTTCAAAGTTTCGGCGAAAGTCGGTTGGGGATTGATATGTCTGACAATAAATTCGCCGGCGGCGACAGATATTAATATTGAAATACATACTGAAACTATCGCGAAAATAATCGTTAATTTCAGGAGACGATAACGTTCGTTTTTATTAGCAGCCGAAAGACTTGACATCATTTATTTATTAATCATAATAACATTCATGCTTCCGTTCATCAAGAATATCCAGAGGCGTCTTTCGATATTCGGAGAGCTGTGGGAATATCTGAAAGTTAATAAAAAATGGTGGCTCGGACCGCCGATTATAATTCTACTAATTTTAGGATTATTGCTGGTATTAACCGAGGGCTCTGTGGTGGCCCCGTTTATTTATACTTTGTTCTAAAATTGTTGAACAAAAATATTCCGTTGCTATTCCTGGCAGTATTATTAATTGCAAACTTAGAGGCTTTATTGCTTCTCCGTCATAAATCACCGTTTATATCAGATAGTTTCTTTTACCGGCATATGGTTTATCGGTATCTTGGGGATGATTACGATCAAGCCAGAAACAGAGCGATTGAGACTTTGCCTGCTAAATTAGATCAAATATCCTCAAATTTTTTCTACAATGATTCCAACTACCGCAAGGCGCTTAAACATTTTACCAAGCGCCCGTTCTACCCATGGTTAGTCGGCATAATCTACCGTTTTACAAACCAAGAATATTTATCTTTTTTACTCCCGCAGCTATTGGCTTTAAATATTGTTTTGATTGCTTCAATTTATCTTTTCCGCCAAGGCCTAACTGATGCCGGAGCAATAATTTCGACAGCCCTGCTTGCCGCCTTTCCGCCCTTGATTGAGTGGACAACCTATTTTACCGGAGACGTTATCGGGGCCGGTTTTTGGCTGTTGCAAATCGCTTTACTTTTCAAACTGATCCAAAAACCAAAAGCAGAAAATACCAAAATTATTTTTATGGCGGTTTTAATACTGTCTTTATTAAACCGGGAACAGAGCTTGTTGATGAACCTGATTGTTCCGATTCTTTATTTGAGTATAAAAAACCGACCGGCTAAGAGAATATTGGCAACCATATGGAAGCTTACTGTTTTAATTTCAATGATTTATCTGTCTGTTTTAAAGTTGACCAGACAATACACCATTCTCGACACCATTTCATATTTGAGGAACAATTATGGCTTATCTGAAAATGTCTACACATTCAGCCAAAACATTCCGTTCATCCTGCAATCAATTATCTATGCCCATCAATCTTTTTTAATTGATTTGACCCATCACCGCTGGTGGCTGGCAATCGCCCTAACCGGAATTATCGGCGCGGTTTTCACTATGAAGCGGCCAAAAATAATCGATGCCGTCATGTTGGCGTCGGCCGTCGGCTCATACGCGGCTATTTTCATTTACCCGTCTTTTAGTTACAAATACTTTTTCCCTGTAGTAATTTCTTTAATCTATTTCTCAATAAAATTAATCAGATATAATCATAGTTACCGTGATATTCCATATTAAAGAACTCTACAAATACCGTGAATTGTTGTGGGTTCTGACCGCCAGAGAACTTAAAGTCCGTTACAAACAAACCTCCTTAGGAGTTCTTTGGGCGATTATTCAACCTCTTTCACTAATGCTTATTTTTACGATGGTTTTCAGTTACTTTACTAAAATAAATTCCGAGGGACTCCCTTACCCGATTTTCAGCTACACCGCTCTTTTGCCGTGGACTTTCTTCCAAACCGCGGTTCAATTTGGCTCAATGAGCGTCGTCAATAACTCCGGCCTAATCACCAAAGTCTGGTTCCCGCGGGAAATTCTACCCCTGTCTTCCCTGCTGGCCGCTTTAGTTGATTTTCTAATCGCCGGAACATTGCTTATCGGTCTAATGATATTTTACGGCACCGCTATTACCCCAAACATCTTCTGGCTATTGCTGCTTATCCCGCTCCAAATGGTGATTACCGCCGGAATTAATCTTCTTCTGGCCGCCTTGGTGGTGATGTTTCGCGATTTAAAGTTCGTGATTCCCTTGGGACTCCAAATATTATTTTATGCCACTCCGATAATTTACTCCATCAACATTATCCCCGACCGATTTGTTAAACTGGTTCTGGCCAATCCGCTCACCGGTTTGGTCGACAGTTACCGTAAAATTCTTCTCCAGGGTCAACCGCCAAATTTCTATTACCTTTCTTCCAGTTTGGTTACCGGACTGGCGCTATTGATATCGGGATACTGGTTTTACAAGCGGGTAGATAAAAGATTTGCGGATATCATTTGAAGAGAGGGCCAAAATTAAGGACGCGGTAAATTTACTAAAAATCCCGATTTAATTAATTTGTTTTCCTTCTAATAAGAAAGGGACGTTTTTCTCGAACCCGAACATTTTTTTAAATTTAGAGACTATATTAAGTTCTTCGGGGAATACTCCGATAATCTCCAAGCCGATCGGCACGCCTTGTTTATCTTTAACAATTACGTCATTAGAGTAAGTAGAATTCACTTCTTCAGACACAAAAGCTCTGGCAGGACTACCCCACCAAATATTCATGGTATTTCCAACCGGATCGAGTAATACTTTCATTTTGGCCATAGTTTTTCTCCTTTATCAATCACTTTTTTCGTCTGATAAACCGTCACCACAAATCCACTACCGTTCAGATGCTTTGCCACTACTATGAGTATATCACCGTCCATTTGTTTGCGGTAAAGCGCGATTGTCTCATCTTTCACGCTTCTAAATGCGCTATCTGGTTTTTGCAGGGCCTGCCCGACTTCCCGAACACCATATTTTAATTCTTGATGTTTTTCCGTTTTTATTTTTTCCCAATATTGTTTTGACGTTCGGATTCTTTTTCCGAATACATCGATAACTTCAAAGAGCTGATCGGCAGAAACAATATTTTTCATTAATCAGGATTATCCTTTCGCATATGATTCTACAATAAATGTAATGTTACAATGTTTCAATGGTTAATTCTGTTATAAATTTCCACCACGTCTCCAAACAATATGTCAAGCAGCGCTTACGCTATGGAATGTTATCTGAGACCATTGGCCGATTGTTCATCAACGACCATTCCGGCAAAGCCGGATCCCGCTCTGCGGGACAACAATCAACCATTAACCATAATGTTATTAAGGCCCTCGACAACGTTAGTTTTGACATTAATAAAGGTGAGGCTTTAGGAATAATCGGCCCCAACGGCGCCGGCAAAAGCACAATTTTAAAATTAATTTCCAAAGTTACCGTTCCCGACTCCGGCCAAGTCACCGCAAACGGAAAGATCGGGGCTCTGATTGAGTTAGGCGCCGGCCTGCATCCGGAATTAACCGGCCGGGAAAATATATTTTTATACGGAGCGATTTTAGGGATGAAAAAACAGGAAGTCGAAGCCAAATTTGAAGACATCGTCGCCTTTGCCGAAATTAAAGAATTATTGGATATGCCCATCAAACGCTATTCATCCGGGATGTACGCCCGCTTGGGGTTTGCCGTCGCCGTCCAAATGGAACCGGATATCTTGCTGATTGACGAAGTCCTGGCCGTCGGCGACGAAAGTTTTCAAAAAAAGTGCTTTGCCAAAATGAAGCAAGCAAAAAACAAAGGCATCACTGTCGTTTTTGTCTCCCATAACCTCGATTGGATCAAGTTAATCTGCGACCGAGTTCTCTTAATCCAGCACGGCAAAATTATTGCCGACCGCTCGCCCTGGCGCGCGATTTCCGCCTATCACTCCATATCATCATGACTCAAAAACGCCGAATTCTATTTCTGGTAATCTTAATTATTATCGCCGCCGCCATTAACGCGATCAAAACTCAAAACAGAGTATCTCAAAAAGAATTTACGACCCAAGTTCTCGACCAATACATTAAATATTACTGCCCCAACGCCGGAACTTGCTCCCGGGAAAAAGCTCTGTCAAGTCTCCGCAGTGACTGGCCGCAACTGTACTCACGGGGCTTCTCTATTCTTGAAAACAATGAAACGCAATAAATGGCTCTACCTTTGGCTGTTACTAGTCGGAATTATCTACCTGGCGCCTTGGTGGAGAAGCGTATATTTCCTCTGGGATGACATAGAGTTTTTGATTCTCTTAAAGTTCCATCTATGGAATACCCTACTTTTGTCTCATGAATATCAATTTTTCCCTATATTCCAGATTTTCTATTGGATAGAAATTCAATTATTCGGAGTCAACCCGTCTCTTTTTTTTCTCGTTTCAGTCGTCCTTCACATTGTCAATATTTTTCTTGCCTCAAGCCTTACTTTCCGACTAACGAAGAGTGAATTTTCCTCTGTGCTTGCAGCAATCCTGGTTAGCTTTAACAAATCCTTTTTCGAAATCATCTTTTGGCCTACTCTCCAATCTAATCTTCTCTTAACCACATCTTCTTTATTTGCTGTTTATCTCTTTTTAAAATCAAAAAATCAATACAATAACTACGATGCATTAAAATTATTTTTGATTATTCTAATCGGTAATTTCCTGTTTGGTTTCGGTATTGCGGTAGGTTTTATCTTCACTTTTACCGCTCTGATATTTTTTAATCCGGGAAAAGGAAGAAGCGTTCTTTCTTTCCTGACGGCGGCGGCAAGTATCATTGGAGTTATCGCTATCATATCTTTTTCAACCGCCGAACTTCGCCAAGAAGGAAAAATGCCTGAGTTGTCTTTCCGGCAACTTTCGCAAATTGTTTATTTCACCGCCGTCGGCCCGTCGGAAGGAATCATTAGCCGTTTCTTTCTCCCCGGATTCGTCCCAAACATTTACAGCCTTCCCAACATATTGATCATGATTCTAATTCCGGGAATACTCGTTATCTTTACCGGATTTCTGGTATATCGATTCTTCAAAAAAAAGTCATGGAAAAAATCATTATATCCGCTTTTTATGTTTTACTCTCTCACTGTTGCGCCATACGCCATCGCTGCGCTGGCCAGATCGGCAAATGGAGCGTATAAAGCGCTGGCCGACCGCTATGTCTACTATCCGTTGTTCTTTTTTGTCTTGGCGCTTATTTACAGCTTATTTCTGTTTCAAAAACTACTCGGGATAAAACAAAGGCTATTTCACATATTGACGGTAGGAATGACGATTATTATCGTTGTCGGGCATCTCGTTGCCATGAATTTTAAAGTTAATCTTCTCTTCTTATAACTTGTATGAAAACCAATAAATATACAACTCACAGAATGCTTTCTGGAATGTGGACGACATTAACCGTTGTGTTTCTAACAATATTCACTATCGGTATGCTAAAAAACCTCGGAAACATTGCATTCTGGCAAGATGAAGGCGAAACGATGCAGTATGCCAGGACTATCCTCAAATACGGATATCCTTCTGTCTTTGACGGCAGAAGTTTCATTCTTCTCGATACCGGAGATACACAGTACGATCCAAAATATTACTTCAAGTATTGGACACCTTATCTACAATCGTACGTGGCTGCCATTCCCCTGTTATTTAATCACGGCATCGCCGACACTTTCTTGATTCGTCTGCCGTTTGCCCTCTTTGCCATCGTCGGCGCCTGGGGGTCCTGGATGGTTTTTTACCGTCTCGGTTATCCAAAGTTTGCTCTATTTCTCTACAGTACTCTTCTGGCCACCTCTGTCCAGCTCTACCTCTACTGGCGCCAAGCCCGCCACTACGCCCTCCAATTTCCATTGGCGCTGGGACTTGTTTATTCTTATCTAAATTTAGGCAAAAGAAAATGGAACATACTATTTATAGTGTCCGGTTTTTTGTTTTATCACGCCTACTACCCCGGCTTCATCGCGTTTTACGTTGCGATAACCATCCATGCCATAATCAGAAAATACCTTGACGTTAAATATTCCCTGAAACCTCTTTTCTCCTGTACGTTTATGCTTTTTGTTCTCAATTTCCCGGCTTACTTTCTTCTCCATCACTATGCCCAACGCCCCAGTAGCAATCCTTTATTCGCCTTTACTGATTACTTACTCGAATTAAACTATTTCGCCTACTTTAAAATCACGGCGCTCTCGTTAATAATTGTCATTTTATATTTCCTCAAGTCCGAAAAACTAACCAACTTCAAACAAATATTGAACAGCTTATTATGTTCTCATAAATATTCACTCATTCTCTTCTTGCTTATTGTAGGTATCGTTCCTTCCATATCATCTTTTGGAGTTCAAAACCCACGTTACATTAGTATAGTTTTTCCTTTCGCCTTTCTTCTTGCCGGGACATCTTGGAAAAAACTCGTTGAACTTATTTCCATTAAACTTTCAATTTCTAATGTCGGCGGGAAGATAATCGGCCTCATAATTTTTTTCCTCTTGGTCAATATTTCCCATCCAGGATTTCCGTCACAGATAAAACAATTTTATGGCGAACTCAATAATGTTTATATCGGTCCGGTTACCGGCATCGTAAATACCATAACCGGTGTCGAAAAACCGCAACAACGAATTAACGCCGCGTCTTCTCTTCGCCCCGATCTTCTCATCGCCACTAATTTCGAAAACGCCGCCCTCTACGGTTACATGAACAATCAATTATTAAGCTATTTCGGACCCGCAGACAAATACAAATACGGCATCCGCCTCCCCGACTGGGTGATTATCAGAAAAGATTGGGGACAGGAAGAATACTTGCGGTCTTTTCTGGAAAAAGGCAATTACGAAAAAATCAAAACAGACTATTGCGATCTGCCATACGAAAACGTCTATCTCGTCAGAACCCACAATTTCAAAACTGTCATCGATTGTCCCGACTCTAAACTAACTCTTTACAAACTAATTAAATGACAGTTGCCGCTTCATTTCCAAAATCGCTTCGGAAAATGTCCGCATCGAAACATCAAGCCCCGCTTTAAGTTTTTCATTTGATAATCCGGACCAACGTGGATACGGACGAAAAGAAGTAGCCAAATATACCGATAAATTTATCGGTATAATCAATTTTGAGTTAAATCCAAAAACTCTGACTATCTCTGTAGCCGCCTGAAACGGCGATAATGTACTTGATCCTACAACATGAAAAATTCCTGAGGGTTTGCGTTGAATAATGGTCTCGAGCGCTCCGGATATATCGTCAATATAAGTCAGGGTAAATAACGTATCAGAGAACATTTTAAGAGTTTCTCCTTTAGAAAATTTATCCAATAACTTCCGGACGAAATCTTTTTTGTTTTCAAATTTCGTCCGAAATGGGTAGGCAATTCTAATAATCGTAAATTTGCATCCGGAATCAATTACCGCTTGCTCCCCCAACCATTTTGTCCGACCATACCAATTAATCGGATTCGGTTTATCTGTTTCTGTATAGAGTACGTTCTCCTTCCCGTCAAACACCGCGTCTGTAGAAACGTAAATTAAGTGTTTGCCTGTTTTAGCGCAAACACTGGCGATATTTCTTGTCCCCTCCACATTTATCTGATAGCATAATGCCTTTTTATCGTTTTTTTGTTTTTCCGCCTCATCTAAATCCGTAAAAGCTGCAAAGTGAATCACTACTTCTGAATCGTCTTTTATAATCGCGTTTTCTAAACTTTTTTTATCGGAAATGTTTACCCCGTTAGATCTGCTTAAATTTGTCCAATCAAAAACATCTGCGGTCAATTCCTTGACTCTTGACCCTACTAGTCCGGTTAACCCCGTTCCAATCACTTTAGTTTTATCGTTCATCATTTGGTCATTGGAACATTTGAACATTGGAACATATGCTTTAATGTTTAAATGCTCCCATGATCTCTTGTTCTAATGTTTTCTCGCCACCGTTAATAAAATCGGCGAGGCTTTCAACCAGTATAAAACAATTGAAAGAGGGAAAGTGAAAATTAAAAGAGAGAGTAAAACAGCCGAAACCAAAATCGCCGAAACCGGCCCATTATTGGTTAAAGCCACAAAATTAAGCCGCGGCGAAATTAGGTACATAATACTTTGAGCCAGTCCGACCGGAATATATTCCGGCGCGTACAATTGCCGCTGTTCAATCACCTCAAAACCGACCTCTCCCAACAGATGCGCCAATCCTTTAGGGGTAAAATGAGTCAAGTGCCGGGGAGTATCCAGATGAAACCATTTTGACCCGAATATTAGTCTTTCGGAATTTGCGTAATTCGGACACTCAATAATTAATATTCCTTTTTTCTTCAACGACTTAAAAATCTTTGCCAAAGCCAGAGCTGGATTAGAAACGTGTTCCAGGCTCTCCCAAAATGTCGCTATGTCAAAAGTTGCCGAACTTATTTTTACTTTCTCTATTCCTCCGATCAATATATTATTATTCTTAGCGCCGGAAAACGAAGTTTCAATCCCGGTATAGTTGAATTCCGGCAAAAAGGATCCGGTTGAACCGTCCCCACAGCCAATATCCAATAATTTCCCGGATTTTTTATACTGGCGAATGATGTTAAGCCGCCTAAACTGAAGTAAATTATAAATAAGTGATTTTACCGGAAAATAATAAGTCTTTGGATAGTATTTAGATAAATCTTTAGGCGCGGGAACTGTAAATCCATTTTGGCAAATGGTACAAAAAAACACGGAAAATTGTTCCCCGCTGACGCCATCTTTTACTACGTTTTCAAATCTGGTTAATTTTTGACCGCATTTCGGACAAGGCGCCGGCTGAATCAACAAGAAAGGCCCCCGCTGGAATCTAAAGAACTTCGCCGCCAAATACTGCCACAATGTCTTAAATGTTCCCAGAGCGTAAATCGTACTCCGGAACAAGTTAGCCGTATGCATCGCCGGATGGTATCGGCAGGAAATCGGGACTTCGGCGACTTTGAAATCCCAATAAACCGCTTGGGTGATAATGTCAAAACTAAATAAATAATCGTCGGAATTTTGCCGCCAAGGAACGCTCTCCAATAATTTTCTGGTGTACATCCTGAAACCCGAATGAAATTCCGACAGCTCCAACCCCAAAACTAACTCGTCAATAAACGACATCGCCCGATTGGCGATAAACTTTACCAACGGCATTTTATTTTTCAACGCTGTTTTTGGAAAAATAAATCTGGAACCCAGCGCGAAATCATATCCTTCGTTTACCTTTTCCACGAATTTCGGCAGAGCCGACGGATCGTATTGGTCATCCGGATGATATTCAATAATTACGTCCGCTCCGGCTTCCAAAGCTTTAGTCAAACATACTTTAAGATTTCCCCCGTACCCCAAATTCAATTCGTTTCTAAAAACTGTAATCGGCAGTTTTTTGGCGACCTGGTAAGTATCGTCCCGGCTGCTGTCATCTACCAAAATCACTTCGTCAACATATTTTTTAGGAATCTTCCGGTATGAATCGACTAAAGTTTTAGTAGCATTGTAAGCCGGCATTACCAATATTACTTTTTCCGTTTTCCTGCGTGGCACCAGTCTGGAAACCACTTTGACATCCGGCACCGGAATAATAAACTTTCCTCCGTTTTCCAGATATTTGAATTGCTTTTCCATTATTTCCTCGGCAAAATTCCATGCCAAAATCACTGCAAAATCCGGTTGAACGTTATTTATTGCTTCTTCCGGGGCTATCGGAATGTGGCTTCCCGGCGCCAACAGTCCCTGTTTATACGGAGTGGAATCAACGATAAAGTCCATCACCTCACCGTCAATTCCGCAATAATTCAATAAAATATTTCCCCTGGCCGACGCTCCGTATCCCACCACCGATTTTCTTTTTGACTTTATCTCCAGTATTTTTTTTCTCAACCTTTCCCCCAACCGCGCCACCTCTTCCCCAAATTTCAGGTACGTTTCCGGCCGATTTATCCCGAAACTCTCTTCTAACTTTAATAAATCGCCAATAGCCGCCGTTCTTATATAATCGGCCCTATCTTTAGCGATAGTAATTCTCAATGCCCC
The DNA here is from genome assembly GCA_016219325.1 of Candidatus Collierbacteria bacterium. Classification (GTDB taxonomy): domain Bacteria; phylum Patescibacteriota; class Microgenomatia; order UBA1400; family JACPES01; genus JACPES01. The sequence goes on from JACRNH010000026.1 coordinate 52,651, forward strand.
GCCGTCAATCGCCGTCCGCCGGATATCAACTATAAATAATCCCTTTTTATCCAACAGGTATTTGATGGCCGCCGCCGAAAAATATGACAAGTGCTCATGATAAATTGTGTCAAAATATTTCTTCTCCACTAAATCCAAAAGATAGGGAAATTCACACACGAATAGGCCGTTTTTGGACAACAGCGTTTTTACTCCGGAAAATAACCCGTGCAAATCCTCAATGTGGGCGACTACGTTGGTGGCGGTAATATAATCGGCATTTCCGTATTTTTTAACAATTTTGGCTGCGGTAGCAGGCGAAAAATACGCTGCCAAAGTTTCAACCCCTTTCAGCTCGGCCACTTTTGCCAAATTTTCCGCCGGATCAACCCCCAAAGTTCTGACTCCTAATTTCTTAAATTCAACCAGCAAACTCCCATCGTTGCTGCCGATATCCACCGCTAATTTGTTCTTTTTCACCGGCAGTTTCCGGATCATTTCCTGCGCTATCTGGAAAAAATTATCCAATCTGGTTTTTGACGCCGACGGGATATAAACATAATTCCTAAACATCAGCTCCGGATCAACGATATCCAGCAGTTGAACCAAAGTGCATCTGGGGCAAAATCCGACTCTAAGCGGAAATTTTTTTTCGGTTTTTTTCTCTTGTTTGGACTTCAAAAACGCGTTTGGCAGAGGCATTTCACCCAAATCAAGAAATTCCACCAGCTCCTTTGAGCCGCAAATCCGGCACCGCTCCACCATCTTCGTCATAGCTAGTGATTATACATACTCAAAATAAATGTTGTACAATCGGAACTTATGACTATTCTCTTAACCGGCGGCACCGGTTTCATAAACCTTTCAGGGTATCATTTTCAGACCATTGATGATAATCTCAACAAAATGTTCGCCAAAAGTTTTTATGGTATTTTCCGATTCGATGAACGGAACCAAATCCCGTTGAACATCTCGCGGGTTAATTTTTTTTACCTTTTCCGCCACCCGGTCGATTACATCTTTTTTCTCACTGATTTTCAGCGCCGCTAATATTCTTTCCCACCGGGGAACCAGTTGTCCCTGTCTTTTTTGCGCCAGTTCAATCAGCCAAACTAAATCAAACAAGTCACGCCCCTTAAATGATATTTCTTGGTCCCGGCCGCGGAAGAAATCCCGTCCCAAAAAAGCAATAATTTTATTGGCAAACATTGTCGGCAAATCGTAAGCATTGACAAAAAATGTAAACTCCCGCGTAAAAATAGGGTGAACCTCCGTTTGATAAAAACCGATATCTTCCTTGGCAAAATCGCACCGCACAAATAGTTGTTGCCGGTCGGCGGCGCTTTTAACCATTCCGACTTCGTTTAGGATTCGTGGAAATTTTATAAAAACAGTTCGGCTGTTATTTGCTAATTTTGTTTCCACGCTTTTATACTGCAAGTTTCCGGCGAAATAATTTTTAATTTTGGCGGAAAATTTTTCGATTTGGAATTTTCCCACGAAATCAAAATCTATGTCCTCTGATAACCGCGGCAAACCATATACTTTTCGCAGGCAAGTCCCGCCGGTGAAAATCAGCCGTTTAAAGTCGGAATCGCTATAAACAAAATGCAGCAGGTAATCCTGAATCGCCTCTTTCACCCGGCTAAAAATAAAAGGTTTATTCCGGCCGCGCTCCGCTTCGATCGTGTTTTTAATCACATCGACAATCATAGCTTCCTTTCTTTTTTTAACCAAGCCGCTATTTTTTCCATCTTCGGCGAACCGGACTTGGCCGCCAACTTGGAAAAATCGGCCTTTGCCTGTTTGCCCAAAGCGCCCCAGTTAATCCTGCCTTCTTTTAACACATATTTCCGCGTGCCTTCGTCGGAGACAAACTTTTTCAGGTATAGGAAATCAAACAAGGCCTTGTACGGATAAGCCATCTTTATTATCAAACCGGTATCTCCAAAAACCAATAGCTGATATCCGCCGTAAAGTTCTCTCTTTATGTTCCGGTAAATAAATGTTGCTTTTGGGGAAGTATAGACGCGGGGAGACTTCAGCGTTACCGACGTCAAGCTAAAAACAGACTCGGGAATAATATTGTATTTAGACAAAACATACTCCAAGGATACGTAAGAAGGCAAACGCAACACGTTGGCAAGATACATCCAGTATAATTCCGATTGCTCCGGGTTGCCGGTCATCGTGTCTTGGTAGTGCGAAGACACATAAAATCCTTTCTTCAAAGGGGTTATCAGTTTCTCTTTCGTCAACTTTTTAATCCAATAATTCAAATCTTCGCCCTCTTTCCCCAAAGCCAAACCCAGGTTCTGCTTGGTAAAATATGGCAGTTGTTTAACCGTGGTAATTAAACGGATAAGTTGCATGTCATTCCACAATTAGTAAAATATATTACTAATTGTAGAACAAACTCTATATTTGTCAAGCCGCAACTTTTAGTATACCATCACCAGGTGGTACAATCACCGCGTGAATAACCTTAATCGTTGCACTATTCTTCTCACCGGCGGAACCGGCTCATTCGGCAAAGCGTTTATTTCATTCTTGTTGTCTCAAGAAAAATTTAGCGGCACAATCAGGGTTTTCTCCCGAGGGGAATACGAACAATATAAATTACAACAGCAGTATCTTAGTGATCCCAGGATTCGTTTCTTAATCGGAGATGTCCGGGATAAAAATCGTCTCTATCGGGCAACGCAAGGAACCGATGTTATCATTCACGCCGCCGCTCTCAAGCACGTTACCATTGCTGAATATAACCCATTCGAAGTGGTAAAAACCAATATTATCGGCTCTCAAAATATAGTTGAAGTGGCTATTGATACCAAAGTTAAAAAAGTAATCCTAATTAGTTCCGATAAAGCAGTTTATCCCATCAGCCTTTATGGAGCTACTAAATTAGCTGCAGAAAGAATATTTATTCAAGGAAATGTATACGCCGGCACCCAAAAAACCATTTTCGCGGTGGCCCGGTTTGGAAATTTCATGGGCAGCCGGGGAAGCGTTCTTCCATTATTCTCAAAACAAAGTCATTCGGGAATTTTATCGCTTACCCATCCCGATATGACTCGTTTTTGGATAACACCTTCTCAAGCAGCCGCCTTCGTTTTATTGTCATTATCAAAAATGAAGGGCGGAGAAATATTTATTCCAAAATCTCCAACTATCAAAATTATAGATCTCGCCAAAGCCATCGCTCCTAAAGCAAAGCATAAATTCACCGGAATTCGCCAAGGTGAAAAACTACATGAGGAGCTTATGACAGAACAAGAGCTGGAGTCAAGCGAAACGTTTAACAATTACTATGTTATTCATCCAACAACTGAAGGAAAACTTACCCAACCAACAGAAAAAAAAAGAGAGAAACGGTTGCTATATCGCAGTGACAGTAATCAATGGCAACTTGATCTGAAAGGAATCAAGAACCTTCTAAAGCTTTCCATATCTCCCGGCTAATATAGGTAACATCCTGCTTATTCAAACCAATATAAAACGGCAACGCCAGAGTTTGAGATGCCATCAGTTCGGCAACGGGAAAATCTCCCTTTTTATAGCCGAACATTTTTCTCATAAAAGGCTGAAGGTGGATCACCGGAAGATACGGCTTCGTTTGTATTCCCTTTTTTGCCAATTTATTCATCACCCGATCTCTAACTCCGTTGGTAATCCGGATAACATAGACAAATAACGACAATGATCCCTGGGAATTAGTGCTTGGCATGACAATAGTCTTATTGCCATGCAAATTTTCGTTGTACCAATTAGCAATCTTTCTCTTTTCTGCGATCATCCAATCAATTTTTTTTAGTTGGGTCATCCCCAAAGATGCGCTCATTTCATCCATCCGATAGTTGTATCCCAATCTTTCGTGAATTAGCCAATCTCCATTAACATTTCTCCCCTGATTTCGCATACTCTTGCATAGATTATAAATTTTTTCCGAATCGGTCACTATCATTCCCCCTTCGCCTGTTGTCATTTGCTTATTTGGATAAAATGCATAAACTCCTACGTCTCCTATCGTCCCCGAATACTTTTCGTTATATTTCGAACCAAAACTTTCAGCGGCATCTTCAATAATCAATAGTTTATGTTTATTTGCAATTTTTAAAATTTCTCCCATATTTACCGGCTGACCAAAGACATGAACTGCCACTATTGCCTTAGTCTTTTTTGTAATTTTAGCCTCGATCAGTTTAGGATTGATATTAAAAGTCAAACTTTCAATATCCGCAAAAACCGGTTTCACTTTCTCATACAATAAACAATTTGATGATGCTACAAACGAAAAAGGCGTAGTAATAACTTCATCACCCTCCCCCAGGCTTAACGCCCGCACAGCCAGATGAAGTCCGCAGGTTCCATTCGAAACCGCACAGGCGTACTTTGCTCCGGTATAAACAGAAATATCTTTTTCAAACTGCAAATATTTCGGCCCCAACGAAAGCTGACCGGAATTTAACACCGCTAAAACTCCTTTTTTATCTTCGGCATCAATAAATGGTTTAGCCAGCGGATAAGTTTTCATTTTTTACCCTCCTCATCAGAAATTCCGCAAACTCAAAATCCAGATTAGTATCAATATCAACTGAACGTTCTTCCGGCATAACGTAAACCCTTGTTTTTCGCTCAAACAAATCTTTCTCCCCAAAAATCTCTCGTTTCCACATTGCGTAAATACTTCCATTCTGTAAATAAACTTTAGGCGCATCCTGTCTCCTCGTCACCAATTTCGTCGTCCTTTTAGACAAAGTGGCATAACCCCTACTATCCACCTCATACATATTGAAGTATGGATTATTGTTGGATTCAGAAACCGAAAAGACGGATTCTGTGTTAGGAATATTCACTAACGTTTTCACCGCTGCTTCGATATCTTTCACTATCCTTAACGGACCCGTGGGACTTAAATTAACCACAATATCGTACTGTTCTTTCCAATAATTTTCCGCTTTCCGCACCGCGTGAATAACGGCCGGAATTACTGAAATTTCATCCGTCGCTAGCTCTTTAGGACGCAAAAAGGGGGGGTTAACTCCGCATTTTTCCGCGACTGATTTTATTTCTCCATCGTCTGTCGACACCACAATTCTATCCGCCCAGTCAAACTTTTTCGCTTGCTCAATAGTATAAGTTATTAATGGTTTACCATTTAATAAGCGAATATTTTTCCCGGGAACGCCTTTTGAGCCACCCCGAGCGCAAATTACCACAATAATAGAATAGCTTTTATACATTTGGTCTTTACTACGGTAGTATTTTACCAGTATAATCGAAAATATGAAGGGATTAAAACAAACTTTTGAAATCACACCGGGAAGAAAAGTGGGGAAAAATCATCCGGTCTACTTAGTCGCCGAAGTCGGAGTTAATCATAACTGGCAGATTAAACCAAACCTGAAATTAGCCAAGGAATTAATTATGCTGGCTAAAAATACCGGTTTCGACGCAGTTAAATTCCAAACTTGGGTCACCGGCTTAATTTGCCGCCCGGAAGCCAAAAAGGCCGAATACCAAAAAACTAACACTGCTGGAGGTGTCAAACAGACCCAATACCAAATGATTGCTAAATTGGAACTGCCGTTTTGGACATTTTTGGAATTAAAAACCTATGCCGATTCGCTGGGAATTACTTTTGTTTCTACTGCCGATGAACCGTTTAGTTTAGAATTTCTGGATAAATATATAGGCGTACCATTTTTTAAAATTGGTTCCGGGGAACTGGATAATCCACAAATGCATTGCGAAGTGGGTAAAAGAAAAAAACCGGTAATGTGGTCCACCGGCATGGGGACAATGGCTGAAGTAATGGCGACAAGGAACAACTTACTCAAAGCCGGTTGCGATCGGCAAATCATTTACCAGTGCACTTCCAACTATCCGGCGGACAACAAAAACGCAAACCTTAACGCTATGCTGTCAATTCGTAAAAAAACCGGCGGATTAGTTGGACTATCCGACCACACCACAGATAATCTAGTCTCCGAAACAGCCGCGGCCTTAGGAGCCGTGGCTATCGAACGGCATATCACCATTGACAAAAACTTACCAGGTCCGGATCATCGAGCGTCTTTGGATCCCAAAGAGTGTCAAGATTTTGTTCGTCGAGCCAGACATCCCCGATCTGTAACCGAATTAAAAAAAGAATATGGAGAAAAAACTATTAAAAGTATTTTGGGATCAGCCGAAAAAAAACCGGTTCCGGAAGAATCGGAAGTAATGGCCGTCGTCAGAAAATCCGCCACGAGCGGAGCCAAAGGAATTCCGGCCGGAACAAAATTAACCGAAAAATCTCTGCCAGAATGGGTATATTTAATGCGGCCGCAAAACGGAGAAATTAAAGCCGACCAGTACTTTGAACTCTTAAGCAAAACGATAAACGCCGATATCCCCCCTTTCACTCCCCTAAAGCAAACTATGTTACGGTAATTTTACAACCGGCATGCTAGAATAAAGCCATGCTACAATCCAAAATAAAGGTTATTTATTTCACAGGTTCTTGGTCCGATTACGCTTTAATGGTACCAATTTTAGAAACGCTAAAACTGGAAAAAATGGTAGAACTAGGCTTAGTTGTTACCCATATGCATCTGGACGAACGCTTTGGTCTAACCGTCAAACAAATCTTTGAAAAAGGATTTAAAATCATTGGAAAAATCAAAACCGAAATCGTTGAATCCCAAATCGGAATGCTATCAGAGTATCAAGTCATAATTAAAGAACTCCCTCCAATCCTTCTAAGATATCGGCCCAACTACGTGTTAATCCAAGGCGACCGAATCGAAAGCGCCGCGGCCGCCATGACAGCTTACTTGTTAAGAATTCCAATCATCCATATCGGCGGCGGCTGTATTACCGGTTCTTTAGACAACGATTTCAGAAACATTATCACCGACCTCGCCGACTGGCACTTTCCACCTACTAAAACTGACGCCAAACGAATTGTCAGTAATGGAAAACCTAAAAACAGTGTCTTTGCGATTGGAGAACCGGGAATCGACTCGGCTGTAAAAACCAAACTTTTACCTAAAAAAAACTTATGGAAAAAATTCAACCTGGACTCGAATCAAAAACTACTTTTAGTCATTTTTCATCCCGACACAGGTGAAAAAAGAATTGGTCCCGCAGAACAAATTCAACCCCTATTAACCGTCTTAAGCGGCATTCGCCACCAAATTTTCCAGATTAATCCTAACGCTGATACCGGAGGTATTGTAATGCGTCGGCTGATCGTTAAATCATCTGGGGAAAAAAGTAATTGGCAAGTAATAAACAACCTGCCTCATCAACAATTATTGACTTTCTTTAAATACGCGGATGCAATTATTGGCAATTCCAGCGCCGCAATTGTTGAAGCTCCCAGTTTTAAACTTCCGGTAATAAACATCGGACGGCGCCAAAAGGGTAGACAGATGGCTAAGAATATTTTATCGGTCACTTACGACTCTAAACAAATCTCCCGCGCTCTGAAAACCGCCCTAAGTCAAGATTTTAAACAAATCCTTCACAACTGCAAAAATCTTTATGGAGACGGTAACGCGGCTGATAGATTTATCAAAATTTTCAAAAACAAAATTTTAAAGATATGATTGGCGGCAACCTATCGTTAGAACCTATCTCTCTAAAAAAGGTAAATCAAAATCTGTTTCCTGAAAATAAAACTTTTTGGCTGCAATGCGGACGCGGCGGATTGACTTTAATTATTAAATTACTAGGCTTAAATCCAAAAGATGAAGTTTTGCTGCCTAGTTACCACTGTCAAGAAATCGTTAAACCTTTTTTACATAATGGAATTAAATGTATTTACTATCCTGTAGGCAAAAATTTACAAATTCGGCTCGCCGATATTGCGCTTAAAGTCAATCCCCAAACCAAGCTTATTGTCATCATCCCTTATGCTGGTTGGCTCCAAAAAGAAACACGTCTTATCGAATCCTGGTGTCAACAAAAGAAAATTCCCTTGTTGAAAGATAACGTGCCGTTGGTACCGGAAATCGTCAAATCTCAACCAAATACGTTTCAGCTTTACAGTTTCCGAAAATATGCCGGGGTCCCTAGCGGTGCGGCGATGGTGCTGCCAAGAGAGTTCAACAAAGAAAATTATTTAGACATACATTTTTCACATCCAAAACTATTTCCCGAGTTGCTTCAAACGCTCGCGCTTCTCCTGAGAAGTTTTAGTCATCTTTTTCATTCAGATTTCGCTTGGGCAATTTCCTACAAACTATATCACTTAGGTGAAACTCTCTTCGACGACAAAGTCAGACACATCTCAATCTTATCTTATCATTGGGTGAAACGGATTAAATGGGATACAATCATTCGGAAACGAAGAGAAAATGCCAACTTTATGCAACAAAAACTCATCCATCTAAAAAAAATTACCTTGTTGAATTTACCTTCTCCCAAACGAGCGACTCCCCTATTGTTTCCGATTGTCTCGTCTAAAGCCGCGCGCGTAAAAGATCTTATTAGAAGTGAAGGAATTTTTGCCACTCAATTGTGGCCTTTTCCCGAAAATCTTAGCCCCTCAAAAAATCCTGATTCCTACTGGCTCACCAACAATCTTTTGTATCTGAATATAGATCAGCGTTATGGTAAAAAGGAAATGGACTATCAGATAAAAACATTAGCAAGGGGCGTCCGCCATGATTGATATTTATTATCTTAAAGAATACGGAAAAATTTTGGCTGAATATGAAAAAGCCGATTTCGAACTTTTCAAATATCAAAAGGGTCCGCATTCAGTCGTCTACCCTATCCTAAAAAGGAAAATTGATAGTAAATGGTGCGATATAACCTCACCTTACGGCTACTCCGGTCCCTTCGCCAACTTCCAAGATAAAAAGTTTTATCTGGAATTTCGCCAAGCTTTTAATCTCTATTGCCAAAAAAATAATATCATCAGCGAATTTATTCGTTTTCATCCGCTGCTTAAAAATCACTTAACTGCCAAAGGTGTAATCCCACTAATAAAAAGAGGCGAAACAATCTGGATTGACTTATCAAAGTCTGAAAAGCAACTTTTTGGCGACTTCAGAAAAGGACATCGTAATATTATTCGAAAATCTCAAAATAATAATGTCTTAGTGAAACTGGAATCACCGCAGAAAATCAATCAATTCTATCGTTTATACATTGACACTATGAAAAGAAAAAAATCTAAAGACTATTATTTATTCTCCGAAAAGTTCTTTAAAGATCACTTTAATAGATTAAACAATAATATCTTTTGGCTGGGAGCCCATTATCAAGATAAACTTATTGCCGGAGCCATATTTTTAAAATCGGATGATTTTCTCCATTACCATTTCGCCGGAAGTGACAGTCAATATTTAAGTTTAAGTCCGGGAACCTTGATACTTTGGGAAGCAATTAAAATCGGCAAAGAACTTGGTCTTCGCAAATTTCATCTAGGTGGTGGAATTGATGATAAATTATTTTTTTACAAATCGGGATTTTCGGACAACCGTGCTGATTTTTATACCGGAGAAGTAATCCACAACCAAAAAACATATAACTATTTACTATCCCAAAAAAGCGACATAACTAATGAACATTACTTCCCCTTATACAGACAACCAAAATTATGAAATTAAAACATCTTTTTTTCGTGACTTCAATGAATGAGTCCAAACAAAGTTTGTTACAGATTGACAAACTGGATAAGCAAAATGTCAAAATAGAAATTATTTCTTCTGATCCGACTACAAATATCTTCTCGAAGAAACTAAATATTAAATTCTCGGACATCGGAAACTATTATCCTGCTTCCCGGCGCGTCAAAACAGCCAAAAATCACTTAAATATGTTGATGGAAAAATGGAATTCTGACCCCCGGTTACATAAAAATCTTCTATACAAAAGTCAATTCCGGCTCAACCGCCTGATTGGATATTCTTTAGACCTGTTTCTGGCCGAAATCCTACATAGCCTAATGACCGCTGAAGAAATAATTAAGAAAACAAAACCAGATGTAATTCATATTTCTCCGCGATGGCTGGAGTCTCCATTTAGACGCTATCAATCGGAGAAACTAAACCTAGAGAACATTGCCCTTTATCAATTGGCCAAGAAGCGCCGCTTGCGAGTCATGAACTTCAGAATTCCGCTTTCACAAACAATGTTCGCTTATACAATAAACTTTTTGGTCGCATTAACTTGGCAATTACTTCGCGCCTCATATCATCAATTATTTCACCCGGCATCGCCTATTAAATCCAATAAATTAATCATCATGGCTAATTACTACCAATTGGAAAACTTTATCCCGGCAATAAAGAAATTAAAAAAACAGAACCGCAGCCTCGCTGTTATCGGGAAGATCTCTCCCGAGCAAACAAAAAAATTAGCAAATCTCATTCCAACATTTATATCTTTGGAAACACTGGAAAAACAAAAAAAAACCTTATGGCAAACACGGCTTATTAACACAGTCGCATTTAACCTTAAATTAATAATTTCATATTCTCATTTGAAACATTTCTTTGATCTGGAGAATCAAAAATATTGGCAATTTTTGTTCCCCAAATTTCTTTATTACTTTATGGCTGAATTCCCCCTTCTTACGGATTATCTCGACGGCGCCAACCATCTCTTCAAACAGGGAAAATTATTGGTAACTCCGGCTACGGCCGACAATGTTAGCCAAACCATTGCCATGGCGGCTAAATCCACGGAAACAACTGTGCTGGAATTTCAGCATGGAATCATCTTGAATGAAGATGACGACCACTCTTTTAGAAATAACGATTATTTCGCGGTTTGGGGAGAAAAAACGCGTTCAATTATCGCCAAAAGTCAAAACCCGGAAAAAATTCCGATTACCGGATATCCGCTTTTTGACCGCTACCGATATCCACATTCGTCAATTATTTCCAAATCATCTCTAAGACAAAAATTACATATATCTCATCATAAAACAAAAGTTCTTTTAATCCTTTCCGTATTTCCCTCCGGCGCCACCAGATTATATCCAAACAAATCCCCATATCAATTTATGACGATGATATTCAATACCCTGCTGGCATCGGGCGAAGACTGGAAAGTGATATTCCGCCCTCATCCTTCGGTTGACGCATCATGGATTATCTCCTTAGCTAAGGATATGAAAATTGATCTTTTCTACGATCATCGGGAGCTTAAACTTGAAGAGGCGATTGCCGCCAGTGATGTTATTATTTCTAATCCTTCTACAACCACGATAGAAAGCATGTTCCAGCAAAAGCCAATTCTTTTATATGACTTTCCGGGCATGAATGGCGCCTATAATTATTCCAATTGGTTTATTATTTCTTCCGGCGCCACAGCGATGTTCAAATCTCAAACGGAATTAAAAAAATTGATAGAAAAGTCTCTTTATGATAAACTATTTAGGAATACGATGTTTGCCCGGCAAAAAATCTTTCTAAAAGAATACTGTTCTGCGTTCTCTAAGCCGGCCACCGACAAAGCGCGATCACTGATTGCTAAACTTAGTTAATCAAATACAGGGTAATAGTTCAAAAATATAACCCCTCTCGTCTGTCCATAACAAGCAATAACTATTCAAAACGTGCCTTTTAAGCTCTTTCTCGTTCTTAAATGTTTCTAGATCGGTTACTACCAGATATCTATAGTTTTTGGCCATTAATTCCGTCAGTTGAACTTCGGGCGATTTATTAATCCAATTGTCACCACTGGATAAATATTTATACTCTGCCAGATCTCTTTTTGTCATTTGCGCCGGTAAAAAATTGATCGGTATAGTCCAACGATCCAAATAAAAACCGTGTAGAGGTGGGCTTACATTGCTTATCAACACCAATGAATCATCTTTGGGGACGAGTCCTTTTACTTCATTTATAAGTAGTGACTGTTTATCCAATTCCAACGCTAGCTTTGGTTGAACAAATAGATAACTACGCCAACTGATCAAAATCAATAGAAAAAATACTGTTGGATAACGCCACCAACGATTGTTTAAATTAAGAGTAATCTTATATATAGAGTAAGAAATTCCTAAAGTTACCGGCGGCAATAAACTAGTGAAGTAATATTCTTGTAAACTATTGCCGGACATTATTACCAACATTAGTCCAACAGACAAACCCCAGCTTAATATTAAACTACTGTAAATTTTGGCTTTTGTGCTTTTTTTTCTAAAATCAATAATCAAATAAAAAAGAGATAAAAGAAACAACAAAACTCCTATATTTGTCGCAGTAGCTACAACTAAATTGTCCAATAATCCCTTCCAAAATAAATAATCCCTAGAATAAATTAAAAATATTGATAATAAATAATCTTTCCTCCATACTGCGTCAAAACTGCTTGGAGTCGTCGCTCTAACCGGAGAAATAACCATGAACCACCAAATATACAAACTAAAAATTGTGATCATAGCCAATGTTAGAAAAGTCACCCAAATATACTTACTTTGGTTTTTTCGATTTATTAAAACCGCCACCGCCATCGGCGCCAACAAATAAACATTGGTTAATTTCATCAGCACGCTTCCTACTGATAAAATTGACGATAAAACAACGTTCCTCGCCTTACTATTCTTTAAATATCTAACCCAGAGCACAAAAGCCCACACCATCATTGTGATCATCGGATATTCCGGCTGGATCGACCTCGACTGAATAATCGACAGCGGTAACACCGCCAAGAGCGCCACCGGTAGTAAACGGGATAACTTATCGCTAAAAAACAACGATTGAAATTTATAAATGGCAATTGATAACAACGGATAAAAAGCGATGATCCCCAACCTGGCCAAACTAGTGGAAAATTCCCCGGCCAATTTCATCAGTTGGGCGATACCCCACCACAACAGCGGAAACTCCTGAAGCAAATACCCAGGGCGAGCGAAATTGTGAACCACTGGCCGAAGAAATGTTGTTTCGTTTAGATAAAAACTTCTGATTATATCTAAATCCATTACCTGCCTAGTGGGAAACCATTCCACCGGAGGTTGATGTAAATTGACTAGACGAATTGCAACCCCAAAAATAATTATTAGTAAAAGAAATAATTTTTCTCTCATATTAGATCTTACGAGTTGCTACAACTATTTCATCCTGAAAATCAGTCACACTGGCAATTCTGGTTAATTGGGCTACAACAGTGGCTAGTGCTTGCTGTTTTATCTCATCGCCATGATTAGTGGTAACTTTTAATCGTTGTCTGACATTTGATACATCCACAATATCTACCCCTTCACACCACAAAACCTTAAAATCGTTTTTTCCAAGCAGTTTAGAAAGAGATTGTCTGTCGTAATGAAAAAGATGGCCGAAAGCATTATCAGTCTGAAACAATTCTTCCAATGGCATTGATAAAATTCCTCCCGAAATTCTTGCCAGAAAATATGCAATCCTGGAGATCAATCCCTTTTGATTTGGAACCGACAGCACTAAATATCCATTTCGCTTAATTTTTGTTGTTACTAGACGGATAATTTTGTGTGGATCGGAAAAATGCTCAAATACATTCCACAAAGTTACCATGTCAAATTTTCCTTTAACTTTGCCCAACTGCTCGGCTCCAAACCAGTAGATCAGATACGATTTGTTAATCTTGTCTTTCATGAAAGGAGATGGCTCCATTCCCACTGTTATCGCGGTACTGAATTTTCTCTTTACTTCATCCAGAAACCAGCCGGCAGCGCAGCCAATATCCAACACAGATATTCCATTTTTAAACAGTTCTTTATGCTTTTCAACAAATTGTTTGTGAGATTTCTTACGAAACATCCGGTAATATTTAAGCCATTGATCAACCTGATAGGAATCAAAAAAATCCTTGTTAGGATTATGAAAATTAGGTTTAGCAAAAACTACGCCACAATGACTGCAATTGTATAAATTTGTCACCGATAGTTTAATCGGTTGATCATCAATAAAATTACATTTACAAATTGGACAAAAGTTTTTATCTTTTTCCATAAGAATTCCTCAAACACTAACGCGATTTTCTAAAATTAGTCAATAGAAGCGCAACTTCGTCACCGATTTTCAAAATCTTCCAGGAAATCCAAAACAATATTAAGCTGCTCGTAGTCTGAAACACCAAAGCCAAATGTTCATATTTAATCCAAGGCGCCACTAATTCACGCAAAGCCGGCCTTTCGGGCGCCGCAACGTACCAATTACGCAATAATCCCCATTGCACCGGCCAAGTATAAACATACCCCAACAGCAACATTAAACTGAAAATCCAAATCCATCTTGAACTCCAATTTCTTTTCACCAAAACATAGACCAATACCGGAACGATTAGAACAAACCTGTGAATCAAATTCGCCGGATTGGCGATAAACATTGCCGCCAGCGATGCCATGATTATCTCCGCGTAATCCAATCCCGTTTTTATTTTTCGCCTGGAAGCAATCCATATGATGTATAAATAAAGAATTCCTCCGGCAAAAATTGATAACCACATTAAGATCACGTCCGGCCGTAAATTAAATTCCAATTGCCGCGTCGCTACTTTAGGATAATAGCTGTTTATTAAATCAGCTTTAGTCACCACCCAGAATATTAATCCTAAACCCACTGGCAATACGAGGCTTCCAAAAAACCATTGTAATCTACTTCGCCAATTATTCTTCATAGATAAAGTAATCGGCGGTAAAGCAATAATCGGCATTGTTTTAAATGCTATCGCGGCCGAGAAAGACAATCCCGCTATCCATTGTCTCCTTTTTATTAAATACACAGATAACACTACTAAAGCCGCCTGAATAATTTCTACGTGTCCCATGGCGTAAATTGAAAATATCACCACCGGATTAAACCACCACAAAATTAAAGTCTTTGCTCTCTGTTTATGGCTAACCAGTTTTAGTAATAAAAACAAAATCAAAATATCAAAAGCTATATACGGCAACCTCAACATCCAGCCTCCATAACGCAAGGCAAAAAAGTAGAAAGGCGAAAGCAAACCATAAAAAATATAGGCCAAGGGGGGGTAATATATTCCTATCTGATTAATATGCCCAAAAAAGTTAGAGGGTATGCTCCAAATAAACCAAATGTCGTCATGATCCGTCAGAAATGAAACCGCCAATTTCACTATCAATCCTAACCAGAAAAACCTTTTTATTCTCACCTCCACAGAACGATCTCCTTTTTCAATATCCCAGTCGCCACCTCCAAAGCCCTTAAACCAATTTCGGGTTTTACCGGCATTTCTTCTCTGCTCTTTACCGCATCTACAAAAGCCCGCAGTTCAACAGACAATGGTTCAGCATTATTTACTTTAATTTTAATCATGTCGCCCTCATTAACCGCTTTAAAAATCTGCATTTGTTCCCACTTTACTTCTGAACTATTATTTTGGTAAAAGAATAACTCTTGAGTCAAATAATTAACCAGAAACATTCCTTTTTCCCCTGTTACCCTTAACTGTCTGATTTTTGTTGGGGTTATCCAATTTACACTTAAAATTCCCGTTACCCCATCTGCAAAATCCAATAAACTAACCACATAATCCTCACGCCGCGGATGAAAACACGACCTAGTTCGAGTTACTGCTTTAGTAATTCTGGATCCTAATAAATACTCAAAAATATCAATATCGTGAGTTGCCAAATCAACCACCACTCCCACGTCTGAAATCCGCGCCGGAAAAGGCCCCATTCTTTCTGCTCTAATTTCAAACACTTTTCCCAGTTGCCCTTCTGTTAATCTTCTCTTTAATTCCACAATCGCCGGATTAAATCTTTCCACATGTCCCACCATGAAAGGCGCATTTGTCTTTTCTGCTAACTTTACCAAGCCCTGGCCCTCACTGACCGTAGCTGCAATCGGCTTTTCCATCAATACCGCTATCTTCCGCAAAAGACAATATTTTCCCAACTCATAATGATAAGCAGTTGGCACCGCAATCGAGATCGCATCTATTTTTTGGCTACTTAATAATTTTGGCACCGATTTATAAACTTTCAAACCATATATCCTCTCAATGATTCCGGCATTTGCCGATTGCGGCTCTACCACCCCTACTAATTCCACGTCCTTAAAGGACCGTAAAATTCGGATATGACTCCGTCCCATGTATCCTGCCCCGGCCACGGCCATTTTAAGTATTTTCATCTTATTAACCTACATATCTTACCAACATCCGTTAAAGATACTCCCGGATGAACCGGAATTGAAAAAACCTCCCTGCATAATATTTCTGTATTTGTTAATTTTAACTTTTGATAACCTAACTCTTGATAAACTTTTTGGTGATAAATTGGAATCGGATAATAAATTTTGCTCTCAATTCCCGAATTTCGCAATTTTCTCATATATATTTCTCTTTTTTTCGATCTCAAAGTAAACTGGTGCCAAACATGTCCTTTTTCCTCAATGGGTAAAATTATCTCGCTGTTTGTAATTCCGGTAAGATACTTTCGAGCTCGGATTTTCCGAGCTTCAATTATTGACCTAATTCTCCGCAGTTGCCCTCTGCCTATCGCGGCTTGGATGTCGGTCATCCGATAATTAAATCCCAGCTTGTCATATTGATAATATCCGCCGCTGTTGCCATGATTGCGCCAAGACCTAATTCTTTTTGCCGTCTCCCCATCATCTAACGCTATTGCCCCGCCTTCGCCGGTGGTTATATTTTTAGTCGCGTAAAAAGAAAAGCATCCTATTCCAAAAGTTCCAATCTTTTTTTTACCTGATTCTGCGCCTAATGATTGCGCTGCATCTTCAATTAAGAATAATTTGTTTCTCTCGCAAAAATCAAACATCCCTCTTGTCCCTTGCGGATTGCCGTATAAAGAAACCATAATCACTGCTTTGGTTTTCCGGTTTACTAATGGAGCAATTGTTTTGGGAGAAATTAAGAAATTATCCAACTCGACATCAGCAAATACCGGTTTTGCCCCGCAATATAACACTGCGTTTGCTGTCGCGATAAAGGAAAAAGCCGGAACAATTACCTCGTCTCCTTTTCCAATCCCCGCCGCCAACAAGGCCAGATGCAGAGCAGAAGTCCCCGAGTTGACTACAACCACTTCTTTAGTTTTTAAATAGTTCGCCAATTCTGTTTCAAATTTTTCTACTTCTGTCCCTTGGCTGATTTGTCCCGATCTTAATGTCTGGATAACACGTTTTATCTCGTCATTACTAATATGTGATTTGCTAATTCCAATCCTCATTTTATTTTCTCCTCTTTCCAAATTTGTCCACTTTTCCTAATATTCGCGCCGGATTTCCCGCTACCAAAGTATATTCTGGAACGTTTTTTGTCACTACTGCTCCTGCCCCAACTAAGGCCCACTTGCCTATTTTTACTCCGGCAATTACCACTACACCGGCCCCGACCGAAGCCCCTTCTTCAATCACCACTCCCTTAGCTTTCCAACTATCACTTGATTTTAAATCTCCTTTGGGGGTAACTGATCGCGGATATTTATCATTCGTTAATATTGCTCCAGGACCAATAAATACTCCCTCGCCTATTACGGCGGGATAATATATTAGCGAATTATTCTGGATCTTAACCCTGTTCCCGATAATAACTCCTTTATCAATATAAACATTTCTCCCGATAATACATCCTTCTCCAATCACGACCCCTTCTCGTATCTGTGTTAATCCCCAGATTACTGTCCCCACGCCAATTTTGGCAGATGAATGAATCAAAACGGTTTTATCAATCATTTAACTAATTTTATCACCTCTGCAACCACTTTTTGAACCGCTTTGCCATTTCCGAAAAGGGCAACATCAGGTTTTCCTTTGGGTTTTATCTTCAATCCTTTCTGCAAATGTTCTTCACTTGTAATCAACTGATTCCATTCTCCTTTTAAGGTTTCCGTCCATTCCGTTTCTCTCCTAAAAGTTAAACAGGGAACGCCCAACCAATATGCCTCTTTTTGTACACCCCCGGAATCGGTTATAATCTTTTGGGCATGCATTTCCAGCCATAACATTTCTCTATAACTTACCGGACTAATTAAAATTATATTTTCCGGCAATTTGATCTTGAATCTTTTAAGCTTTTCTTTTGTCCGAGGATGAATTGGAAATACAACCCGATCTCCTATTTTCCCAAGCCATGAAAATATTTCCGATAAACGCTCATTACTATCAGTATTTTCAGCTCGATGAATTGTCGCCAGAAAAAATGATTTAGGAAACACAAGTCTTGGCATCAATACCCGATCTTTAAAATTTTCTATTAAATCCAGCATCACGTCTCCGGTAAAAATAGCTCCTATACTTATTCCCTCTTTATTAAGTTGTAATAGATTTCTCTTGGTCGCGCAACAATTTATAGTTGCCAGATGATCAACAATTATCCTGTTTATCTCTTCTGGCATTTCTTTATTAAAACTTCGCGCTCCTGCCTCAATATGTAGTACCGGAATATTCAGTTTCGCTGCTGTTAATGCTCCTGCTAACGCTGAATTTGTATCTCCATAAACAATTACGGCATCCGGTTTGTTTTCAATCAATATTTTTTCCAATCCGATCAACATTTTTCCGGTCTGCCAACCATGCGTTCCTGAACCAATATTCAAATTTATATCCGGTTCTCTAAACCCCACATCGTTAAATATGTCCCGCGATAGTTTATTGTCATAATGTTGTCCGGTATGAATCACATATTCTTCTATCTTTTTTTTCTTTAATGACTGGCTTACTAAATAAGCTTTTGTAAATTCAGGTCTGGTTCCTACTATTGTTACCACTTCCATTAATATCCTTCAATTTTATATTTAATAATATTGATTAAGTGAGACATAATTGTTCGCCCTATCCGCATCCGGCTTATCCGTTTTCCTCTCCCCCAATCTAACGTCATCGGTATTTCTTTTATTTTTGTCCACTTACATTTAGATAATTTGATCAGCATCTCAACTGTAGAAAAAAACCCATTATCAACAATAAGCTTCCCGTTATATTTATTCTCAGCTTTTTTTAATGTTCCTACTTGGTAAGCCCTAAGCAAACTGCTGTACGTAGAAACTCCGGAAATTGGAAAAGCTAAGCGCAATAAGCCGTTAGCCGTCCTGCTTAATATCTGTCGTTTAAGCGGCACGTTTTTCATTCCGCCCCCCTGGGTGTAACATCCTGCCAATACTATATTTGCTTCCTCGCGTTCGATTGCATCAACCATTTTCAACACTAAATCCTTCTCGCTTACCCCACCCGACTCCATCGTAATTACGATATCTGAATCTACGCCTCTTGCCAAAACCCACTCTATCCCAGTCCGAACTGCCGCCCCCGGACCCAAATTATAATCATGCTGCAAAATTTCCAAAGAATATTTTTTCTTTAAATTTCTTAATCTGGCTACGGTTTTATCATAACTTCCGTCATCAACTACCACCAGTTGGTATTTGCGTTTTCCTAAATTATTAACTGTTTCCTCAACCGCAGACTCAATTTCCTGCTCCTCGTTATAAGCCGGTATCAAAATGTAGATCATTTTCTTCTTTTTGGAATGCCTTATATCTAACTGATTATAGCATCGGTTTATTTTACATTTCCCCAAATTTCATAATCAGAATTATTAAAAATCAAGTTAAATTCTATAGTTCTCAAATCTTTTTTGGGTTGAAATTTAAGCGACTTCACTACTAATATGTAATTCAAACGGTATGGCGGTAATTTTCCGTCATCCACTAAAGCTAAATTTTTCTTGTATTTATTAATAATTTCTGTTATCTTTTCATCCGGAAAATTAAAAACAATATTTTCATCCGCATAGGTAAAATAAAATACTCTGGATAATGCCTCCCCTTCTTCTCTTGTTCCTCCTTCTCCTATTGAAGAAAAGGCCTTTTTGACTTCTGGAATTGATTCGCCGCGAATCGCAGACTGCCACAAATATCGATCAATCGCTTCATTAATCGGCAATATCGAACGCATTCCAATTGGTGAAAAATTAAAAGCGTGAGTTTGAGCCGGAATATTTACCATCTCGTCCCATCTCCAGCTCATTATTACAGCACTCGGTACGGCATTTTGGTTTATCCAGTCGTAAAGTTCTTGTTTATCTGGGTTTAAAGCGTAGGATCCAGCAATTTTATATGACATTTTTGTTTGCCTGATTAATCCATAGGCTAATACTAATAATATTAACGGCACACATATCAATTTAATCCATTTTTTATTTATAATTTGAGAGATTGCAATGCTCAAACCCATAATCCCAAACGGATAAGCGATTCTCCGTATCCAATGTTTGCCCTCCAGATCACGGCCAAGCAGATTTTGCATCAAATCAGGCAGAATAAGAGGCGCAATCCAGAAACACAAAAACAAAATTAAACTTTTCCCGTCATTCCGAGCGAAGTCGAGGAATCTAGTTCCGATACTGGATCGGGACGATTTAAATCGCTCCGCTAGATCTCTCGGCAAGTTCGAGATGACCTTTCCAAAATTTAAAATCAGAAACACCAAAACAAAAATCCAGTGCCTCGCCGTCAGATCAAAAAATCCGCGCTTGGGGAGGGAAAGCTTAGCAAAGAAATCAGCCGCCAGTCCGGACTGGCGGAATTGCCAGACTTGGAGAAAATACGGGGCGGCCACTAAACCGGCAACTACGAGAATAACCGACAAATATCGAACCGTATTAAGGCCTGGCCTTGGAAACCCAAGGCCAGGCCTTTTGATGCCCAGCAAAACAACGGAAACAAAAAACAATCCCAACCCCAATCCAAACGCCGTCCAGTTGAAAATATAGGTATAAAACAGGAAACCAATCGCCAATCCGGCAGCAACTAGTCTTAAAAGGCCTGGCCTTGCCGTGGCAAGGCCAGGCCTTAATAAACACCAAAAAGCAAAAAGGTATGCCGGCAAAGACAGCTGCGGATGGAAATTGCGGGAAATAAACAGGAAATCGCGGGGATTGAAAGCTGATTTAATTGATGAAAGTATCGCCGCAGGATACGGAATCAGCGCGATTATTTCCGGCCACAATACCACAATCGCTCCTGCAGCCAGTCCAAATATTTTCTCCTTCGCAAAACTTATCATTATCGCGTAAACCAATAAAAACGTTATCGCCGGAAATAAAAAATCCGCCGCCATAAACGCGTTTTCCATTGACCCCGTCAACTTAACCAACCCGGCCATCACCCAAGCCAGCCCCGTTTCACCCGCAAACGGCGTCGGCCGGCCGCTATATTCGGCCACCTGGGTATCGGTCACCCAAAATTTCCCCTCCAAAATCTCTCTCACTTCCGGAACGTAGGTATACACCTCTTCCATCGTTATCGACGACCCCTGTCCTAAATAAAAATGTAAGGGGTCGTAAGTTTGAGGAGTAATTAATTTGGGAATCAGAAAGTGCGGCAATCCTACAATCAAACCACAAATAATTGCCAGTATGAGTGCCCATTTATGCGCTTTCATTACGATTTAAATCTCTGCAGGGTAAAATTTTGGCTATTTGCTTTTTTTATACGTTTTCACTATATCCATTATATCCTAAGTAATTCCCGGATTGACATATTATACAAACCCTGAACAACCATTAGAAATAAAATCGCCAGTTCAGAAATCGCAATTATTCCCAATATTAACAAAGCTATTTGATTTTCTTTATTCACAACTAATTTTCTAAATATTTCTCTAGATCTTTGATTGGAAACTAACTTCCAAAATACTTTTAATGCTATTGCCGCCAATATTCCTGTTCCAATCATTCTCCAAACATCGGTCATATTCGCTATTCCCTTAAAAAATCTGGCTAACTCCGGCTGCTTAAACCAAAAAATTGATAACAAAAAAATAACCGGCATAGACAATTTTTTTATCCATCCTCTATCCCAATCGCTACTGCCGAATATCTCCCACATAGTTCTCCACCCTACTACTACTATTAAAGCCGCCGCCCCGCTGACTGGAAATAAATCCTTTCCATGAAACACTTCCACAATAAATATCACTCTACTAATTGCCAGCCATACAACTATCGGAGCCATAGCCAATACCATAAGTTGTCTTTTCTGAACACCATTCAAAAATATATTTGTTCTCTCGCGTATAGCAACCACAAATCCCCATATACCATGCGCGTATATCATTAACATCGTAAACGGAAATATCATTGGCAAATAAATTGTTATCCAGCCGAACCCCGACCAAAAAGTTTTCCATTGTGTTTTTGGATAAGAAATCAAAAAATTCAGTAAACCAACTTCTTCTAAGAAAGGATTTGTCATCTTTCCGAAACGCGCCAACACGTGAATTTTCGCTCCGGTAAGTTCTCCGTATAAAGCTTGATTCCTCAGTAAATACCAACCACCTGTCAATAAAAATATAATTAGAAATAATAAAATCGCATTGACCACCGGTTTTTTTTCCACAATCCTTTTCCAACATATCCCAACAACTGCCACAGCCAATATTGGTAGAGCCGTCATTTTAGAAAGTATCGCCATTCCCATGCTCGCCCCCAACACAATGATATCGATTGCTTTATTAACTTTCCGCTTCATAAAGCGTACCAATAGCCATAACAAAATCGCAGTGCTAAAAATTACCATATCTACTACATTCAAAGCGCTACCTAAAAATAAAAACTGCGGGTTAAATGCAAAAAGCATCATTCCCGCTATGGGCAACCAACTGGGTTCCGGAAAAACTTCTCGTCCCATTTTGTAGACAAACCACACGCTCCCAACAGACAATAATACTGATACCAACCGCATTAAGTGAAGAGACCAAGCAATCTCGTCCCAATTAAATTTAAATTCGCTCGGTTCATGCCGATGTAAATTCAGCGGATGTTGCTCGCGCAATCTTTTCCACTGATCGCTAGAACTATACATATATTTACTGTCCTCACTTAATGGGGCATTAATCGCCTTTGATACAGATCCCAATATGTAAAAATACAGAGGTTCCCAAAAATGCACCCCTTGTGGACGCGGATTATCCGTCAACACCGGCAGTTTCCATGTCCGGCCGTAATAGCGCCCGAATTCATAATCAGTCGACTCATCCGGCGATTCAAATACAGGTATAAAAACACTCCACAAAAGAGAGATTACCGCGAACACCGCTAAAATTAACAATGCAATTTTGTTTTGAGGATTTTTTGTTTGAACCATAAAATTCTCCGGTTCTTTATTCTATCATTCGACATTTTACGCCATTTTTCCCGGAATATATTCTCTCTTTATCAATAATTTCCACATCTTGGAGGTTTGTAATTTCCAAGTAGCCGAAATTTTAGGATTGGACATAACCATTCTTAACTCCCTGACCATACTCTCCACAGAACCATCCATTTTCACTCCTGCCCCAATTTCATCTATTAAATCACTAATCGCATCTCTCCCTCCCGTAATAACCGGTATTCCTGCTTCCAGTAAAGTCAGAAGTCTTACCCGATGGGCGTAATAATCTTCAAGAGTCGGTTTCACCAAATGAACCGCGAAAACCGCATCACTCAAATATTTACCTAAGCTCTTCTCCAGCTGCCAAGGAATAAATTCTAACTGTTCTTTTGGAATTTTCTGCCTACCAAGTTCCTCTAGTTTCCTGTAAATTCCTCTATATCCAGTCGCCGGATGCCACCCTCCCAAAAATCGAAGTTTCCAGTTGGGAAACTCTGGGGCTATTCTCGCAAACGCTTTCACCAGCGGCAACGGATCCATCCACGGATAAACTCCCCCAAACCACAACACCACCTGACGGTCGTGAATGGTTGATGGTTGATGATTAATGGTTAATGAGGAGCCGGTGGGGAGCACCGAAATTCTCTGTCTGTTTACCGAAACACCCAGCTGTTTCGACGTTCTCACCCAATAATCTCGCTGCCGATGATTGGCGACTAAAAAATGATTTCCGCGTCGGAGAAATTTCCTCACCATCTCCTTATTTCTCCATCTCGTTACCCAATCCTGCGGTTTCCACTTTGACAGCGTCAACTCTTTCTCCAATAAAATCGGGGTGTATAAATCAACTACTAACTTTGTTTCCGGAGATAACAACTTTAGTTTCTGGTAATAAACCGACTCCGACTTGGTACTGACCAATAAATATTCGCCTTTGAAATTTTTACTCTCAAGCCAACGCCCAACTTGTTCTTCCCTGATTGAAATTCCTGATGATATTCGTGTCATTCGCATGCTCACTCGTATTATTAGTACCGCTTTTCTAAAACAAATACATGATGAAACGGATTCTCTTCTATTAAATAATCTCTAGTCAATCTCCAGCCGTCAATAGCCGAAAACATTTGTTTAACTTTTGATAACGGAGTTTCGCGTTTTCCAATCTCCCAATAATGCTGTCCGTCAAACCTATGTACCGGCGAAAAAAAAGAAATCGGAAACACTTTTTGAACGCGTGGAACAAATGGAAAAATTTTTAGAGCGATTGAAGGAGAAAAACGCGAATAATGCGGCAAAGTTATCACAATTGACTTTCGTGAAATTCTTGCCAATTCTTTCAACGCTCCCGAAACTTCTGAAAACGGAATATGCTCCAAAACTTCCGCCGCCAAAACACAATCAAAACTTTTATCCCCAAAAGGCAGTTTTGTAACATCCGCTCCGACAGTCGGCCGTAGCCGGGAGTCAATATCAACGCTTACCCCCAAAACCCCCATCTCCCTCAAAACCCTCATTACTATTCCCGGCCCCGGCCCGATTTCTAAAACAGATCTCGGTTTTGTTTCCATCACCTCCATAATTTGATACCAAAAACTTATCCACCGCTCCCGCGATAAATATCGCATATTCAAATAATCCGGCTCCACCTGTGGTTTTCTCATAATGTCTTCCCAAACTCTTGTATCGCATTAATCACCCTATCTTGGTCTCGAAACGAAAGTGTCGGATACAATGGCAAAGTTAACAATGTCTTCCAAACTCGTTCTGTTACCGGCACGTTCGCCGTATATCCGGTCTGTCGATAATATTTATGGTGATGAATCGGCATATAATGAACACCGGAAGAAATTAATCTATCCTTTAATAACAGATTCAGCCTATCTCGATACCTAGTCTTGATAACGTAATTATGTCGGGCGCTTTCCGCCCAGTCCTTAACTATTGGGATTTTTAGCCACTTTAATTGACGAAAGTGGTCATCATATCTTTTGGCTAAAAATTTCCGCCGGCGATTTGCTTTCTTTAATTTTTTCAGCTGCGCTATTCCAATCGCCGCGGTTAGATCATTCATGTGATACTTATAACCTAAATCCACCACATCGTAATACCATCCATACTGGCGATAATCTTCAGATAATACTTTTTCTTCTCTCTCCCATGTCGCCTTATCAATTCCCACCCATCGCAATCGCCTGATGCGATCTGCCAAATCTTTATCATTAGTAGTCACCATTCCGCCATCGCCGGTGGCCAAATTCTTGACCGCGTGAAAAGAAAAACAAGTCAAGTCAGATAACCCGCCGATCATTTTCCCTTTATATTGCGATCCGCAAGCATGACTGGCATCTTCAATAACTTTTAGATTGTGTTTCTTGGCGATTCGCTGAATCTCATCTAGATCAACCGGATGGCCGCCGAAGTCAACCGGAATCACCGCCTTGGATTTCTTGGTGATTTTTCTCTTTAAGTCAGCCGGATCCATACATAATGTTTCTTCATCAATATCCACAAACACCGGCCTAGCTCCAACGTAAAGAACCGCATGAGCATCAGACACAAAAGTTAAGGACGGCACCAAAACCTCATCGCCTTTGCCAATCCCTAAGGCCAATAAACTCAAATGCAACGCCGCGGTCGCCGAATTCAATCCCACGGCATAATCGGAATCAACATATTTTGCAAACTTATTTTCAAACTCTTCGGTTTTAGGCCCCAGCCCGATCCACCCGGATCGAATCACTTCTGCCACCGCGTCAATTTCCGCTTGCCCCATCGCCGGCCTAAACACCGGCAACACTTTCAAAACCGAAACCTTACTCTGACTCGTCCGCGGCATGAAAAGATTGTACCATCAAAACAGTTTTACCATTTCTCGTTTTCCCAGTTTTCTGAATGTTAAACCCGGCGGACCGGTATAAACCCATCGCTTTCTTGTTATCGCCAAAAACCTCCAACCTTAATTCGTCTAATCTTAATTCATTTTTGGCGACGGACAAAATTTTCTTCACCAAAATCTTTCCGTATCCCATCCCCTGAAATTGTTTATCAATCACAAACCGACCAACCTCTGTGCTTTTTTTTGCCAAATCAATATTGTAAATCGCTCCCACCCCTACCTTTCGGCCATTGTCCTTCAAAACAAACATATAATCGTCCGTCTTTTTTTTGTAATTCTCAAACCACCTTCGCTGATCCGACCGGGAAACATACGCATCATCCAAAAACTTCCTTCTGTTGTCATTCCTGACCCGCCGCACAAATTCCAAATCGCCAAACCATATTGGCCGCAGCCGCAGACGGTCAGTCGCCCAATTTACCGCCTCGGCAATATTCCTGGCGTAATTCTCCGTCGTAAATCTGCCGGATAATTTTTCGGTTTGATTTTCCAGACGGCTGCGCAAATTTTTATCGTCTACGACCGTCCTAACTGCTCCCTGCAATAAACTGGGATTGTCCGGAGCTACCAAAATTGCGTCAATTCCGTTTCTTAGTCCATAATGGCTTATCCCCATCACATTGCTTGCCACGATCGGTTTCCTCGCCTGAAACGAATCGGTCAGCGTCATCTGCCCGCTTGACCGATACATCTCCCGCATTGGAATCACTACCGCCGTCGCCCGCCGATACCAATCAGCTACTTCCCGATACGAAAGATCTAATAAAACTTTTACATTGCCGGGAATCGACAACCCCTCGACATTTCGCCGACTGCAAATCACGGCAAACTCAACGTCAGCTAATTTTTCTGCCGCTTCAAACAGAATTTTGTAATCTCTGGCATGATCTCTCCCAACAGCCAATACTAATTCTGAATTCTGAATTCTGAATTCTGAATTAGCGCGATTTTGAAAAAAGCGCGCGTCAGACCCCATTGCCACAAACGTACAATAAGACGGATTATATAAACCTAGCTTAATTAATTTTTCCTTCTCTATCGGCGAATGGTAAATGATATGGTCGGCCGCTGACAAAATCCAAGTGTAAAACCGCCTAAACAGCGTTATTTCTCCGGCGTCAACCGCCCGCTTCAATTTCCCCTGAATATAAAACAACCCCACCGCGTAGATCACCGGCGGTTTAACTAATCCCAGCCGTTTCAAAAAACAAACCGGCAAACCAATAGAGTCAGTATTGGTCAAGATCACTTCCGCCCGATTCATCGCCGGCAACATCAACAACGCTCTCCCCAATTGAAAAGTAATATCAATTTGTTCCCTGAACAGCCTTCCAAAAAGAAAAAAAACTTTATCCAAAAAGTTTTGCCAAACCGGAGAAACATCCGCAAACGAAGCCTGCCAACCCAAAAAATTAAAGTAGTTCAACCCATAAAGTTCATTATCCGGAGACTCCCCGCTTCTAACAAGCTCAAGAGCTCTGTTTCTATTCGTCGGATAAAAAAATAGTATCTTCTTCATTGGCGATCTTTCTTTAACACTAACAGAAAACCGGTCGTGAAACGTTTCAAATAATTCGGTGATTTAAACCTCGTCTCCCACCAAAACAACAATTCATAAACCGGAAACATTATTAGATATCCCAAATATCGTAGCGGCGGCCACCAATGGGAAATCCAGTATTTCTCTGCGTCGCCCAACACCGAAAAAAAATATCCCTGCGGCTCCAGTTTTTCAATCGTCAACCCCGCCTTCCCCGCCGCCCAAACCCACCACGCACTTGTCAACCTGATACTGTCGTGCTGATCAAAATCAAACGGAGTTAAAAACGGAGAGGTAAAAACAGCAACCCCTCCCGGCCTTAAGACTCTTTTTACTTCAGTTAACATTTTTAACGGCTCAAATAAATATCCTGTCAGCTCGCTGCATTTGATTGAATCAAAAGAACTGTCTCTAAATGGTAAAACTTGAGCATCGCCAATTAATGTTGGTTTAAGATTAAAATCAATATCCAAAACTGTCCAGTCTAATTCCCGGCCGTGCGGAAATTCTCCCCGTGTCCGGCCTCCGCCTAAATCCAATACCCTGCCAGCAAACAAATGCTGTTGGGCGAACAAATCTCCGTCCACCAGTCTTCTCCGCAATGTGGCAAATAGGATGTTTTTTAGGTTCATGGTTTCTCTATCACTATATATATAGAACTTCCAAACGGCAGTTTCACCCACTTTGCCAGCCAATTTTCAAATCTGCAGACAAGTTCAAAAATCCAATTCAGCCATGACGGCAATTCGGCTAAATCTGAAATCATTTTGTTGCTAACCCCAATTTTGTCCAGGAATCTCTTAATCACAAATTCCGGAAATATCATTCCAAAAATATAACGGGCTTTGATTATGGTAAAACCGGCATTTTTCAATAACGCCGTGGCGGAAGACATGCTATATCTTCTAGCCGCATGAACAGCCCTATCATGGCTCCCAAACGCCCATTGGAATGCCGGGATTATAAATATGGCTTTACCACCATTTTTAAGCACTCTAAATATTTCAGCCGCGGCCTTTTTGTCTGAAACCTGCCGATGGTAAAAAACACTGATACAGGTAATCAAGTTAAAACTTTTATCCGCAAACGGCAAATCGTTTATAGAGCCGTTGACGTACCTTGCTTTCAGATGAGGCTTTAATCCTAACGCTAAACCAGATATATCAATTCCGACCGTTGATCCTAAACCAGATAACTGTTCAGTTAACCCTCCAGTGCCACATCCGGCATCGAGGATTCTGATAAGGCCTGGCCTTGCGAAGTAAGGCCCGGCCTTTGTTGATTGACCTATGACTTCACCAATCACCAATCTATGCACCGACCGGTACCACCAATGGCTATCTTCAATTTTAGCTAATCGGTAATATTCTTTTATATCCATAGTCTTACCGTCTCTAAAACCTTATCTTGAGTCTCAACCGGCAACCCAGGATAAAAAGGCAGGGATAAAATTTGTTTGGAGGCATTTTCAGATACCGGAAAATGCCGTGTCGAATACGTCATATGACCAATTTTTTGAAATGCCGGCTGGAAATGAAGCGGTTGGGGATAATGAATTAAAGACATAATTCCCTCTGCTTCCAGTTTCTCTTTTAGCCTGTCTCTATTGTTAGACCTCACCACAAATAAATGATAACCGTGAGTCAAACCCTTTGTCAGCAACCCGGGGATTAAATTTTCCTGTTTCAAGGCTTCCCGATATCTTAATCCCATTGCCTGTCTTTCTTTTATCTCATCTCTGAGATACTGAAGTTTAACTCTTAAAATCGCAGCTTGGATTTCTTCTAAACGGCTATGAGTTGAAGATTCCAGCGAATGGTATCTGATATCCTCGCCATACATCCTCAATCTTCTGATTCTATCGGCAATTTTAGTATCATTGGTCACTACCGCTCCGCCATCGCCCATGGTGGATAAATTTTTAGTCGGATAAAAACTAAAACAGCCAATATCGCCAAAAGTTCCAACATATTTATTCCCGATTTTAGCACCAACAGCTTGAGCGCAGTCTTCTATCACATAGATATTAAGCCTTCTTGCCAAATTGATAATTTCATCCATCAAAACAGGCATTCCGTAAAGATGAACCACTACAATAGCTTTTGTTTTGGTCGTCAGGACAGACTCAATGGTCTTTGCGGATATTGTCAGAGTATCTTTCTCCACATCGCAAAACCTGGCATGAGCGCCGCTCCCTGCTACTCCGAAAGCAGTCGGATAAGCATTGTCCGGAACAATCACGTCTTCATCACTCCTAATCCCAATAGCCTTAAGCGACAATGTCAAGGCATCCGTTCCTGATCCTACCCCGACAACATTTTGTATCTCCAAAAAATCTGCAAACTCTTTTTCG
The DNA here is from genome assembly GCA_016219325.1 of Candidatus Collierbacteria bacterium. Classification (GTDB taxonomy): domain Bacteria; phylum Patescibacteriota; class Microgenomatia; order UBA1400; family JACPES01; genus JACPES01. Next base: position 82,493 of record JACRNH010000026.1, read on the forward strand.
AACCCTGATAATTCTTCTCCCATTAAATAAACCCCGCTGTCAATCACTTTTTCAATTGCTTCAACTATTTCCGGCCTGTATTTTGAAAATAATTCTTTTGGATTTAAAGTCGGAATCATGTTATTTCCAATAATATTTTTTATATTTCAGATAATAATCAAAAGTTTTTTTTAGTCCTGATTCCAGATTAACTCTAGGTTCCCAGTCCAATTTATCTTTGATTTTCGATCTGTCGGCGATATAATCCCCAACTTCAATTGATTTTCTTTCGGCAGGAAATGGAATTGTCTTAAAGTCCCCTTTCCCAAAAACCTTAATTGCAGATTTGACAAAAGATTCAAGCGATACGGCATCCCCACCCAGATTAAAAACTTCCCCATTAGATTTAGGGCTATCCGCAGCTAGTGTAAATGCCGCGATCGTATCGTCAACAAAATTTATATCTCTAATTTGGCTACCGTCACCAAAAAGCTCAACCGTTTTCCCATCTATCAATTGTCTGATAAACCAATTTAAGACTCCCTGACGCGGATGCTTCATTTGATGGCGCGACCCATAAACATTGGTTAGCCGTAGCGAACATGTGCGCAATCCGTGAATATTATGATACAACCGGTAATACCATTCAGCGGCAATATTATTTATGCCGTTGACATCCACAGGTTCCATCGGATGATTTTCATCAACCGGTAAATATTTTGCTCTGCCATATTGGTTGCGGGTGCCGGCAAATAGTATTTTTGCCTCCCGATTATATTTACGGCAGGCCTCAAGCAAAGTCAGCTGGCTAACACAGTTTATTTCCAAATCCGTGAACGGATCCGTCATTGAATCAACATGAGACAAGGTTCCGGCCAAACTGTAGACAATATCTTGGCCTTTTACCAGTTTCTCCATAAGTGTAGTATTTCTCACATCCCCAATCTCAATTTCGATATCATCTTTAATCTGATTAATATTGAATTTATTGCCGCCGTAATCCGGAAAAAGAGCATCCACCACTATTACTTTATTCCCCCTTTTCACCTCCGCGATTGCCAAAGTGCTGCCGATAAATCCTAAGCCGCCGGTGATGAGAATGTTCATGGGTTAATAGGTTAATGGGTTAATGAACTTCCATAATTCCAATCTTAATCTTATAAGCTCAATACCGGTATTAAAAATTCGTTTCCAGTTAAAAAATTGGGAATTACCGTGCTTTCGGGAATAATGGTGAACCGATACTTGTCTAAATTCAGCTCCCATATCTTGCAATTTCTTAACCAATTCAACACAAATAGCCCCGGAACTGCAATTTAGATTAATTTTTTTTAACGATGAATTGCGTATAAGCCTGAAATCACAATCGGTGTCGTTAATATCTATCCCAAAGACATTCCTGACAAAAAAATTGTAAAGATTTCCTATTATGATCCTGTACCATGGGTCGTTTCTGAACATTTTTATTCCGTTGACTACGTCAATATCATGGGTCATCAATGGGATCAATAGCTCAAGCTCGCCAATATCGTATTGACCGTCACCGTCAGTATAAAATACCAGATCGTATTTAGCTGCCTTAAATCCTGACTTTAACGCTCCGCCATAACCCTTATTTTGGCGGTGAAATATCAAGCGCAAATTTTTAATTTCTTTGCTTAACTTCGACAATTCTCCCCGGCTATTGTCGGTAGAACCATCATCAATAACAATAATTTCATACTTTCCCGCATTTTTATCCAGTATTTTTTTGATACCCCTGACCAACAGACCAATTGTCTTTTCATCATTGAAACATGGAAAAAATACCGATACGGAAGGTTTTGCCACAGGTATATTTTATACTAAAGACTGATAAATTTTCAGATTTTCCCCGGCACACATCTTCCAGCTGAATTTAGTTTCGGCTAAGTATCTGGAATATTTCCTCATTGAATTTTGCAAAATTGGAGAATATAGAATTTTTTCCGCCTTATTAGCCCAGTCTTTAATATTCCCCGGATCAGCCAGATAACCATTCTTTCCATTTTCAACTGCTTCCGGAAAACCCAGAGAGTCCGGAACAACCAGAGGCAATCCGGCAGCCATTGCTTCCAAAACCACCAAGACAAAACCTTCTTTTTCCGACGGAAATAAAAATAAATCCGCTTCATGATATTTCTTTAGCTTTTCTTTCCCGAACAACGATCCCGGAAACTCCACTGCGTCCAAAATTTTGAGCTTTGAACCTTGAGTTTTGAGCTTCTCTTCCATCGGACCCTCTCCAACCATAATTAATCTGGTATCTGGATGTTTTGCGTGAAGCTTAGCAAAAATTTCAATGGCTAAATCGGGCCGCTTTCTCTCAATAAATCGACCGAGAAATAGAATAGTTTTATAAGGCCTGGCCTTGCTTCGCAAGGCCAGGCCTTTATTGATTTCCGGCTTGATGCTATCTACGTCAACGCCACAATAAATCACATGAATTTTCTTCTGCTCAATCCCCACTCTTTCAATTAATTGTTTTTTTAAGAATTCCGAATCGGCAATCACCGCATCCGCCATGTTCAACAACTTCTTATTCATCGCCGTCCACAATTTCCCGGTCTGGTCTAAATGATAGTGGACAACCAATAAAATCTTGGGAAATAGCTTTTTGATTAAATATCCAGTGAAAAACAAATATTCGGGGGAGTGAATACGTAAAATTAGCGAACGTTGTGCGTTGAGCGTTGAACGTTGAATCTGTTTTATAACCCAGGGAATTGAAAGCAAATTAAATGTATAGGGCGGGACAAAATGACTAATCGGAGTTCTATCAACAATTTGCTCGGGAATCTCTACGGGAATCGATTTACTCTTAGGCAATAAAATTTTAACATCCTGTCCCAGTCTTACAAACTGTTTTAACAATTCCCGGTCATATGTTTCACCGCCGGTAGTAGCGGTTGGAGAAATTCCCAGTTGCGGACTTAAAATAATCATAGCTTTAAGAAATAAAATATCCTCTGGAAAAGAAAGCCATTAATATCATCTGTAAGACAAATAAAGATCCCATAACTAAATACCGCCACCGGTTTTTAGACATTAATTGTGAAAAAATCAATATCACCGGAAAAGCATGAATAATATATCGCGGTTCTCCCTGAAACGTCCCGCCGGACATTGGAATCAAAAGATAAAATGCCGCGTAAACCCAATAGGATAATCTAACCAGTTTAAATCCCTTGATTAAAATTGCGATAGCAAAAATTACTGCCGCAAACTCTGCTATCGCCACTAAATACATTAGACTATTAGGAGAAACCGTGGTAAAAATCTTAAAATACCGGTAAGCCGTTTGAATTGGCAATATAAACCTATCCTGTCTCCAAACGCTCATTGAAGTCATAAATAAACTCCAGTTTCCCTCCCAAATATGCAAATATATAAAATATGACAAAGTTGATAACGGAATAAAAAAAACGGGGATCAAATCCCTAATCCGGCGTTTACCGTTCCACCATTCAACCAACAGGGCCGGAAAAATTGCTATTCCGGGAAATCTGGCTAAAGCCGCCAACCCGCCCAAAATCCCGCCCAACCACCATTTATTTTTCCTGACAGCAAAAAAGCATCCGACTGTCAAAAATAAGTATAAAGCATCGTTATAAATGGCTACCAAATAAAACGCCACCGGAAATCCGATTATCCATAATATAACTCTATTACTTGCCTGATCGGTAAAATCGAGCCTTAAAAGATTGTGAAGCAATTTAAGAAATAAAATAAAAGAAATATATGTCACAAAAAGCCCCGACAGTAGAAAAGGTAGTCCCGACAGATTGGCCACAACCCTTATGACCAATGGATATAAAGGAAAGAAACCATTTTCAAATTCATAGTATCCATTTCTGGCAATCGATAGATAATGGTTGCCATCAGAGTTAGCCCACATCCAAACTAAACGAGGAAGACGATTGTCATAAAACCATCTGGGCATTCTCTCGTCAAAAGAATTTCTGCTCCCTACAAATAATGTTTCTGGGATAAATTTTGAGGCGACGTATGCACTAGACAAAAGAGTAAGCATCCAAACCGTCAATATCAGAGAAAATCTTTTCATCAGGAATTTATTTTAGCAATAAGAGCGGAGTAAAGATTAAGATGAGATTTCAAGGGAATCAATTCGAATTTTTTGGTTAAATGTTCTTTTCTGATTTTAATTTCATCTCTGAATCTTTTATTTTTTTTGATAATCGATATTAAAGCTATGGACATATGATCAACGGTTGGTTCAGATAAAATTCCGGTTTTACCGTCGTCGATAATTTCCGTTAATCCTCCACATTTAGAAGACACTACGGGCGTCCCCATCATTAAAGCCTCCAATGCTACCCTCCCAAACGGCTCCGGCCACCGGCTAGGGACAATTACCGTTAACGCTTGGCCAATCTCTTTCAAAGTATCTTCATATCCCAATTTTGTACTACCACCGATGGCTTTAAATTTATATTGTTTAAACTCCTTCATTCGAGATAACGCTTGGAAAATGTCATAGCCTTTGCCATAAGAAGGTTTCCCGACAAACAAGATAGTGTTTAAAGGCCCGGACTTGGTTTGCCAAGGCCGGGCCTTATTTGATTGTAAAAAAGATGTATCAAAAGAATTATAAATAACTTGAGACGGAATATTGTTTTGCGACAAGATCTCTTTCACGGTCTTTGATACCGAAATTATCGCGTCAGACTTCTTCAGCCAATACTTGAGCCAACAGGAAACAAACCAACCTCTGATTAATAAAATGTATTTGAATATTCTTTTTAGCCTATTATCTTTCGGATGGTACTTCGACAAAAATAAAGGGGGTTCTTTTTTTATAAAAAATAGGAAGTCATGATGGTTATCAAATAAGGCCCGGCCTTGTTGCTGTAACAAGGCCGGGCCTTTAAACAGACATAGAGCTATCGGACAAACAACAATATAATCTCTGATCGTGGCTACCGTAGGGATCCTAAACAATTTCCCGGCTAAAACTGCCGGTGGTAAAAGATATTTTCCCTGAATGTGCAATATTTGTGGCCTATTTTTCACACATTTCCACAGGAGCAACAAAAATATCCCTATTTGTGAAAATACGCCTGTGTAAAAGTATATTGGCATCCTCTTTTTATAAGGCGCCCATTCCTCAACGTCAATATTATTCCGATGAAGCAATCTTGCCAGATGGAAACTGCTGACTTCCGTTCCGCCTTCCAGATTGTTAATAGTATTCTCTAAGACAAATAGTATTTTCATAGTATTTAAAGGCCTGGCCTTGCTGTTGCAGTAAGGCCAGGCCTTATTTGAAATTTAATAACGAATTCATCTCTGCTTCCATCAACTTCTTTTTATCAAATCTTTTCAATACAGTAATTCTAGCTTTTTCTCCCAGATTCTTTCTCAACGCTTTATTTTCACTCAACCTTTTTAGACCAGCAGACAATCCTTCAACCGTAGGTTGCACCAATAACCCATTTTCATTATCAATGATTATCTCTCTAGGCCCTGAAATATCCGCGGATATACACGCCAGACCGCAACTCATGGCTTCCAATAGAGCTTTAGGATGACCTTCAGCCAGCGACGGCAAAACGAATATATCCGCCTGACGGTAAATTTCCGGTAATTTTTCATTTGGAACCTGATTTACAACTTCTAAATTCACTCCAACTTCATCAGCCAGTTGAATCAGCTCATTTTTCTGGCTTCCGGTTCCGACTAATAAAAGTTTCGTTGAAATGCATCCTTTGGGCAATTTTGAAACGGCTTCGATCAACGTTTTAAGATTTTTCTGTTCTTCAAGCCTGCCAACAAAAAGAATGCGTAAGTCGGATAAGGCCCGGCCTTGTTGTTGTAACAAGGCCGGGCCTTTAAATGTTTCTGGATTAACTCCGTTCGGAATCACTTCAACTTTTATTGCGCCAAGACTCTTAACATACTTCTCCAGCAATTCTGTTGGGACTAGTACTAAATCAGCAAACCTAACAGCCAATATCTCAACTAATTTAATAAAAGGCCACTGTAGCCATTTTTTTTCAATTAAAGCAAACTCATCATACCTGTAACCAAAGCTTAAAACATAAGGAGTTCCATATAATAATTTCGCGATTAAACACGGGATTACCGCCGATAAATGGACCGCTTTCAACACCAAACATCGTTTAAATCTCTTTGATTCGATTAGCGGCAACAATTTGGCTTCCAAAAATCTCCGCCAACCCCTGTACTTAAACTCAAATATCTCCACTTCGCCAAAATGTTTCTTATAGGCATCAATTTCTGTCTGCCAAAGACTCCATTGGCCTGATTTAAGCAACTGATCTTTATTCTGGCCCAACGGCATCACTAATCCTAATATTTTTTCATTCCAGACTGCCGATCGGCAGTCTGGAATGAAGATTTTACGAAAAAGTAGTTTAATGTCGGATGGAATCATCAAAGCCAATACTGAAGGAATTAGATAAATTACCATATACCAAGGAACGTCGCCTCTAATAATCGCATTCAATCTAGCTTTTAGGCCAAAATATACTTGAGTCCAGTTGTTTGAAAATGAAACCGATCCGGGATGAATTCTTAATTTTATTAATGTCTGCGGAATATTTTCAATTCTTTCATTCCATAAGGTTCTCAGAATAAATTCCCAATCCTGAGTAGCTGTAAAAGAAGAATTATATCCGCCGATTTTTTCAAACCAACTTTTTCGCATCATCAAGGATGGATGAATCAAGGGATTTCGGAAAAAAACTTCTTTTTTTATTTCCTTCCAACTGGTTGGCATTTTTTGTAAACCGATCTTGTCTCCGTTCTCATCAATTAAAGTTGCCCACGATCCGACAAGCTGAGCATCCGGATGGGATTCAAGATATTCCACCTGAACCCTAAATCTATCCGGCGAACAAATATCGTCGGCATCCATTCTGGCTAAAAATTCCCCTTTAGCTTTTTTAACCAGATCAATTAAAACTTGAGTTAACCCCCTTCCGTCATCTTCTTGAGACAATAATTCAAAGTCGTTGAAAGTCTGATCCCTTATGCTCTTTAAGGCTTCTTTTAAAAAACTTTTGTCTTTTCCTATCGGTAATATAACTGATACTTTTGGATTATTAGATTTCATTTAACGACTTCAATTATTTAAATAATTGAAGTTTTTATAATTTTGATTTTTTAGCAACAATAAAAAAACTTATGGATTTCTCCGGATTATTTTTAACAACACTCCATTTCCAAAATAAGAATTGCTGATAAAGATTTAAAGATAACCCGCCGACTACATCAATTAACCCTGCCCAGGGAGTATCGTAGGCGGTCGGTTGAATTGAAACCGGAACAAAACCCGTTTTAGTCAGCAAATCCGTAATTGTCCGCTTGGTAAACTCAAGCTCATGATCAGGATCGGTAAAATGCTGTATATCTACGCTCATTTGAAGTTTTTTCCAGGATGTCATTTCGTTCGGTACTCCCAGCAGTAATTCTCCTCCTGTTTTCATTACTCTCTTAATCTCTTTTAAGATACTTTCCCTTTTGGATAAATGTTCCAGTACCCCCAAAAAAATAATTTTGTCGAATGAATCGGACTGATAGGGAAATTTATCTTCGGCGGACACATAATCGAAACGGACATTTTTTAGGCCTCGCCGGATAGCTTCATCCCCGGCAATTTTCAACTGAACTTTATCAATATCAAAACCTATTACCTTTTTTACTTTCCCGGCAGCCAACAAACTATTTTGGCCATTGCCGCAACCAACATCCAAAACAGAATCGTTTTCATTAAGATATTTCAAAAATTCCGGCGGGTATTTTTGAAAAATTAAATGCTTGGGGTGAATTTTTTGACTGGATTTTCCGGTCCATTTCACAAGATGAAGCGATAAAGAAGAAGCCAGTTTTGATTTTTTCATTATTAAAACTCCTGATTTCAAAACTATCCAATATATCCCAAATAAAAATTGCCTGATTTTATGGACGACAATTATAGAAAGATTTTCTATCCGGTTAAACCATCTTGGGACAGAGGAAAATTTATGCTTAAGTCTAAGGGGACCAAAACCCTCAACTTCCAACAGCACCCCAATCTTTTTTGCCTCATGGCCCAACGCGTAAATTGCCCCCATTCCTCTTTCTAACTCTTCACTGCAACCGATCACTATTTTTATATTGTGTTTTTTTGCCAATTTGATTAATTCAAACGCCTGATTAATATCGCCGATTCGGGAAAGTTTGAGGTTAATAACATCTGTAATTTTTATAACATTTATAATATTTATAGATGTCAGACTTTCATCAAGGATAATTTTCATTCCATATCTATGCAACATTTCTGAAGCAATGGCCAAGTCCTTAATCTTAACCGGTTCTTCCACGTATTTAATTCCGGCTTCTTTTAAAGTCGGAATCAAATATTGTAATTGCTTTAGGGAGTAGCCTTGATTAGCGTCAATCCTGATTTGATTGGGAAATTGCAAATCATTACGGATAAACTTAATAACTTTTATATCCTCTATAACATTCCGGCCTACTTTCAATTTTAGATTTGACTCTCTTTTAACGATTTTTTCGATTTCTTCATTGTTTCTTGTTTCCTGTTTCTTGTTTCCTGATATGAAAACTTGCTCGCAGACCGGCAACCCATTCTGTTGAGCTTCAAATTTCATATCCGCCATTTGCCGCGCCAATTTCTCCGCCTTATCCCAATCTCCGCCATAAACAACTCCTTCTCCTATCACCTTCCCGCCTTCTTTTATAAACAAATGGTCAGACCAGCGGATTTTAAGAAAAGATAAATCAAAGTCCACCGGAATAGAGAGCCTTTTGATTTTTATCATCTGATAATTTTATATAAATATACCGACCTCTTATCAGTTTTAGGATAAGCCCAAATTAATTTTACCGGCCAATTTTCCGGAATATCCGGATGGCGGTTGCGGATAAACAATGAAATCTTCTTGTCTTGTAATACTTCACCCGGAATCTCTGTAAGCGGATCCATCAACCAAGAGACCGTCTCTATTTTAATTCCTTTTAGCCTTTGATCACTTTTTAAAGTCACAAAATATGAATTTTCCTCCTCCAAATAAACATTGATTCTATCTTCCCCTGCCTCTCTAAGAATTTCATCGGCAAGATTCCCGCTCCCGACTCCGCTGGTCCAATCCTCAAAAAACTGGAATCTATCCTCACTTGGAATTTTTGCTTCTTTAGGAGTAGCTATAATCTTCCGGCTTGAGATTATCCCAGGGAGCAAAATCAAAAGAAATAAACCAGATAAAACCGTTTTATTCAGCCCCCTACTCTGGATAAACTCCCAACCATTTGCCGCCAATAAAACTACTCCTAATAAGATTGAATAAAGATAACGGGGATAAAATATCACCGCGGTTTTATTGATGAATAAAAATATTGCCAGAGTCCATCCGCCAACTACCAAAACAGGAGAAATCTTTTTTTTTCTGACTGTATCAATGAATGCAGCAAATCCTCCAAAAACCGATAAACCAATCACCGGCCAGGTTAAATAATCAATTAACCACAACTTTGAACGCAATAAATTATTCTTTAAATTGCCAGATGCAGAAATCGGGGTTGCTGTTTTTCCGATAATAGTTCCGGATATAAAACTGTAATCTCCGACTGCCAAATACCAAACCGCTATAACAGCTAAAATACTTATGAAAATTTTTGCTGCTTTTTCTTTTAAACTTCCTTTACCTACTGCTAATACCAACGGGAATATCAACCACCCTGTTTGCTTTGTTAAAACAGCCAACCCGGCCATCAAAGGGAAAAACATTGCCAAGCTCATATAAAATAAAGTTGCCGATTCAAATAAAACTATCCTGTCATAAAAAACTGAAAACGGCAAGATCGACATTAATATAAATACCGTAATCTCCGTTCTACGACTTATCCATTTACCGGCTAACTTTGAAATTAATAAAGCGGTTCCAAGTCCAAAAAATCCCGAAACCAATCTTCCGCTAATAACATTATTGAGAGATAAAAATTGAAATAATGCTATCAGCCAAATAAAAATTGGCTGAGTAGCGTACTTCACCATTCCCAGTAAGTCGCCAGTATTTTTTATTTCCCAAGCTCTGGCAACCGCATATCCTTCGTCTGAAAACAGAGGCAGGCTTCCTACATTATAAAACCTTGTGAATAAAAATCCGGAAATTAATAAAATCCAGACAAAAGAAAATTTCATAATCGCCTAAATATAAGTTTAAACGTTTCCGCTATCGTCTTGCCGACGTCCATTTTGCTTTTGCCCTTTTTGAGGTCATACCTTAAAATCATCGGCACTTCGGCGCAAATCGGATCTAAACGTCTTAATTTTAACAATATATCCACCATGCAAGAAAATCCTTTTTCACTGATAAATTTATCTTTATAAATTTCTATTCCTTTTTTTATAAGGTCAACCCGGTAAGCCCGGAATCCGCAGGTATAATCTTTTACTCCCGATATGGGAAAAAGAATCTTTAAAATCATCCCCGCTGACAAACTTAACAAACGGCGGGACAAGGGAACGCCCCTGACGCGCGAGCCTGAAACAAATCTTGACGAAATCACAATATCGTTTCCTTCATTGATCAATCTGGCCATCCTGACAATTAAACCTGGTAAATGGGTGTTGTCAGCATCCATTGTGATCAATATATCTCCGCTCCGGCTCCACTTTAAAGCCTCTTTGAATCCGGTATTAATGGCTTCCGCCAATCCCTTATTGGTTTTATGGACTATCAATTTAATCTGGGGAAAACGGCCGGAGAAATTCTTAACAACTTTCGAAGTTTTGTCGGAACTCCCGTCGTCTACAACATAAGCCTTATGCGCCAAACGTTCCGAGTTTAAAGTTCTTGCCAAATCCGGTAATAACACTTTCAGAGATTCCGCTTCATTAAACGCCGGCAAAACTATATGGATCATATTTTTTTCATTTTGACCAATATTGCCTGTCCCCATTGAAACAACCATGGAAGCATCAAATGCAGATAGATCTTATCTGTTAATGAATAACGGATTATTCCTTGCTTTTGCACAATCTTAAATTTATTTTCGAACAATTTTAACCAATCCCACCGGCTAAGTTTTTGGATATGGGTCACGTCCTTGTCCAACCATCCTCCAATGGTTCCAAAAATTCCGTCGTAAACCGGAACCACAACTATAAGTATCCCGCCCGGCTTCAGCCAGTTTTTTATATTTTGTAAAGAGCCTAACAGGTCATTTGTATGTTCCAAAATATCAAAAGCTGTAATTACGTTAAAACGTTTCTTTGGCTTATATGATGAAATCGCAGCTATTTCAAATTTAGTATTTAAGGCGTATTTTCTAGCTTTGGAGATTGCAAAAACGCTCGGGTCAATCCCAAAAGTTTCAAACTCGCCTTCGGCCTCTTTCAAAAATCTACCGTATCCGCAACCTATATCTAATAAGGCCCGGCCTTGCGTCGCAAGGACGGGCCTTTTATGATTTTCCGAAATATTATTCCGTATTAAAGATAAATACAGTTTTATCTTCTGCGAAGGATTTTTATCAGCAGCAGATTGGTAATGTTTCAGGAAATAAGCTCTGTCAAATTGTTTCATAAATTATTTTAGCAATTTTCAATGCCGACTTTCCGTCACCATAAGGATTATTTTCTTTTGGAATTCTCCAATCTTTTAACCATTTAAATCCTGACAATATTCCTTTTTCATTTGTTCCGGCAAGCATTGACCAACCAGCTTCTAAACCTACTGTCCGTTCCGTTTTCTCCCGGACCACTAGACAAGGAATCTTAAGAGACGGAGCCTCCTCTTGGATACCCCCCGAGTCAGTAATAACTCCAGAAGACTGACCCAATATTGAAATGAATTTCCGGTAATTCGGCGGCACAATCAGTTCAAATCCCCGTTCATCTTTTAAACTGTTTTCAACAACATTTTTAACTATTGGATTTGGATGGACCGATACGATAAATTTAAAGCCCGGATTATCATCTCTAATTTTTATTAACGAAGATAAAATCCGCTTAAGCGGAACTCCCCAATTCTCCCGGCGGTGAATGGTCACGACAATTGTTTTGTCTGTTAAGGTCCAACCTTGTCGCGACGAGGTTGGACCTTTTGACATCATTGCTAGCGCGTCAACGACCGTATTTCCAACTACATGGATTTTATTTCCGGGAATTCCTTCATTCAGTAAATTTTTCTTATCAATATCCGTCGGGCAAAACAAGACTGACGCAATCCTCGAGATCATCTGCCGATACCCCTCTTCCGGAAATGGCTGAGATAAATCATATGTTCTTAAACCGGCTTCGATATAAAAAATTGGCAATTCCTGATGAAAAGCGGCAACCGCTGCAAAAGCGGCTGACGCTGCATCGCCTTGAACAATTACTCCGTCCGGATTGATTTTAGTAAATATTTTGGAAAATTCCGCCAAAAGAGAAGACGTTAATTCAGATAAATTATCAGTGTTTCCGATAGATTTTCTAATGTTTAATTCAATATCAGGCTTCAAACCAAAATCTTCTCCTATTCCTTCCAACAGCTCCCGGTGCTGTCCGGAACAAATCAAAACCGGTTTGAGACCGGGATATTTTCTTAAAACTAAAACCACCGGAGCGATTTTGATAAATTCCGGCCGTGTCCCATAACAACAAACAATTGTCTTCATGGCTTTATTATAAGCCCTTTGGCCGCCTGAACATTATCGATTTACCCGATACGGCAATTTTGTCCCAAGATTCATTTTCCAGTTTTTCCGATAACATAATCGCCCGACTGTAATCAAATGGCGAATATTTATTCGGACCGTCTTCCAAATCCAAAATTATGTACTCCGCATCTTTAATTTCCGGCAGCAAATAAATTTTATCCCGGTGGGATAGGTGGGGGAAAACGCTATTGTTAGCCGCAACAGAAACGTTAGCAGGAACCAAATTAACGATAGATTCAATATCTTTAACCCATTTCGGGGTGAAATATAATTGGGATTTAAAGAATGAAAAAACAGGAAGTTTTAAAAAGATAGCGACGATAATTGATGTTACCACCAAATATACCGCGAGTAATTTTTTTGATTTTAATTTTTCAATAGTCAAAATTGCCGCATACGCCAATAACGGTCCTAATGGAACCGAATAATGATTGTTGTTTAGCCAACGATGAATATTTCTATCATCTAAAAACCTGACGGCATAATTTTGAAAAACCGGGATCAAGCTTACCGGAGATAATAACGGCAGACCCCCAAAAGAAAGAATTGAAACACCGACCTGTTCTAACTTTATCTTTGGTTCAATTAACGATTTAACGCCTACTTTCGGATTATTCACAACCGACTTTACTACTTCAACAGGTGTTTCACCTAAGGAGCCATAGCCGTAATGAATATACCGATCTTGAGATGAAACGGCCGGAATAACAATCCTGACCAGAAGAAAAAAACCAATAGTTCCTGCAAGTATCAATAAAGGCCCGGCCTTGCTCCGCAAGGCCGGGCCTTTCCAAAACTTAATTGAATACATTATTCCCAACGCTACAAGAAGAAACCCTGTTTCTTCTTTAACCAGCAACAAAGAAATTACCAAAATCAAACCCCTAAATATCTTATCCGTCTCCAGCCAATAAAGACCAAGCAATAATAACAACGGAATAAATGCTGACTGGTGAAATTCGTTGGTGATTGTAAATTGGGTTCCGGCGAAAATAAGATATGAGATAGAGACAGAGATAGAGAGGAATTCATTTTGAAGTTTTTTCTTGGCAAGAAAGTAAAGGGGCAAAGCTGCGGCCGTAATCAATAATGCTTGAGCAACCAGAAGAACTCTGACGTCGTCCCAAGCCCAATATAACGGCGCTAAAAGATATAAAACAGGTTGAAAATGATCGCCCAAAAGATTAATATTCCCTATTGTGCTGACAAAATTTAAATTCCCGCGTGATGCCTGCCACATCAACTGATCAAAAAATCCTAAATCCCAACCAAAAGTCTGATACAAATCATGATTTCTAATAGATAAAAACGAGAACGACAGAAAATAAAAAAACAGGATCAATAAAAATAATTTAGGACCTATAGATTTAATCCGCATAAAAATCAAAATAAATTCTATTATCATTATCCAATTGTGGGAAAAGAACCTGTCTCCCTGATTTATAACCCAAAGCATCTTCATAAACAGGCCGGACATATTCGCTTGTAAGCAAAGTCTGTAAATAGGCCAACCTTTCTTTAGCCGCAAAAAATATGATGAACCCAGCAATTAATATTTTAATTGTTAGGCCATGGAATATTGTTAATAGATTTTCAACAGTTACTGCAGAAGCTAACGCAATAAAAGGCAATAACGGAAACAATAAATACTCGTGGTAATATCCTGCCTGACGGAAAATCAAAACATGAGATAAACCAAATATTCCCAACAACAATAAAATCGTATTTTCTTTATGTAGATTCCTGGTCAAGCCAGGAATAACAAAGAGTATCCAAATAGCAGGCAATGATAACAGAGAAATAGAAAACAAATTTATTGAGTAACGCAGTTCTTTAGTTAGAAAGTCAATCGGACCGATCGATGTTCCTCCTAATCTGGAAAAAAATATATTCTGAAGATCTCCGGCTGCTTGAGGATTTAAAATTGATGAATGAAAGAAAAAAATAATCAAGAGTGTTGCGGCTATCAAAGGTAATTGCATAAACCTAATTTTTCCCTCCCGCCGAAACAGAATACCATGAAAAAATATCAAGCCCGCCGCGTAATATCCTGGCCACCCCACCAACATTGACCCCGCCAAAGATAATAATAAAATTATCCACCACTTATTCTTTTTGATTTTTATAAATCTGTAATATGAATAATACGACAATAAAACAAAAGGCAGTAAAACAACTTCATGCACCGGATTTTTTCCGTAATAGACAAACATCGGGGTTACTGCCATTAAAACTCCGGCTATTATTCCTGCTCTAAAAGAGATTAATTCTCTACCCAATAATATTACTAATAATACCGATGCTGATGATGCCATAACAGGAACTAGCCTTGTGCTCCATTCATAGATTCCAAACAATCTGTAGGAAAAACTAATCAAAATCGGCAAAACCGGAGTATAGTGAGTTGAATACTTCCGTTCTTCCGGCCGGATATCAGCCGTAGCTAAAGTTGCCCCGAATTTTAACGGGAGATATCCAAACCTGACAAAATTTTTTGCCTGCTGGCCGTATACTACACCGTTCCAGTCGTGCTGGCCGATAAATGGCTTGCCGAGATTGATTGAAAGTAAAAAAAGGGCTAAGAAGATTATCCCTATGACCAGCAGTTTATTCACTTCTCGTCTTTTGGCAACATTATCGGGATACCTAAATAGACCGGCCTGAAGGACAGTACAGAATTGTTAATTGATTATCAGTTAACCATACCCCTGTTCCTTTGTCAATGGGCAATTTGATACATATCATCAACAACTTTTGATATTTGTATTATTTTTGTATAATTGATATCGGGTCTTGCTGCCCGCTTTCAGGTCTCCCCGCTAAACAACGCGGGCTATGACTAATGAAAACATTAAGTTTAGGTTCTATCTTATCAGGGCTGGGCTTAGAGAATCAACCGTTAAAACGATTCTAAAATCGTTTACCATGCTCCAAACTAACGGAGGGTTCGCCTTTTCCTCCATTGATAAACAAATTGTCTCGCTCCGGGAAAAAGACAGAAGCAACAATTACATTAACAATCTTGTCAAAGTCGTCCGGCACTACGGCAGGTTCACCAATAATAAAAAACTTTCAGAGTACCCGTTTATCTATAAAAACAATAGCAGGGCTCGCGCCATCATGTCCGACGAGGAAATCGAGGCGTTCCTGGCTGTCAGGGCCATCAAGGAAAACCAACAGAAGTTCTGGGATATGTGGACCCTGTTTTTCGGTACTCTTGCTTATACCGGCATGAGGCCGGGAGAACTGGCCAACATGACGGTTGACCGGGTGGATCTCGGCCGGGGCGTTTTCGTTCTCAATCCCGAAAACACCAAAACCAATGACGCCCGCCTTGTCCCGATCCCGCCCAACTTATCAGACGAAATAACACGAGCCGTAAAAACGGCCGGCAAGTATCTCTTTACAACCAAGTATCATAGGCCGCCGGCGCCGCCGGCTTGGCTATCGCACTTCCGCCACCGGATTCAGCGTCTAGGATTGAAGCGGCCCAACCTGGTCCCCTATAGTCTGCGCCACAGTTTTATTACCAGATTGTTAGAAGAGGATGTCTCGTTCCCCAAGATAATGAAAATCGTCGGCCACAAGAATCCGAAAACAACTCTGGAATACGAACATTTAACTACAAAAGACATTCAAAGGGCGATTAAAAAACATCCGGTTATCAGGAGATCAACCGACCCTCATTTTATTATTGCCAACTATTGCGAGATGACCGAAGCATTTGAGTTTTTCAAAGACAAGAGATTTAGGTTCGACATGATCAGAGAAAATGACGGCGTCAAAGTATCTGTCAGAATCAAACCGCCGGTCTAGCGTTTCTCCGCTCTTCACGCTTCATGATATTAACCACTCTGTAAATGTTCGAAGGCGCGACCCGGTATTTAGTCACTAGGTCCACCAAAGACATTTTTGATTGGTAGTCTTGATACAGCAGTTTATTTCTCTCCGGCTTCCAGCTATGATGGCTGCTACCTTTCTGACGCATGACGTCATTATATTACCCATTGACAACGTTGTCAATGGGTAATATAATGGTTTTTAGCGGCAATAAAGTCTCACCGGACATTACCTGATTCACCAATCAAGTTAAAGGCTGCTTTTTAAGTTGTCTTTTTCCCTCGGCAATCCTCTCGCCACGCAAAACACCCCAACATCCTTTTCCAGTCCTTTCCCTCCCCGACTCCACTTTACTAGTTCTGCGCAGTTCTCACATCGCTTACCATCGGTTCTAGGAATTAAAGCCAACAGGGCATGGCCGAGGCCAATATCATTATCGTTGGCCTCGATATAGTTCTCAAATTTCTGACCGCATTTAGTTGTCCAGAAAACCCGATATTCAATTTTCATCTTCTCCATATCCCTCTAAGGCAAACCATAATCCGTCAAATGAGTCTAAATCGTTAGGATTGACGATAAGTTCAGGTGTTTGTAAACGGGTTTCTATAATATCTCGAATCCAAGATGATAGAAACCCCTTGGTACATCCGGTGAACCAAAAATCATTACTTCTTTCATTTCTCATCGCCTCATTTCTTCCCTTCAATTTCCGGTTCACCCAGCAATCCTTGAGCTATCAGCGAATTTACGGTATTTATCGCCTTCAATGCTTCAATCCCGTCTTCAAGTTTCAGAAAAGGCATCATCCTCTTATCTTCAGTAGACATTAAAATACACGCCCCGGGCGGCTGTCCTTCTCCTAATTGTTTGGCCCTAGCGTATGGGTCTTTTGTTTTGTAGGTTCCGGTTCTAACCTGAACATAGTCTTTCTTGAACTCGTCAGCCCAACGCCAAGAATGAGCGGCTTCAGCAACGTGAGTATGGCCTGAAAACATCGCATCGTACGGCCCCTGAAACTCAAACGCTCTTTTAGAAGCGTGATTAGGATTAAAATTGCTATTGAATAAAGACTTCCCGTGATGAAGATAAAGCGTGTAGTCCACTTCATTCAATTTTAGGTGGACAAATCCCCCATTCCGCAATAAAGGAGACTTCATTTCATTATGCCAAAAATTAGACAATTCAACTCCACTTTCCGTCCATGTCCATTCATCATGATTACCGCTAACCCTCGCCAGAATTTTATCTTTTTCTTCCAAGCCTCCCAATATTCCCTTTACCATATCTGCCTGTTGTTGCGGATTTAATACTCCTTCAAATAATCCGCTTCTGAATTTTGGAAGAACGAAATTATCTTTTTCATCTCCAACCATAACGGCGTAGACTCCTTCAGTGTCTTTGATTGCCTTCATGTGGCTGTCAAATAATTTGTAGTCGGTATTTTCGCTCCCAATATGCCAATCCCCACTCCCAACGACTAAGGCATAGTCCAAATTAGTTTTAATCTCAACGTGGGCGACTTCCTGTGAAGCGTCAGCCTCTTTCCTTAATCTTTGCTGTTCAATAACTGATTTTAGATGGGCTTCATAATCTACTTTAGTTTCCTTGCGGTCTGGGAATACTACCAGTTTCTCTTCTTTGGGGACGGGAAGTTTTACATCTTCTTCTATTGAAGAATTAAAGAAAGGAATTTTTGATTTTCTTTCCATATTTTCACCCCCTTTCTAATTTTATTTCATATCTTTTGCCATTGCTTCGGCATGTTCTAAAAAGTATGATAAGTCGTTTAATTTAATTGGGATTGGCCGGCTGTTAGATGTGTAATAATTAGCCCAATCGCTGTCATAAACCGGCGGAAAAGCCAGTCCCTTAATTTCAGCATTATTTAATCTGATGGCATTGGAAATCATTAATAGGGGCGTAACATTATATCTATCCAAAATCGTCATCAATTCCACCGGGTTGTTGCTCCATCGCCTTCTAGCCTTGGCAAACCTGGCGTCAGCAAACGCCCCCGGCGATAATTTGGCTCTAAAATCGATAAATTCTTCCACCCTATTTGTCCGTATCGCCGCGGCATAGGCGGCGGATATGGCCATTCCCCGAAGTTCGGAAACCAATGGAACCATCATTTCTTTGTTGCCTTGATTAACCATGGCCGCCCCAACTTCCAAACCGGCAATTTGAGCGGAATTTTCGACCGAACTTCTGTCAAAAGTGCTACAAATATCTTGCCCTTGCTGGATATGAGCGAGTTCATGCAAAAGTGTAAAAGGAGCGTCATCGCTTTCATACCAAGCGGAATGTTCGTTGGCAAATCGTAAATTCAATCCGGCGTAATTGGCACAGTCCGACCTTCCGGCCACATGATTATGGGAATCTCCATCGGGAAAAGCTAAAAATCCGATTCCTTCTTCTCTTGGCCATCTGGCTCTTGGAACTATTCCCTCATACTCAAACATGGGGATCATTTCTACCGCCCACTCCAGTAAATCCTGTTTGGTCATCGAAGATTTGTATTCAGGCAAAGAATCATAGAGGTTGTCCATTCTGACCGCGAGCTGGGAGCACTCGTTAAAACTTAAAAATTCGTTATATTTATCAAACTCAATCTTGAATACGGGGTCAATTTCCTTCTTGCCAAGTATCCTTTCTACCGCTAATGCCCCGCCGCCAATTCCTAAAAGATAAAGGAATTGTCTACGGGTAAATCCTGTTGGTTGAATGACGGTATTTTCTTTTCCCATATTATTTCCCGTCTGTAAATTTTCCGAATAGGTCAGCTAACGATTGATAGGTTGCCAAGACCACTACCGGCCAGACTTTATCAAAACCAACTCCTTGAGCTAATAAACTAAAAAATATTACTAAAGTCGGAGCGACAAACTTTATAAAGTTTAATCCCCACTTTTTCAAATCCTCTTTATTTAACGAATTTTTAGGGCTTTGAGTATCTTTTGCCATATAAACATCACCTTCTTTCCCGTTTCAAGTGTTCTGATAGGCACGTTGATAACGTCAGATGCCCCTATAATGCCCTCTAGTGCTATTACCCTATCCGCCAATCCTCTAATCTTCTCGTTGGCGGCAAACAATTCCTTTTCTACCGCCCTTTTCTGGTCTTCCACTACCAAAAGTTTATCTATCTCGGCAATAATCCCCGGCCAGTCGGGCCGGGATAGAAGTTTTTGGGCTAACGACTGCATCCGCTGATAATCTTCTTCTTTGAGTTTCTTCAATTCTTCTCTTGATTGGTCTCTGTCAGTCTCCGCCGCCCTAGCCTTTTGCTCCATATCGGAAATCCCGTCTTCCAGGAGTTTTTTTTCTTCGGTGGCTGTTTTCTTAAATTCTACTAAAGCCCTT
Source organism: Candidatus Collierbacteria bacterium (assembly GCA_016219325.1). Classification (GTDB taxonomy): domain Bacteria; phylum Patescibacteriota; class Microgenomatia; order UBA1400; family JACPES01; genus JACPES01. Next base: position 102,386 of record JACRNH010000026.1, read on the forward strand.
TCCAGGCCTTCTTTTTCGGGAATAACCACATCAAATAATTTATGCAAACATTCTTTTAATTCATCTTTATCTTTCTTGAAAACCAACCAGCCGAGAACGTTGGCGTAATTATGTTTACGAAGTTCGGTTACTCCCTTGCCGTCCTTGGCGGTTCCGGCTTCCGCCCAATTCTGCTCGAAGCCGGTCAAATATTGTTTGTCGGCATGATCACAAATGGCTATGTGCCCAAATTTACCGTGTCCCCAAATCACAATGTCGCCTTGGGCCGGAACTCCGTCGGGAGTATTGGCCACTTTCTCAAAATATTCCTTCAAGTAGGTATCCCAAACATTTTTAGCCCCGGCCACCGCCGGACTTTGAGGAATACCCAGAACCTCTTTAACGTACATTCGATAAACGTCCATACACTGGAAGCCAAAACTTCCGTCAAAGTCAATTCCTTCTCCCAGCCATTTATCCCTAAATTCAACGTAATTCATACAATCTTTTTAATCAAATTCCTCCCAAAATCCCACAGAAAATTGATAAACAAAATCATGATTGAACCCAGCACGGTTATCTTGCCGGTCAAGTTAGACTGAAAATCCTCCACCCTATCCACTCTGGCCTCTACAACCATAAATCGTTTATCTACCTTATCCTCGATTCTGGCGACGACTTCGTGAACGTCTTTTAGTAGTTGATAGCTGTTGGTTTTCATATTTACGCCTGTATCAGCGAAACCGATACCTGGTCCTCCAATACGTCATCTTGGTTCAGCACCCACGGGTCTTGAGTAATATCCTGAAATAGCACACTATAGCTGGTAGCGTCTACATCAATGAAAGTAATCAGCTGCGTTGCCGCCTGGGCTGTTTCCAGGTTGGAACGGATTTGGGTCGCGGTCAACGATTCCGCGGTTTTATCCAGCAACTGCAGGGACTTCTTCGCCAAGATCCTCATATTCCACTGCCATTTTCGGGTCGGGAATAGAGCGTAGCGGCAAATCACCTCGGTGATTTTCGGCGACTTGGTAGTGTCGGTGGTGTTTAGCTCTATTTTCAGGGAAATCTTTTTACTATTGGTGCCGGAGGCAAATGACATCACCTTCGATTCGCCGGAGACCGTATCCGACGTCCCCAATAAAGTCCATGAATCGCTCTCCTTAAATTTGTAATACACCTTGACGTTGGTTCCGGTCGGCAGGGGATCATGTTTTACTTCTACGTCGGCGAAGAGCTTGGGAATTGACGGCAGGTTGGCGTCAAAATAGCTCATCTGGACGTTGCCCTGGCTGGCGTAGTTGGCGGTGTCCACTTTATAGACATAACCGTCGTTTCCGGTCGCAACCACCAGATCGTTATTGACGTTCTGCAGTGCCAGATAGCCAGTAACCCCGGAAACGGTGTAAGCCAAAGACAGTCCGTGGCGGTCGTACACCCAGACGCCGACATTAGTCTCGTTGCTGTTATCTTGCGGATATAAAGCGATAAATAGCTTATCGTCAAAATACTTCATGTCGGCGATCATCACCGCGTAGTTGTACAAATCTTTGAAGTTAAAAATTGGATTCAGCGATGAAGTATCATAGACAAACAAATGGCCGTGATAGGTTCCCAAAAACAGGTAGGCGTCATAGAATTCACACGATCGCAATGTAGTGAACGTGAAGGGATACAGATTATTCCAGGTCGTCGTATCATAGGTGTAAATAAAACCGTTGTAGTGTTTGGTATCTAAAAACTCCGGGTTGCCGCCCATGGCGTAAAGGACGCCGTTGTACTCTTTCAGCCGAAACACATAGCCGGGATTTTGGGGAACGTTAATATCCTTCGATAGAGTCCAGGTAGTGACGTTCGTACTTGAATAGACTCGGGCTTGGGGTCCAACCCCGGCGTAGAGCGTCGCAGTGGTTCCATACTCCGCTAAACTCATTACCTGGGATTCTGTGGCTGTGGTAAATGTTTTCTCCAGGGTCCAGCTGGTGCCGTCAAACGAATAAATCCGTGCTTCTCCATTCACCTGACTGGATGGTGAGCCAACCCCCCACAGCATTTTCTGGGTGCCGCCGACCGCGGATACCAGCGAGCAGTTGACTCCGGTGGAATCGCCTTTCACCCGAAACAGCGCGTCCTTGGCGGTATCGCCGGTCCAGGTTGAGCCGCCGTCTGCCGACGCCGCCATGTTGCCGTTGGCATACGTCGGCGCCGAGCCGTCGGCCCCCCAAGCGTAGTTGTTGTCGTTGGCCCCGGCCGCTATCTTCAGAACGATCCAATAAACAGTCGAAGCGGACAAGGCGAAGCTGGAAGCAAAGTTTATACTGACCCAGCTATAAGTAGCAGTGGTAAAGGCGGTGATTGTGCCGGTGGCGCTGGCGTGAGCCAAGGTGCCGGAGGGGACGCCGGCGGTATTGGTTTCGATTCTAACCGTAATATCCGTTGGGGTGCCGGCATTTTTCTTCAGGTACAGCTCCAGCCCCTTGATGGTCTGCCCGGCCGCCAGCTGGAAGCTCTGGGCTTGAGCTCGTTCCGTGGCCGCTTCGTCCCCGATCAGCATGTGGGTATCAACGTTGGCGGCGGTGTCAAACCATACCAACCTCCGGCAGTCGAATTGTTCGGTAAACGTGGTCGCCCCGTCGTGTTTGTAGATCTTGCCGTCGGAGGCGGCGACATACATGTCCGCGGTTGACGCCGGAGGTTGAGTCGTCACTTCCGAACCGGTGGTTATCGCCGGCTGGTTGGCGGCGGATAAGGCGTAAGAAAAGGCGGTCCTGGCCGTATTAGACAGTCTGACGTGTTGGATGTCGCCCTTAAACCAATAGGTTCCGCTATGTTCATTCCAGCTGATGTATGCCGTCATTCCGGCTGACCCGATTGGAGCCGTGGTGATGTTATTGGTAACCGCCGTCTGCTCGACTCCGTTAATATAAAGTTTTGCCGTTGATACCCCGTCGTGACTGGCCGCGACGTGGTACCATGTTCCATTGGATATTGGGGTATTTGTGGTTGCGATTACTTTTTCCGTGCCGGCGGACTGTTGAATCGAAAACTTCAACTCCCCATTAGCGACTTGGAGCATATACATCGCTTTGTCTAGGATATTTAAGTTTTGCCATTTAGCCGCGATAACGTTATTTCCCTGGTTATCGCTCATCTTGATCCAGGCCTCCAGCGTCATGCTCCCCAGGTTCAAATCTGTGCCGGAGCCCAAGCTAATCTTGTCGTTGACGCCGTCGAAAGTCATTGATCCGCCCTGCTGGCCGGCCGCGGCCCAAGCCGGAGACCCGCTGGCCGTCCCGTTGTTGCTCCCGGCCGAATCGTCATTGACGGATGTTCCCGATCCCTCCCGGAAGTGATAAATAGCTTTAGTGTTGGAATCCGGAGTCGTCCCGAACATGGGATAGACGGTATTAAAATCCGCTTCCGAAGACGGCTGCTTTGAAGTGGTTTCCCCGGAATACCCATAATAGAGGTAGTAGTTCGTATCCGACTGTCCGGCGGCGATAGCCGCCTGAAGCGGGAAGTAAGTGTTGGTAGCGTCAACGTAGTGGCGCGTGACGTCCACCCAGGAAGATCCGTTCCAGTAGACTACCCGCCAGTCATTGCGGTTGGCCAGGACTTTGGCGGCGGTTTGGAGCGCGGCAGTATCCTCGGTAACTCGAATCACAAAACCCGATGGAGTCGCGGCGCCGGCAGCGGCGGTAATCGTCAACTGTTTCCGGTAGCCGTAATTGGTGTTCCACCAGTTCTGGGATACCCGCCAGGTCTCGATGACTTTATTCTTCACTCCGGCCGCGGTTTGCCCCATCGACGTCAGTTTCCGAGACAAGGTCATCTCTTCAAGCGTATTGACGTTGACGTCGCTGGATTTCCAGAACTTGCCCGGGTCGTCCCACTTTAACTGCTGCGATCCATTGCGCCAGTTGGTTTGCACCCAATATTGCCAGAATGAGGCGTCGCGGTAAGCGGCGTCGCCGCCGCCGAATTTATTGACGAATTCCGGCGCCCGCTTCTTTTGGTAATACTGAATCCCGCTCTTTTTGGCCAGAATATATCCCTGGCCATTCAAAGCTATGTGGTATTTTCCCAGATATGCCGCCATAATTTATACCTGCGTCAGCACAAACGCTCCGGTTCCCGAGTTAATAGTTACCTGATATTTTTTGGTGGCGTCGGAGCTGTACATATAAAATCCCTTGCTGGTAAAAGCCCCGGTTAAATCTTTCAGGTTGACCTGCCGGCTCCTGACGCCGGTATGGGTATGTAATGCCACTTGCCGCAACTCGACAAATAAAGACGGCGACAAATGACTTAACTCAATTTGGCCGGAACCAATGTCTTCTGACTTAATGAGTGTTTTCGACGCCTCCTTAAACGTGGAATACCCCATGAAGAAACGATACTTTCGACCGGCGAGGAAATGAATTAGATAACTACCAAAGCCGCTGGAATAAACTCTTGATTTTGCTGGCCGCTTTTTGCGCTCCGGTTTGAATTCCCGAACTTAACTGTTGGAATAAATTTTGCCCGGGCGGTTGAGTTTGAAGATTGGAAGTAAATCCAGTGGTCCTTGCGGGTTGTGAAGAAATCATGGCTGCCCGTCTCTGGTTGGCAGCAATAAGACTATTTTTAGCTCTTTCTGCTGCACCGGCATCCGGTTGCGGTTCGAACCGGGCTAGCTGCTCTAGCTGCTTATCTAGAGCCGCAATTTTTCTTCCGCTTTCCGCGATTTGAGCTTCATA
>JACRNH010000027.1 GCA_016219325.1 Candidatus Collierbacteria bacterium
ACTTCGGCGATGGTTTGGGCGTCATAAATAATTCCGCCGGTGGGAAAATCCGGACCTTTAATAAATTTCAATAAGTCTTCAATGGCGGCGTCGGAGTCGAATTCTCCGGCCAAAAGTTGCGGATCGGCGCTGGCCAGATCGGAAGGTTTTTCAACCTTTTGACCTGTCAACCTGTCAACCTTTGTCTCTTTTCCTATCAATTCAATCAGCGCATCGCAAACCTCGGTTAAATTGTGAGGCGGAATTTTAGTCGCCATCCCGACTGCTATCCCGTCGGAACCCATCAGAAGCAAATTGGGGACTTTTGCCGGCAAGACCGTCGGTTCTTTTTGACTGCCATCAAAGTTGTCCATAAAATCAACGGTTTCTTTTTCCAAATCGGCTAGGATTTCAGCGGTGATTCTTTCCATTCTGGCCTCGGTGTAACGCATGGCAGCCGGCGGATCGCCGTCAATTGATCCGAAGTTTCCCTGGCCGTCAACCAGCCGGTATCTCATGGAAAAATCCTGGGCTAACCTGACCAAGGCGTCATAGACCGCCATATCTCCGTGGGGATGATATTTACCTAAAACTTCTCCGACGATTCTGGCGGTTTTTTTGAAAGAAGATCCTTTGGTCAACCCCAAACCTTTCATTGTGTACAGAATCCGGCGGTGAACCGGTTTTAATCCGTCGCGGACATCAGGCAAAGCCCGGGCAACGATAACTGACATGGCATAGTCAAGATACGACCGTTCCATTTCAGCGGTAATCGGAACCTGTTTGACCATACCGTAGTCGGTTTTGGTTAGTTGGTTGTTGTCAGTTGTGTCCATAGCTGAGCTAAAAACTCTATATTAATTACAAATATAAATGAGTAATGAGTAGAAAGTAGAAAGTAATGAATTAATTTATTCCATTACTCATTATTTTCTACTCATTATTTTCTTACTTAATACATGCTTTCAGCCTTTTTAGCGCTTCTTTAGCGCCAATCCAATTTTTAATCTTGACCCATTTTCCCGGTTCCAAAGTCTTATAGGTCTCAAAGAAATGTTTGATCCGGTTTTTTAGAGCTTCCGGAATATCGGAAATATCTTCCCAGACACCGTTAATCGGATCAACTTTAGCTAGAGGAACGCCGACGAATTTATGATCAATCCCCTCTTCGTCTTCCATCTCCAGCATTCCGATGATTTTGCCTTTTATAACACAGCCCGGTACAACTGTTTGGCTGGATAACAGGACGATATCGGCCGGATCCCCGTCTTCCGCCTTAGTCCCTTTTATGGAGCCGTAATTCGCCGGATATACTTCCGACGTAAACAGGAATCTGTCGGCGACCAACTCACCGGTTTTTTCGTCAATTTCATATTTTACCGATGAGCCGGCCGGAATTTCGATAAAGAATTTTAAATTATTTAAGTCTGTCATTGTTTTCACCCCCTTTTTATTAATGAGTAGAAAATAGAAAGTAGAAAATAATGTTTGATTTATTCATTACTCATTACTTTCTACTCATTACTCATTATATATCCAAGGTTGCTAATTTCGCATGCGTTTGAATAAATTTCCGTCTTGGCGGAACTTCAGATCCCATCAGAGTCTGAAATGTTAAGTCGGCCTTTTGAGCATCGTCTATCATCACTTGTTTCATGATCCGGCTTTTTGGGTCCATGGTTGTTTCCCATAGCTGTTCGGCATTCATTTCTCCCAAACCCTTAAACCGCTGGATAATTATATTAGCATCCTTGTCCGTTGATTTTATTTCCGCAACTTTGGCGTTTAATTCTTCATCGGTATAAACATAATTATTTTTGGCTTTGTGCTGGATTTTATATAACGGCGGAAGAGCGATGTACAGATATCCGTTTTTAATTATTTCCGGCAAATGGCGGTAAAAAAAAGTCAAATTTAAAGTTGTAATGTGTTCGCCGTCAACATCGGCGTCAGCCATTAAGACTATCCGGTGATATCTCAATTTCTCAAGTTTAAACTCCTCTCCTATTCCCGCTCCCAAGGCAATCAATAATTCTTTCAGGGCCTGATATTCGATTATTTTGTCGAGGCGGGCCCTCTCTGTATTCAAAACCTTTCCCCACATCGGCAAAATTGCCTGAAACCGCCGGTCTCTCCCCTGTTTGGCCGAGCCTCCGGCCGAATCCCCTTCTACAACAAATAATTCTGATTTTGACGGGTCCCGTTCTTGGCAATCAGCCAATTTACCGGGTAAACTTGCCCCTTCCAGCGCGCCTTTTCTGATAACAGCTTCTTTGGCGGCGCGGGCTGCGATTCTGGCTCTGGCCGCCAGCAGGACTTTCTCGGTGATTTTCCGGCCTTCCTGGGGATGCTCTTCCAGATATTCGTCCAATTTTTCCCTGACAATTTGATAAACAGCCGATTGAGCTTCAGGATTATTTAGCTTGGCTTTGGTTTGAGATTCAAACTGGATTTCATTGCTGGACATTTTAACGAAAACAACCGCGGTCAAGCCTTCTTTCAGATCTTCTCCGGTTAATTCTTCGCTGACTTTGGCAGTGGTTTTTAGATATCCGTTTTTGAGCATGTAGTCTTTCATGGCTTTGGAAAGAGCCATTCTGAATCCGGTTAAGTGAGTTCCGCCGTCAACGGTTTTAATTACGTTGGCAAAACTTTCAATGGTTTCCGAATAGACGTCGGCGTATTGCAGGGCGACTTCGACTCCGACTAGCATATTTTCGTATTTAACAGAACCGGAAACGAAAATAACTTCGTGAAGCGGTTTTTTGTTTTGGTTTAATTTAGACACCAAGCTTTTAATTCCGCCTTCAAAATAAAAATGCTTTTCAAAATCATGGTCCAAATCAACCAAGTGGGTATTTAATTTAGCCAATAAATAAGATCTCTCTCTTAAGAAATCGGCAATTAGATTTTGGTTCCATTTAGTAGTGATCTTAAAGATAGCCGGATCAGGCAGGAAGCTGGAGATTGTGCCGGAAGGTTGAGCGAAAAATGAGTCCCGGATAAATGGCATTAATTTTTTGACTGCTTCAGCGGTAATTGTTTTAACCGAGGCGGTGGGGTTGCCGGTTTTATACTCCTGTATCCAATATTTATTATCTCTTTTGACGATTACCCGCATATGAGAGGAAAGAGCGTTGACGGCTGAAGCTCCGACTCCGTGCAAACCGCCTGAAGCCTGATAAGCGGTTTCTTCAAATTTTCCGCCGGCATGGAGTTTGGTCATGGCCAATTCCAAAGCCGAAACTTTATATTTAGGGTTAACGTCAACCGGTATTCCCCGGCCGTCGTCAACAACCGTGGCATAACCGGCGTCGTCCAAGTACACCCAAACGCTTTTGGCGTATCCGGCAATGGCTTCGTCTACCGAGTTGTCAACAATTTCTTTCAGAAGGTGGTGCAAACCTTTTTCATCAGTAGAACCGATGTACATTCCAGGACGCTTGCGGACCGGCTCCAAACCTTCCAAAACTTTAATTTGTTCTCCAGTATATCCAAATGAATTTTTTGCCATTAATAAAAGCATCCATTTAAGATGCCTTGATTCATTCTACCAGCCGATGGAAAGATTGTCTACAGCAGGAATTGTCTATGACTGCGAGGTGTCAGAAATATTTTCGATTCTTTTAATTAAATATAAAATTCCCTTTTCATTCGTATGCTGCTGAAAACCTAATTGTTGAAGATGCCCGATTACCCCTTGTCGTACAGGTAAATATTCTTCTTCATACGGAACTACTATATGTTCAATAAGAGTGATTGGTCCTTTGTATTTTGCTTTTAATAATTCGATAAAGCCGTTATACATATTTTTGAAATGGCCCTTGCGTCTTTCTCCTTTTTTTACAAAACTGATATTACTGAAGCAGTTATCAGTATTTATTTTTAAGGCTTCACGCAAGGAATCGTTGACTGGTTGATATTTTATATAACCGATAGCTTTTCCAGATTGTTTATATAGGCAAGGGGCAGGGAACCAACTGCCTAATTGATGAAGACCATCAGCTTCCTGCTGACCTATTCTGCCATAATCTTTTAAAGATTTTCTGCATTCTAACAGCATGGCCTGATAGTGGATTTTATCAACTGCCGGATCTTTTGGAGCTACTATGGATTCGATTTGACTTTCCATGTTATTAGAATCGGTGTTAATAAAATAAAAACTTCAATTATTTAAATAATTGAAGTTTTTATGAATTAGCAAGTTTCATAAACTATAAAGTAGAGATTTTATTCTACAGCGTTCGAGAGGACATATTCCGCCAACTATTATTATTTCTGTTTGTGCCAGAAAATGTCGCGGTATGTTAATACGGTCCAAATGCCAAAAACTCCAACTAAAGTGTAGAAAATCATCAGGCCGATGTCGATATTAGTAAAGGGTCTTGCCCAGATAACAGCTTACTGATATAGTGTTAAGAGCTGTATGAAGGGCAAATCCAGATTCATAAAACGAGTTAAAATTTCTTCGCTGAAATTTCGCCTTTTACTCCGGTGTTTCTTAAGCGACATTACCGCC
>JACRNH010000015.1 GCA_016219325.1 Candidatus Collierbacteria bacterium
CCGAGAACCGACAAACCTATAGCTGAAAACTGAAAACCGAGAACCGATAACAGAAGATATGGAAAATCTACTATCCGCCAAAAATCAGTTGAATTTTAATCTCAAGGCCAAAGTTTTCGCGATTGCCACGGTTATTTTCGTCGGCTTGGTTTTGGCCGTCAGACAGCCGGGATGGCTGTCAAGCGGCAAGAAATTGCTGTCGGGACAAATGAAGCCGTCTGAGCAGACGGAAAATAAAGGTTCAGAATCTTCATCTGCGTTTTGGGCGGTCTATCTGGATTCGGGCCAGATTTTTTACGGCAGGAAAGACAAGCAGAACCAGAATTACGTTACAATGAGCAATGTTTTTTATTACCAACCTGGAGTTAGGTCGGCTAAAGCCGAAAATATCAGGATCATCAAAGTCGGCACCGAAATTCATCAACCGCGGGATTATATTTATATCAATAAACAGCACATTGAGCGCCAGGAACAATTGTCAAATGATTCTAAAGTAGTCAAAGCGATTGGGGAGTACCAAAAAACTAACTAATGCGATTGTTCATTGTTATCTTGCTAGCTTGTTATCTTGTTATCTTTTTAGTCGCGCGAAGCGCGACGAATCAATATAGCAAACAAATTTTCATGAACCATTACAAACACTTTTTTTCTCAACTCATCCTGCCCGTTCTCTTCGCCGCCATTGCCGGCGTGGCCGTGGCTTTATTGGTGGGGGGAGTGGACGTTAAAGGAATTGGCGAAAAAATCGGCAAATCCGTTTCCGGCCTTTCTAACCTTTCTAGCCTTTTTAACCTTTCTAACCATTCCACCGCTTCTTCACCTTCTTCTTCCGATTTTGTCGCCATTTACATGGAAAACGGCAAAGTATATTTTGGCAAAATGCAAAACAGCGACAGCGATGAGCCCAGATTAACCGATGTTTTTACTTTGAACGTGAATGCCGGGCAGGACGCGGCTCAAGCTGAATTTGAATTGGTAAAACTAACTGATCAATTTCAGGCTCCGACCGATTTGCTGGTTCTGTCAAGAAATAAAATACTTTTCTGGGAGCCCTTAAAATCCGATTCCCGGGTAGCAGAGGCGATTGGGAAGTATAAATCGCAAAAGTAACGTAAAGCTCAAAGTGCAAAGCGCAAAGCCTAGTTTAAAGCGCGAAACTTAATAACCATGGGTTCGATTGATCAGAATTTTCTGATAGTTTATAGTTTTTAGCTAGGTTTTGAGTTTTGAGATTTGAGTTTTGAACTTTGTCTATTAATAAATATTATTTCTGGCTCGGTCTATTTGGTCTTTTCTTTCTCATCGCCGCCGTCCTGTATTCTCCAAGCTTGAGCGGTCCCTGGCAGTATGACGATTACGCCCAGATTTTAGATGAAAAAGTATTAACCGGCCGGAGTCTGCCGCGACTTTTAAGCTCAACTTTCCGTTTTACCGCCCATCCCGACGGCTGGACCGGGACTCGTGATCTGGTCAGGGCAAGTTTTCTGATGAATTGGCAATGGTGGGGGAAAGAGCCGGCCGGATACCGGTGGGTGAATCTGTTGATCCACGTGGTCAATGCGACTTTGGTTACTTCTTTAATATATCTGCTTTTAAAAATTAAAAATTTTAAATTAAAAATTGAAATATCAATCCTGTCAGGATTAATATTTTTGGTTCATCCGTTAAACTCCCAAGCCGTAGCTTACGTCGCCCAACGCTTTACTTCCATGGCAACAATGTTTTACCTGGGAACAATTGTCTCTTGGCTGTTATTTCTCAAATCCCGTTCTCATTACTCATTACTCTTTACTTCTTACTTCTTGGCTTTATTAGCCTTCAACTCCAAAGAAATCACGGTGACTTTGCCGATAACCTTGGCGCTGGTGACCAAAATACTGAATACTGAATTAAAAATACTGAATGACAAGCAGGGCGAATCGCGCCGTCCTTATTCAGTATTCAGTATTCGGTATTCAGTATTATTATTGATTCCTTTCTTCTTCCTCTCCCTCAAGCTCCCTTCCCAAATTCTCTCCAGTAGTTTCGGAAGCACTATAAGCATGGATAAAGTTGCCGAAGTAACGGCTGACTCTTTCGCCTTAAAGCAAAAAGCCGTTGATCTGACCCGCCATGATTATTTTCTGACCCAAATCAATGTCGTCGGAACGTATTTAAGATTGGCAGTTTTGCCTGTCAAACAAACTCTGGATTACGATTACCCCCTGACGACGCGGTTAGACGTTAAAACAGTTCTTAAAGGCGGTTTTCATCTGGGATTGATTGCAGCTGGTATCTGGTTTCTATTCGGTTCTCGGTTCTCGGTTCTCGGTTATCAGTTTATAGTTAATAAGTTTTCAGTTAGTCGGTCAAGAACCGATGAACTGAAAACCGGCAGACATGAAACTGAAAACGGAAAACCGAAAACTGATGACTGGCGTTTAGTCGGCTTTGGCATCCTTTGGTTCTACCTGACTCTCCTCCCTGAATCCTCCGTCGTCCCTATCGCCGATTTAATCTATGAACACCGGACATATTTGCCGATGGTGGGGTTGATAATCGCAATGGCAGGCGCCATTGCTCAAATTCAAAATTCAAAATTCAAAATTCAAAATTCTCTTTTTTATTTCTTACTCATTACTCTTTACTCTTTACTTTCAGTCGCGACGCTTGGTCGCGCTTGGGTTTGGGGCAATGAAGTCCGGCTGTGGGCTGATATTTATGAGGAAGCTCCCAATAAGCCCCGGGCCAACAAAAATTACGGGGTGGTTTTGGCCGCCGCCGGCAAATATGAACAAGGGGTTAAAAGATTGGCCAGAGCCGTGGAACTGGAACCGGAAAACGCCGACTATTGGAGCAATTTCGGGACGGCTTATTTGCGCTGGGGGAAGTACGAAGAGTCCGCCGGAAAATTCCTGAAGGCCTTTGATTTATTTTCTGCCCAAAAGGGCATAAGTGACTTAAGTAACCTAAGCAGCCTAAGTAACCTAAACGAAAAAGACCGCCATCAGGCCGCCCAATATATGAATGACTATGGAGTATCCATGGTCCAGTTACAGCGGGGCGACGAGGCTTTGGCGGGGTTTGAGAAAGCCTTAACAATCGATCCGACTCTTTATGCCGCCTGGCTGGGATTGGGAGCGGCGTACAACTTAAAAGGGGATTCGGAAATGGCCATAAAAGTATTTTCCCAAACGGTCAAAGATTTTCCCGATCAGCCGGACGCCTACAACAATTTAGCTGTGATGTACAAAAAGACGGGGAGGATGGAAGATCACGACCGTATCCTCCGCGCCGCCCCCAAATCTCCCTAGTCATTTTATATCAAGGATCGCATCCTTGTAATGATTTCTTCCCTCCAATACGGTTCCGGCAGCAGGTCGTTAGGCAGCGGCGGCTCGGTGACCATCAGCATTAAAAAATCTTTCCGGATCAGCCGTAAACCTTTTTCGGGTTCGCCAATTCTTTCCCACTCATTGATCCGGTCGATAATCAGGCGCCAGTCGGAATTGCGGGCTGTTAAATTGAAAACCCTGTCTACCCTATTTTTCTGGTTTTCGTCCACCGCCAATTTCCCCTGAATCACTTCTTCCGACAGCCTTAATTCAAGAAGACGCTCTCTTAATGTTTTTGCCGCGAATTGGCTGCCGGTAAGATAAATCCCGCGGGCCAGCCGTCCCCATCCCCACCGCCATAATAATTTCATCAACTCCAGCCTCCGCTTAGAAAAAACATTGCCATATCCACCGATTGAAGGTCTAACCTTCAATATATTGATGTATCCGCCAAAGTCTAAAATAGCGGTGTAAAAATAGCCCATGTCTAAGGGTCTGCCGGCCAGCAGGGGATAGAGCTTGAGGAGCCGGTTCCGGCCGATTGCCGAGAGCAAAAATTGGCCGTTTCCGGTTTGGGAAACCAGTTGCCGGTTTTTTAACCTGGTTAAAAGAGAATAGATATTTTTGTGATCATATTCAGGCGGTAGCCAACCCTTGAGCCACAGGATTGATTTTGGTTGATTGATCAGGTAAAGGGCAATTTGAAGATGGTCGTCGGCGGATAAAAAGACTTTTAGGTTTTCCAAACTTTTCAACATCATATTGATATTTTTATATACTTAATTATTATTTTTGTCAATATCAATTTCGTGAAATGTAAATAATTACAATAGCCAAGGTCTGGTTATTATTTTTATAACCGCTATAATCTTTATCAGATGAAAATCTTATTTGTTTCAGCCGAAGTCGGCCCATTTTCTTCAGTCGGCGGATTATCGCAAGTCATGTCTTTTCTGCCTAAAGCTTTAATAAAATTGGGGCACGATGTCAGAATTTTCACCCCTAAATACGGTTCGGTTGACGGCACCGCCCCAAATTTTCCGGGAACCCCCAAAGTTTCTCCCAAAGAACTAAAAATTGAGTTGGAAAATCTAGAAATACCTATTAGCCATCCCGACATTCTTAACAATCTTAACCATTCTTTGTCCTGCAACGTCAAATCCTTCCGTTATTCTCCCCATGATCCGTTGGTATACTTTTTGGAAAACCGCGAATATTACGAGCAGAGGGCCAATGTTTATGGTTACGCCGACGATCACGTTCGCTTCGCCCTGCTTTCCAAGGGTTGCCTCGAATGGCTGCTGCAAAAAAAGGAAGAAGGTGGAAGGCAGAAGGCAGAAGGGTATGCTAATCTTAAGTCTGAAACCCCTTTTCCTTCTTCCTTTGACCTTTTGCCTTCCGGCCACTGGTGGCCGGATCTCATTCACTGCAACGACTGGCATACCGGTTATTTAATTGATATGGCGCGCCGCGATCCCCGCTACAAAGAAGCGTTTAAGGATATTCCGATTGTGTATACGGTCCACAATTTCAAGCATCAGGGCAACGGCGTTTGGGATTTCCGGTTTGCGCCTTTGGACAAAAAAGATACCGGAAAAAATCTTCTGCCTGATTTGCTGGATGATAAATTAATTGAATGCAACGCTCTTTTGCGGGGGATTATCAATGCCGACGCGGTTAACACCGTTTCCAAAACTCATGTGGAAGAGGTCCAAACTCCGGAATACGGCGAAGGGCTGGAGGAAATCCTGAAAAAAAACAATCATAAGTTATTCGGGATTTTGAATGGTTTGGACCGGGAGGAATTTAATCCGGCCCGGGATAAAAAAATCAAAACCAACTACAATTACCGCCAGCTTTTCAGAAGAGCGGAAAATAAGTTAATGCTTCAAAAAGAATTTAAGTTACCGTCTGATCCGCGGATGCCCTTATTTGCCATTTCCGGCCGGATGGAAAGGCAAAAGGGGATTGAGATATTAATGGAAGTCCTGCCGAAATTAATGGAGAATTATAAATTCCAGTTTTTGGCGTTGGGAGGCGGGGAGGAAAGTTTCCGCCAATTTTTTGTGGAATTGTCGCAAAAATATCCCGATCGGGCCGCGGTTTACCCCCGTCCCAGTTTCAGCTTGCCGCGGCAGATTTTTGGAGGGAGCGACGTGGTTGTTATGCCCAGCCAGTTTGAGCCGGGGGGAATTGTGGCTTTGGAAGCGATGCGCTATGGAGCCGTGCCGCTGGTGAGAAGGACCGGCGGTTTAAATGATGTCATCGCTGATTTTGATCCGGATACCGGATCGGGAAATGGATTTTCATTTTCCGCCTTTGATCCGTGGGGGCTTTACGGAGCGTGGGTGGAAGCCCTGACCGTTTACCGCCAGCGCGATTTATGGAAAAAATTAGTGGTTAACTGCATGAAAGAGGATTTTAGCTGGTCCAAGGCCGCGGGGGAGTATGAGGAGATGTATAAACAAACTCAAAACTCAAAAGTCAAAAGTCAAAACTAATAATTAATATGGCTACAATATCTCAAGATTCAAAATATAAATCTGACCTTAAGTATAGATGTTATCTGTTTTCAATAGAGGTAATTAAATTTGTTAGCAAATTCCCAAACCAACGAATTTATTGGATTATTTCCGATCAGTTATTGCGTTGTGCGACTTCAATTGGAGCAAATGTCGTTGAGGCCAAATCTGGGAGCTCCAGAAAAGATTTTATTAAATTTTACGAGATTGCTCTTAAATCTGCCAATGAAACCAAATATTGGTTGGGACTTCTTAGAGACGCAACTAATGCTGATAAGATAATTGTCAATCAATTGCTCGTAGAAGTTATTGAGATCTCCAAGATGTTGGGATCTAGTGTTTTAACTATGAAAAATCGCAAATTTTAGGTTTTTAGTTTCAGTTTTGAGTTTTGACATTTGAGTTTTGCGTTTATAATTGAAAAAACTATTTCCCAATTAGAAAGTTACAAACTTCTCCGTCTTTCACCAAGTAATCCCTCCCCTCCGTCCTCACCCATCCCAAATTTTTCGCCTCGGCCCACGACCCGGCCTCTACCATCTTCTCCCACTCAATAATTTCCGCCCGGATAAACAATTTTTCAAAATCAGAATGGATTGTTCCGGCTGCTTGGGGAGCGGTTGAGCCTTTTTTGATTGGCCAGGCTTTTACCTCTATTTTCCCGGCGGTTAAGAAAGAAATCAGTCCCAGCTTGTGAAAACATTCGGTTATTATTCGATCCAGCCCAGACGTTTCCATCCCATAAACTTTCATAAACTCTTTTTGCTCATTTATTGGCAATTGCGTGATCTCTTCTTCTATTTTGGCAGAGAAAAATATTCGGTTATCCGTTTTCCGTTTTCCGTTTTCGGTTTCCTGTTTATCGGTTGTCTGTTTATCGGTTGTTGACCGGTTAACCGACAACTGACTAACCTGTAACCGAGAACCGACAACCGAGGACTGATAACCGGCCGAAATATTTTGAAGTTTCTCTTCTCCCACATTCACCGCGTAAATCACTGGCTTGTTTGCCAATAATTTTTTTTCTTCCCCCTCATCTCCCTGATTTTTCTTATTTCCCTTATTTCCCTTATCCCTCTTCTCCCTCATCTCCAAATCCTTCAATTCCAGCTCCATTTCCACAATTTCCGCGTCATGTTCCGGATTTAGTGAATCCTGATGGCGGGGGATTCCTTCGGCTTCAAAGTCCCGCAGGACATGCAGAATTAAATCCACGTCGCGGATATGGCTCAAAAATTTATTTCCCAATCCATTGCCTTCGGCCGCCCCTTTAACCAGTCCGGCAATGTCTACGAAAGTA
This sequence comes from Candidatus Collierbacteria bacterium, assembly GCA_016219325.1. Lineage (GTDB taxonomy): Bacteria > Patescibacteriota > Microgenomatia > UBA1400 > JACPES01 > JACPES01. The sequence continues at coordinate 7,137 of JACRNH010000015.1, forward strand.
ATACTAGAAAATACTAACGGCGGAATTCTGTTATCGGTTTTCTGTTTTCCGTCTTCGGTTTTTGGTTCATCGGTTTTCGGTTTATCGGTTTGTGACCGGCTAACTGAAAACTGGCCAACTTGAGACCGAGAACCGATAACCGAGGACTGATAACCAGCGCTAAACATGGCATTGCGTAGTTTCTCCAGCCGCCCGTCCGGAACATCCACCACTCCAATATTCGGCTCAATGGTGGCAAACGGGTACGGCGCCGTCAACGCCGCCTGTTTTCCCATAATCGCGTTAAACAGCGTCGATTTTCCGACGTTAGGCAATCCCACAATTCCAATTTTTAATCCCATTCGCTTATTCTACAACTTCTCACAATCCAAAAAGGATTCTCCTTTTTGTAAAGTATCAGATACTTTACAGATATAAAATGTGGAGAAATATTTGGTATTATTTCTTATTTGGGGATTGGAGGATGATTTTGGCGATATCGTCAGCAAGTTGGCCAACCTTAAATTTTGATTTGGGGAACAATTCTTCAATATCAGCTCTATCTAAGGGCAGCAGGGTAAAGCATTCTGTTGTGTAATGGCCAAAACTTGCGATATACCCCGATCGCCAATTACTTTCCAGAACTTGGATTCCTTCTTCAGTCATCACCGCTGTTTGGTCAGAAGTTTGGGAAATTGGCAAACCAATGCAAAGACCAATTTGATCAACCTCTTTAAAAGTTTGGTAGCCGTTTTTCGCACGCAACATTTCCGAAAGTGACTTTTGTAATTGTGGACTTTGTGTAAGCTGTACGTTTAAATCAGATAATTCTTGCCTGATAGTTGCTTTCCTGGCTTCATGTCTGGTTTTTGCCCGTTCATCCCTGGCAGCTCTTTTGTCGCGTTCTTTTTGAATTCGTTCTGCCCGCTGATTTATTTGGGCTATTGTTTCTGTTGTTAACCCCATAATTCAAAGCATTATATCTTCATCTATCCGTTTGTCAAATCAATTGGTTACCTGTAAAGTATCTGATACTTTACAAAATATTAAATCAACCAAATTTCTGCGGTTATGTCACGATCGTAAGAAAGTATTAACATCTCTCTCGGCTTTTTTTGAAATCCCGCAATTGAAGGGTTACTTGAAGAAAGCGATATAGGTTAAAAGAGCAGCTATCATTATTATCCCAAAAGCAATTGCGACTCTAGCATTAACATCAACTGCGTCTATATTATTTGTCATTTATTAGCTCCTTAACTGTTGGAATTGATAAGCGAGTATCATAAATAATATACCGGCGATTACATCGATAGTCAAGATCGTTAAATTGATTGGACCAGATCGTTTTGATGTCGTAGGAACAATTAAAGCGGCCCCAAACCATCCGGCTGAGAGATTTACAAAAAGGTCGGAAATTAGCTGCAGCCATATTGAATTCAACACCATAAGTTATATTTAAGTTTAGAAAAGAAGAAACTCGCAGTCAATGAGATCTTTTGCTGTTATCCAGACAGTTTTTACAATTGGATAACGGAAGATCTGTCTTCAGGTCAGTCGACAAGTCCAAGCCCAGTAATTATGGGTTTTTTCCCGACTTCGATACTAATAACATCTTCGCCTTTATCAATCCTTTCGGACATGGCTGCGTCAATTAAAAGCGGAAGCCTAAAACTTTGTATCAATGCTCCGGGGCCGTCAAACCTAAGTGAAATATGATTTTCAGGTTCGTCAATTTCAATAGTCCCAACTCCAAAACCCCTTGCCATGTTTTCAGATAGTTCTACCTCATCAAAAGAATAGCCAGCCGGAACCTGTATTTCAGCTCTTGACAAAGCTACTGCTGTACTTGTGACAAGAGTTGATAATAATAAATCAAGTGTGTCATCTGTCAGTGGAGGAATCGGCTGATCTTCCGCACCCATCGCTTTTTCCGCAACTCAAAGCGGTTTAACCACGTTTTCATACACTTGAGAAACTACTCCTTTATGAATTCCGGCTAAACGCGGATCCAGGTAAAATTTGTTCTCGCTCATAAGTTCAATTATATCAAACTATCTCAAAAAGGAGTCTCCTTTCCTATAATCTCCGCTATCGAAGGTCTTACGATTTTCAAATAATCCTTTGCCTTCATCGCCGCCGAAAAACTCCGGTCGCCGGCGTTGAAAATAATTTTTTCGTTATCCAGCAATGTTTTTTCGGCAAAAACTTTGATTCCAAATAGGTTCCCAAACGGGGGAATCCCGCCGATCTGAATCCCACCGGTCAGCCTTGATATTTCTTCTTCCGTCGCAAACCGCAGATCCTTAGCCTCTAACAATTTTTTTACTTTAGATCCGCTGAATTTTTTGTCTCCCGGCAAAACCAGCATTACGAACTCGTTTTCTCCGGCGGAATTTTTTATTTTGACAATTATGGCTTTGGCGCCTTGGCTGATGGAATAACCGTGGCGGAGTTTGGCCGCTTGCTCGCTGGTCACTACCGGTTCGTGCTCAAAAGTCTCAAACCAATAACCTTTTTGTTTTAATAAATTTAGGATATCCGAAACGGTTTTATGGTATGGCATGTCGAGATTCTATCAGATATAAACGTTGTTCAGCCAGGCATAAAGATTCAATCAAAAATACACTATACATCAATTAATTGAAGGTCTAACCTTCAATATAGCCATATATCAATCATTATTCTTGCATGTCGGTAGACATGGCGCGGAAATAATTCATGAGGGCGGGAATGACAAAACTAATGTAAAATAGAAACTATGCCAGACAACATCTTGACGGTTTCCGATTTATCAGTGGTCAAAGGCCGGCGGATGATTTTGGAAAATATCAGTTTTGAAATCAAATCCGGGGAGACTCTGGCAGTCATCGGACCCAACGGGGCCGGCAAGACCACTCTTTTCCGGGCGGTTTTAGGCTTGATGCCATATACCGGAAAGGTCGTATGGAAAAAAGGCGTCAAAATCGGTTATGTCCCGCAAAAACTTTTTATAGACGCCGATTTTCCCCTGACTACTCTGGAATTTTTACGCCTCAAAGACAAAAATCGGGACAAAATCAAAGATGCCATGGAGGCGGTTGGATTTGCGCCTGACAAAAGTTTGCTCAACAACCGCTTATCCGATCTATCCGGCGGCGAACTCCAAAGAATTGTAATTGCCTGGTCGCTATTGGGCAATCCGCAGGTTTTGCTTTTTGACGAACCGACGGCCGGAGTGGACGTGGTGGGCGAGGGGACGATTTATTCCATGCTGGAAAAATTGCGGATTAAAAAGAATTTGACTATTCTTTTAATTTCCCACGAACTGGATATTTTACGGAAATACGTGACTCAAGTTTTATGTTTAAATAAGGAAATGGTGTGTTTTGGGCTGCCTAAAGATATGGATAAAAATGTAATGAATAAATTATTCGGCGAGGAGGTTCATTATTATGAACATCAGCACAAGTTTTAATCCCTGGTTTTTGATTTTAGTCGGCAGTTTTGTGGCCGGGGCTTGCGCTTACGTCGGGTCGTTAATGGTTTTGAAAAGAATGTCGTTGGTGGGGGATGCTCTGTCGCACGTAGCCTTGCCGGGGATGGCGGTTGCGATTTCCATCGGAATCTCGCCAATACTGGGGGCATTTGTGGCCCTGACTTTGGCAATTTTCGGAATTTGGTACCTTGAAGAAACTTCCGATACTTACCCCGAGGCGCTGGTGGGAATTTTCTTCACCGCCAGTTTGGCTATCGGTTTATTGTTGACCAAAGAAAGCGATATTCTGGAAGCGTTATTTGGTAGCTTGGATAAGCTGGATTTTACCGAAGGTCTAATTACCATGGCAATTTCCATTGCGGCGATAGCGGTAGCTGCTTTTCTGTACAACAAAGTCATAATCTCCATAATCTCGCCGGAATTGGCAAAGGTGAACCGGATAGATGTTAAATTGATAAATTTAATCTATCTATTATTAGTCGGCGGAATTGTATCCTTGGGAATCAGATTTGTGGGGACGCTTTTGATGGGGGCTTTGGTGATTGTTCCGGCAGTCAGCGCCCGGAATGTGACTAAAACAATTACCGGTTATTTATGGTTTTCAACTATTTTCGGAATAATTTCCGCCGCGGCCGGAATTTTTCTGGCAGTTAAAATGTTCCTTCCGGCCGGAACCATGGTGGTCCTGGCCAGTGTGGCGATCTATATTTTATCGTATTTTTTAAAGGGAGGATCCTTAAGGGAGAATCCTTTTTATAAATTCAGGAAAAGATAATATCCGTTGATTGTCGCTGGGAGAAAAAAGAAACGGCCCGATTTCTTTGGCTAGTATTTCAAAATTAATTTCGCGGCAAAACGACAACAATCGCTTCTTTAACATTTTGGCATCGGTGATGCTCATCTTGACTTTCAGATACTGATAGTTTGGTTTTGTCTTCCCCAGCAGAAACACGATATCGAAAAAATCCCTTCCCTTTGTTCTTTTTCTGGTCATTGCCGCGTAAATCTTCTGTGACAACAGAATGTCAATAGGTGTGACAAAAATATTGGTGAAGACGTCAAATTTATTCAAAATTACCTTTTCAGGTTGGTATTTGAATTCGTGGCCGAAAGTGTCAAATTGAACCAAGATTTTTTCTTCTTCAATTGGAGATAAGCCATATTCAAATAGCAATTTTGGAAAGCGGACGTAACAGCGGAATGCTTTTTTATAGACGTTTTTGGTTTCTACCTGATATCCTTCAAGCTCAAGCGATTTTTTGACTATCTGTGCCAACCGGTCAAATTCTTCCCGACTAAGTCCAAAATTATCAAAATCGAGATCTTCAGAAAATCTGGTATTGCCGTGGACGATTCTTAAAGCCGTTCCACCGATAAAAGATAACTTTTCGGCCATAGGCGAATTGAAAAGCGCTTGCAGGATTTTATATTGCAGGTATTCCCGCAAAATGTTGCGGCGGAATGGCCGTAAATTTATTGGGTAATCATTAGAAATGACGTCAAATGTCAACATGATTAATAAATTTTATAAACCTTGAAACTTTTTTTTTCAAGCCCGGGCTATCGAAAATAGCCAGATATTTTCCGAGTTTTTCCCGATTAATCTTGGCAAGAAACTCATCTTGGTTGATCCGTAATCCGCTAAAGTCATTGTCGTTTACAAGTGTTGGGTTCATGTAAAAAAAATCCAGCAGAGCTTTTTCCGGTTCAGCGATCAAATAACGCTGATTTTGAAAGGGAATAAGAGTGTAACCGAAAAATAATTCCGGTTTTAAGGAGTGGTAAATGAAATCGCCCAGAGGCGTTTTGAAGATTGTGGTTTTTTTGGAGGTAGCCGAAGTGATGCCGTAAACGCTTTCGGGTATCAGTTGATAATGGGACAGCGCCATTTCGAAAGAGATATATGAAGGCTGATAAATGGTGTTTGCAATGATATATAAAGCCGGTTCCGTTATCTCCTGATCGGAAAATACATAAAAATTTCTGACTATTTTCTTAATATATTTTTTTCCCTGCCATTCCACCAGCCGCCGGACGTCAAAACTTGGCTCCATCTTTCTTATATCTGAAACGGATAAAACCACTGATTTCCGGAAGTGGTTTTTAAGATCTAAAAATTGCATTTTATTTCTCCAAATTGTTAAAAATAACAACTTCAGGAAATAGGATATCAAGAAGCTTGTTGTTTGTCAAGCCCACTGTTTCTGAGAACTGTCCTCTATGATATAGTTTGATGAAGTAAAAAAACTTGATATATCCACTCATTGAAGGTCTAACATTCAATATAGCCATACATCAATTAATTTTATTTATGGAGCGCCAATAGTGTAAGCCTATAAATACCCGCGCAGGCGATAAGATTGGATCGGACTGCGGAGCTTTCTTAATGCTTTGGTTTCAATCTGAAGGACGCGGTTTTCTTTTATCTTAAAATGACGTCTGACTTCGTCACGGGTGTGGTCTAGGCCGTCTTTTAAAAGTGAAAGCCCTAATTGTTGGCTGAATTCGCGCCGAGAATATCTTTTTTATCAACGGCGGCGATAACCCGCTGTTCTTGAGGCGTAAATTCCGGCGAATTTCTCGGCATGAGCTATTTTACACCAATATCTTTTTTGCCAATCGCATGGATTCGGAGATAAAATATTGTTTAACCTGATCCCATGAATACGAATGAATCATATCCGGCACGGCTTCTTCTTCCGCGTCATCAAAATATGTCAGACTGCGGATTATTGAGAACATATTGGCATCCAATTTATGATACTTTTTATCGTACCAAAGCAATATCTCATCTAAGGCATATCCCTGTTGGACGAGTTCATAAATATCAATATAGTCCTTTCGTGTACTCCGGTCTCCAATAGCCACGATTTTCATGGCGCCAATGTCAGCTTGGTTCGCCACCGCAACTCCTAAAAAATTATCAGTTTTTTCCAATAGGGGATATGAGTATTGAAAATAACTCATTTTAATCCCGTTAAATGTGCCAATAAGCGATATACCCTTAGCAAGTTCTTCTTGGAATGATCCTATTGAAGCCAAGGCGGCGCTCATTTCGTGAGGATCAAAAGGCATTTGGGAAAAAAAATCGAAATCTATAGAATGCCGGTGGCCGAAGCGCAGAGCAAGAGCGGAGCCTCCCGCTAAATATGCTTTATTGACAATTTTGCTTTTGGCTAATACGGCCAGAGCTGCCTGCGCTGATTCAGATAAGACGGATTTAAACACGCCACCTCCTTTTCTTCAAGGTTTAAATAGTGACTCCAGAACCGTCCGTTCCACGGAGAAAAATCCTTCCGTTTCCTAAATGTTTCCTTTATAGTTTCTTTTGCAAAATTGCCCAATACCCACTTGGCGGCATCCAAATTGCCTTTATCCAGCAGTCTGTTAATAACATAATGAGGGTGACGGCTGGGGTCAAGGTTTGTCGCGTCTATATCCCAAAAAAATCGGTGGAATTCAGCCGGAAGCGTGGCGGGAAGAGGTAAATTTGCCATAAATCAAGTGTAGCAAATTGAGGGATAAATGCAAGAATTTGTCCCGAGCTGTCTTATGCTACACTCTTTTTATGGATGTCTTTGGGCAGTGGTTTAACGACTTTAATTCTTCCGATTCGTACCGTAAATTCCAGCTCCGGCCGGTGGCTTATTTTTGCGCCGAATTTTGCCTGTATGACCGGAATACGCCGGAGGCCGGTCCCGGAATGCGTCGGGATTTGTCAATTTATGCCGGAGGATTGGGGATTTTAGCCGGCGACGTCATCCGCGAAGCTGCCGATCGCCATTTTCCATTGGTTGGGGTTGGCCTGTTTTATAGCGATTCCAAAGATCTAAACATCGCCCAGCGGAGACTGAAAATTGTTTTGGACCGCCACCGGAATTTAATTACAGTTGAAATTCCGCTTCAGGACAGGCGGATTTCTGTGGCTGCTTATGTTTGGCAGGAGAAGGGGATTCCGGTCTATTTATTAACTACGGATATTGACTTAAACGATTCCCGCGACCGGGCGATTACTTCGTCTATATATCCCGGGGACAAAGAGAAACGCCTGCAACAGGAAATAGTTTTAGGGCTCGGGGGGTTAAGATTGTTGGAGATTCTCGGAATCCATCCTGCGGTTTATCATCTCAACGAAGGCCACTCGGCATTATTGGCCATCGAAATCATCCGCCATGAAATTGAGGAGCGTTTGATTCCGTTTGATGAGGCCCGCGATTTAGCCAAGCGCCGGGTTGTATTTACTAATCATACTTTATTGCCGGTCGGAAACGACGTTTTCCCCAATGATCTGGTGGCGGCGAATTTAATTAAATTTAACGCGGAAATGGCTGTTCCGGTCAATGAAATAGTTAAATTAGGCTTGGTCCAGGAATCTAATTTGTTTTCAATGACGATGCTGTCTTTAAGATTAGCTCAAACAGCCAATGGAGTTTCTCAATTCCACGCCGGCAAAGCCATTGAAATTTGGCCGGATCATCCGATGATCGGGATTACCAATGGCATTCATTTGGAAACATGGGATAGGGTCGGAATTGACGGAGATCCGGATTGGTTCGGGCAGGAATCGGATATCCGCGATAGGCATAAGGAAAATAAACGGAAATTGCTAAATTATGTTGAGAAAGTTGCCGGTCAAAAGTGGAATCCGGAATGGTTGTTGGCGGGATGGGGGAGGCGGATAGTCGGATATAAACGGCCGGGGGCAATATTCCAGGATATTGATAGGCTGGCTGCTATTTTACGGGATGAAAACAGGCCGGCCAGGTTGGTAATTTCCGGAATTCCGCATCCGGCTGATGAAGAGGGGCAGAAGCAATTATTAGAAATTATGGAAATAATCAGGACAAAATTACCCGATGCGGCTTGTTATTTGCCTGGATATAATTTTGAAATTGGGGGATCTATGGTTTCGGGGTGTGATTTATGGCTGAATACTCCGGTTATCGGATTTGAGGCTTGTGGAACTAGTACAATGAAGGCGATGCTGAATGGAACACTTTTGGCGACAACCCGCGATGGCTGGCTTTCTGAAATTGAAATTAATAGGGTTGGTTGGGAACTGGGCGACGCCAATCCGGGAGCCGATTTTATGGATTTATTGGACAAAGAAATTAAATCGCAATATTATTCTGACAAAAAATCCGATCCCGAGGAAAAATGGCTCCAGAAAATGTTGGCGGGAAGAGAAACTATCGTCAACAAATATTCCGCCTCCAGAATGTTGAAAGAATATATAGAAAAGTTGTATTCGCCAATAATTAATTAGTTATGAGTGAAATTATAGGTTCAATTCCAAGTCCGAAGAAGAAATTATTCCGCCGGGATTTCTTAAAATTATCTGTTGGCATAATTGCAAAGCCATCAATTGATGTTATAGAAAGAACAGTATTATAGCCTTTTGCAAAAGATCAAGGAGAACAAGGTGTTGTCGGTTTGGGTTTAGAGATGTTGAAAAGCCCCGATACGTTTGACTCCTTCATTGAAGCCTTGGCAGGTAGCCTCGAAGACTTTTCACTAAGAGACGATCGGGATCCTCGAGCTCCAGAAATAAAAAATAACCCTTATTTTAAACCCACATTGAAGTTAATTTTTGATGCAGTCTCTGGATATAGGAATAGACACGGCAGGAAAGTCCATTTTACAAGAATCAATGAGTTCCAAGATGACAAATATTATTTTCAGATACTTCAGGATGCCGCTAAATCTCCGGAAAGCAGAAAGATAAATTCTGGTGATAGGTCACTATTGGGATACAATTTATCTGTGTTATCGTATAAGGTCCCGGAGCAATTTTTCCCCCCGGAAGCCAGGCGGGTTTGGTCCTGGAGCGATGGAGGGATTATGGGGTTTGCCGACTGTTTGTCTTTAAAAAGCGGTTTTTACGATCGGGCCGCCATTAAAACCGGCTTAGATCTCCGGATCTTGGAATTAAAATCTCGAGACCCGAGAAGAATTGATTTTATCCAAGCCCATAAAAATATAATAGATAGTGCCGTTAGCCAGGATTTATATGAAATCAAAAATCATGTTGAACAACTGGTTAAGGCTAATCATGGCCAACCCGTTTCGGCTTCTAAGATACTTGAATTTATTTTAGATAGAGATAGCGGGGATTTGGCCAAAAGCCTTCGAGATATGGCGATTTTCTCAAAAGTTATGGCCAGAAATAATTTTTCCACAGGCGAATTCGTGGGTTATTCCCCGGAATCGGTGGTTAATCAGATTTGGATGTCAAATCATATTTTTGATGAATACGGGAGAGTTGGTTCTTATCGTGAATTGGACGAAAATTTTTATAAATATGTTGGGAAAATGTCAATTATTCCCCGAAGCTGGAATATGGTTGATGATGTTGATCAAGATTTATCGCGAATCAATCAGGTTGGGAAATTCCCTCACGCTTGGAATATTTTATTTTTGCTTGAGATATTACCGCCTGTCATCATTAAATTAGGTGTAATGGATCGCCAATATCGAACCTTTGCGACACAGGGTCCGGTTAAAACTGCGGCTGATCTCCGGACACTTTTAGAATTAAGTGCAATAGAAAAGTTTGTGACTAGTTTATGATAATCCGAAAATTCCCGATTTATGATTTAATAGATATAAATCTACCTTAGGTAATTTTAATATATCAATATATTATGAAGTAGTGCTGGGGTTGATGCCAAGCAGCCAGAGGACTGATTCTTTGCGGTAACGCCTGTCGCCGCGGGAGTTGATGCGGATTGCCGGCAGTTTCCCTCTTTTCCCCCAACGCTTGATAGTTAAAGTTGAAACTCTTAACAGTTGGGCCACTTCTTTTACAGTTAGAAGATCAGGTAAATTTTTCAGGTCTAAAGTCTTGTCTGTCACAAGATATAATATAGCTTACTGATAGTCAAACTGTCAAGAGCTAAACAAATATATCAGAATATTCTTAATTGACGATGGACAATAGATGATGGAAAGTAGTACTAGAAGATAGATAATGGAGGATAGAAATTCAATAACAATCTATCTTCTATTTTCTAACTTCAATTACCGCCTTCCATCTTCTACAATCTATTGTCTCAGAAAGTTACTTCAATTCTACTGTAGCTCCGGCAGCTTCTAATTTCTTTTTAGCTTCTTCGGCTACATCCTTTTTAACATTCTCCAAAACGACTGCATCGCCTTTTTCGGAGAGGTCTTTGGCTTCTTTTAAGCCCAAATCCGGTTTAATTTCCCGGACTGCCTTAATGACTCCGATTTTATTGGCGCCTGCGGCCTTCAGAACCACCGTAAACTCGGTTTTTTCTTCAGCCGGGGCTGCGGCAGCTGCTGTTGGGGCTGCGGCCATAGCCATAGGGGCTGCGGAAACTCCAAATTTTTCTTCTAAAGCTTTAACTAATTCCGAAACTTCCAGAACTGTTAATTTTTCAATTTCGTCAACTATTTTTTGCAACTTATCAGTCATTATTAACACCTCCTCTCAACATATCTTCTCTCGCTTGTAACGCATACACCAGCTTTTGAACATTTCCATTCAGCGTCCGGACTAAACCATATGCCGGTGCCTGAATTTGCCGCATCAGTTTTACCAGCAACCCCAGTTTGTTTGGCAGTTTAGATAATTCCATCACTTGTTCGACCGTAAGAGGGGAATTCCCCAGCAATCCGCCTTTAATTATTGGTCTTTCATTGGCTTTAGAAAATTCGGCCAAAACTTTGATCGGAAGGACTTCATCCTGATAGGCGAATAAAATGGCCGTTGGTCCCTGAAGAATTTCATTGTTTTCTGTTTTCTGTTCATTGTTCTCTGACCTAAACGATAGCTTGAGCAGCGTATTTTTAGCAATCACCATTTCGCCCCCTGCCGCAATCACTTTTTCCCGCAATAAAGATTGTCCCAGCGCGTTTAATCCGGAATTATCGGTAAACACGATCGATTTGGCCTTGGCGACCCGGTCTTTCAAATCCGCTAATTGTTGTACGTTGCGTTGACTAGGCATAATGGTTATTAGTTATTAGTTGTTTGTTGTTAGTAGCGGAATAGGGCGTTGGGCATTAGTTAGTTTACTTTTTTTCTAACGCCTAAAAATCAGACCAACAACCAATAACTAACAACTATTTTATGTTTAGATTTATTCCTACCGTCAGTGTTACGCAGAGGCGCTCCTCACGGTCTTCGGAACTTGTTGGCAGTTTATCATACCCCGACTTTTTTGGCAATGGCATCGAGCTTCTTATCAAAACCATCCACTTTCCCTTCCAATTTGCGGACCGCAATCTGGATTTGTCTGTTTTGTTCATTCCATTGCGGTTCTAATACTTTTCTTCCTTCAATCCAGTTCATAATTTGTCCAATCCGAGCATCATTTTTTTTAACCTCAATTTGAGTTTGTCGATTTTCCTCCGCCCAAATAATTTCCTGCTCCCGATGTTTTTCTATTTCCGCTAGAATCGGATCAATTCGCGTGATCCACTGGCTATTGAATTCGGTCAAGGCGTCTTTTTCCCATTCTTCCCACTCAAAATGAAATATGCCCAAGCGCATATCAATCTTGCCCAGCTTCTTATCTATTTGTCCAAACCTTTTGTCCACCTGCTCAAATCTCTTGTCTACCTGCTCAAATCTCTTGTCTACCTGCTCAAACTTGAGGTCCATTTTCCCCTCCAATTTTTTCAGATCAATTTTGGTGGCGTATCCATTTCCGTTTTTCATAACTTAATTCAATCATTAACATTTGCCGGAGTCAATCACGAGTTTACAATTGTCATTAATGCGAAACTGGCTCCAATGAGTAATCCAAAATTATTTATGTAGATTGGTTCTGCTATAGCATGGTCAATCTACATGATTTTGTCGGGCTTGACAGAGGGTAGGGCAGGAGAGTATGAATATTCAATGGAAGCGAAGATGGGGGGTTGGCGGGAAGGATTTTTGGTACAAGTACGTGAAAGCGCGATTCCTGCTGATGATCCGTTTCGCCCCGATGTATCTGCTCACGTTACTATAGTTGAATCGAATACTGCCAAACCATTGTCGAATTTTGAACAAAAATTGGCAGCTCAGATTGAGAAAGAGCAGGTAGAATTGTTTGGGGGAAAGATATTGGTTATGGCGGTTATGCCAAAAAATGACGGGGTGGAGGAGCACTGGCCGATTACGGTTGATGACGCGATAAAAAATGTGATGGCGCTTTTAGACAGACAGCTTCCGTCTCCGGATTGATCCCCGGTCCCCCGCCAAAAGCTCGCTTAACTCGCATTTAGGCGGGCAGGCATCGTGGCGCAGTTATTTGATATCTTCAATATTTACTTTAATTCCAGGGCCCATTGTAGCGCATACAACCGTTTTATTGATTTTGGTTGCTGCGGAGACGGCGGTGATGATTTCGGTAAGTTTTTCCAATAAAGTTTCCGGTTTATCCGACTGTTTTCCTAAAACTGTATGGAGGAGGGGAGTCTTTTTTTCCGATTGATATTTCCCAAACTTACCGGGTTTAGCCAGAACCAGATGCAGTTCAATCTTGCCGTCAAACTTGTTTTTAGCAGTTTGTTGAGCTAGCTTTATAGCTTCAATAGGCTCGTATGGCTTGGTTCTGTCGATTTTGGTATCCATATTAAGTTCTTTTGATTTACGAATTAAGATTTAAGATTTAAGAATCCGACATTTGCCTTTCTGATTCATAATTCATAAATCGTAAATCAATTATCAATTTTCACTCCCATTGACCTTGCCGTCCCTGCCACAGTTTTCATTGCCGACTCAAGATTTTTTGTATTCATGTCCTGCATTTTTAATTTGGTAATTTCTTCCAATTGGGCCTTGGATAAAGTCCCGGCAATTTCTTTTCCCGGAGTTTTTGCCCCGAGTTTTATTTTCAAAGCCTGCTTAATCATCTCGGAAACCGGAGGCAATTTGGTAACAAAATCAAACGATCTGTCCTCATAAATTGTGATAACCGCCGGAATAATCTGGCCCTTTTTATCTTTGGTTTTTTCATTATAGGCTTGGCAAAACTGCATGATGTTAACTCCGTGTTGGCCCAAAGACGGTCCGACCGGAGGAGCGGGATTTGCCGCGCCGGCGGGGAGATTGAGTTTTAGGATTGCTTTTATTTTTTTAGCCATATATTAGAAAATAATGAGTAGAAAATAGAAAATAATGAACTGAAAATTTTAGACTTTCACTTCTACATTACTCATTACTTTCTACTCATTACTTTCTCTCTAGATTTTCGCCACCTGTAAAAAGTCCAGTTCCACCGGTGTTTCCCGTCCAAAGATCGACACCAGGACTTTGACTTTGCCCTTGGTTTCATCAATATCGGAAATGCTGCCCAAGAATTCGGCAAACGGACCTTCAATAATCTTAACTGCTTCACCGACAGTAAAGCTGGCTTTAAAGCTGGGAACGGCTTGAGCAGAATATTGCTTGATGGTGTCAACTTCTGTTTGGGGGATTGGAGTCGGATTTTTGCCGATGCCGACAAAACCGGTGATACCGCGCGTATTCCGGACTGCCGCCCAAGATTCGTCGTCCATGATCATCCTGATTAAAAGATAGCCGGGGAATAATTTATCTTTATATTGGATTTTTTTACCGCGAGAAATTTTGATTTTATCCTGAACCGGAACCATGACTTCGTGGACTTTAGTTTTAAGATGCAGGCCTTTAATTCTGATCCCCAACTGTTGGGCGATTTTTTCCTCGTGGCCGGAATAAGTGTGGGCCACATACCATTTGGCCGACGGATCGCGCTCTTCCAAAATGACGACATGGTATAGCGCGTCCTCGGCCTTTTTGGCGTCGGCTTTAATTTGATCCTCAACAGAGAGTGTGGGTTGATCGGACATTAGGTTAATGAGTAATGAGTAGAAAATATAAAGTAATGAACTTTCATTCATTACTCATTACTTCTTACTCATTATTTCTTACGGCAAAAGGCTATTTTACCAGAAAAGTCAGCAAAAGTGTAAACAGCCAGTCAAGGGCGCCGATATAAATACCGACAAATGCCGATGCAGCCACCACAATTACCGTCAACCTGATTGTTTTTTCCCGCGTCGGCCAATCGACTTTCCGCAATTCTTCTTTAACTTCTCCAACAAATCTAAACGGATTAATCATCAAAGAAAGTATAGCAGAAAATTAGAATGGTAAAGTATATTGTGACTAGAAAGGCTGTAGATTTAATTGTTGGCAAAGGGACGGTGAGCCGAAGTTTCCGCAATGACCTGTTGTCCGACCTAGTTACTCCAGACCGCCTCAAATTGCTTGCCCCGGATTTAGACGAACAAGATCTGGGCGCTATTATGGCAGCAATGTTGGCCACCGCGAATATGCCAAGTTTCTCCAAACAGGTTGCGGCCTACGCTGACAACCGGTATAAATAATAATATTCCTATACATCAATCTATCGAAGGTCTAACCTTCAATGTGGCCATACATCAATGATTGTTTATTCTAGGCGGAGTTTTTTGGTTAATAACTCGCTTTTTGGCAAGCGAATTCCCGACTTGGTATATTCCCAAAATTCATCTTTATCTTTAAACATCGACATTATGTGTTTGGTATTTATCCATGGTTCGGGGTGGCCCAGATATGACGGTAGGCTACTCCATTGATAGTCCGGTAAATTCTGCTCATTCCATTTAGAAAATTCACTATTGCTGGGGTTGACGTGAACGTAGCGGATAACTCGATGAAATTGATCGTCGTGCATAACGGCAACGGATTTATATTGCGACTCAAACAGCCGCCCTTTGCGTTTTTCAACTTTATTGAAATACATGGTAAAAGCAGTCCCTAACCTTTGCATAAATTTAGATATAGCAGTTTTTTTATCCTCAAATTCTCCTAAAACCAAGTGAAAATGATTTTCCATCAGCACTAAGGCCGCAATGTCCAGTATCGGCGGCCCGAATTCCTTTTCGGCTTTATTGATTTGTTTCGGGGTGATTTTCCCCCGGTTAATTAAATTGTCCAGAACTGCCACAGAGGGGGAATGAGACAGCCTGGAAAGCCGGACTGTGGTTATAAACCGCCGGCGGTGATTGTCATTTAGAAAGATTATCCGCTTATCAACTCCGCGGTTATAAACATGAGTGAAGAATCTCACAGGCTTTGCCATTAATGATTACAGTACCGAAAATGAAGCCCGATTACAATGGCAAGAAAACTTGATGCGTCCCAAATTGTGCAAATTAAAAATGTCCATGTATCAACCGATTGAAGGTCTAACCTTCAATATATTGATGTATCAATATATTGTTATTTAGGGTAGGACTTATTGCGGTTCTTGACAACCTCTTGACAGCCAGATTATGATACTTTCTACAAATGCCAAGAAAATTTCCCCGGCAGGAAGCATTAATAGTCCTTTCCTTAAACCAAAAACAGCTTTTAGCGGAAATTTTGGGGAATATTGCCGTGGCTTGGTTTACGGTAGGGGTAATTTCTCCTATTTTTCTGGGTATTTTTTCGTTAACGACGGCATTTTCTATTTCCGCGGCTATAATATCAACATTGCTATTTATAGTTGCCGCGCTTATGATAATTAAGGAAAGAGACCTGAAATGATCGAACAAAATTTCGCAAACGCTTACTACTTGGCAATATTTACTAGCAGTTTATTTTTAATTTTGATATATTTTCTGGTGATCAGGAGGACGCATGGAAGTTAATCCTTATTTGCAGGCGATCGCTCTGACGACTTTGCTAATTGCCGCATATCTAATTTTGGGGGCTTGGAGAAGGCAAAAATAATTATGAAGCGTTACGATCAAAAAATCAGAAAAGCGGTTATTCCCGCAGCCGGTTTCGGAACCAGGTTTCTTCCCCAGACTAAGGCCATGCCGAAAGAAATGCTGCCGATCGTGGATAAGCCGGTGATCCAATATATTGTCGAGGAATTGGTAGAGGCCGGGATTAAAGATATTATTTTGGTTACCGGTTATCACAAGCGTTCAATTGAAGATCACTTTGATACTCCTTCAACAGAATTGGTTAATCTGTTAAAACAGGGAGGGGAGAAGAAAAGGCCGCTTTTGGAAGAAGTGGAGCGGATTTCAAACTTAGCAAATTTTGTGTTCGTTCGCCAAAAAGGGCCCTATGGGAACGGGACCCCACTTTTGAATGTTCGGCATCTTATTGGCAAAGAGCCGTTTATTTATATGTGGAGCGACGACTTTATCGCGGCTACCCCGTCGCGGACAAAACAACTTTTGAAAGCATATAAACAATATGGCTGTTCCGTATTGTCTTCCATTAGAGCCGAAAAGGATGAGGATTATGATCGCTACGGATTCGGAGGCGGGAAGTGGCTTCAGGACGGAATTATGGAATTGTCTTCAATAATCGAAAAACCGGGCAAGAAAAATGCTCCGTCCGATCTGGCTAATGTTTCTGGGTTTGTATTTACTCCCGACATTTTTAATTATCTGGATGATGTTTTGGAGAAGCTAGAACCGGGCCAGGAATTTTATTATAACGACGCTTTGAAACTGATGTTGAAAGACGGTAAAAGAATACTCGCTGCCGAAATCAAGGGTGGAAAGTATTACGATACCGGCAATAAATTGGAATATATGAAAACTGTTGTTGAGTTTGGCCTGAAACATCCGGAAATAAATGGGAAATTCGGGGAATACCTCAAAGGACTGATACTTGACAGCTTGATCCCTCGGGTATAATCTATTCTTGCCCTACCAAAAGCGGTCTGGCAGGAAAGTTTTTTCCTACACAAGACTTTTGTCAAGGGAGTCCAATTTCTTTTACCCTGCGGGGTAATTGATAGGACACCCACCTGTAAATTACGGGGAAGAGTTTTCTGCACCAAGCGCTTTACTGGTAGGGCGCTTTAGTTAATAGTTTGCTTCTTGCTATAATTTTCTTAAGTTTAGTTATGCCGAGGTAGTTCAGTGGTAGAACACTTGTTTTGTAAACAAGATGTCGTGAGTCCGATTCTCACCCTCGGCTCAAATCAGAAAATCGCAACACGAGATTGATTTTTTCCTTAACGATGTGGTAATATTAAATCCTAAACCCCCCTGTGAGAGCGCAAGCTGTTTGCAGGGGTTATTTTTGCAAATTTTGTTATACTTTTACAGATGAAGCAACGTTGTCTTATTTTAATAGATGGAAGCAATTTTTATTTCAAATTAAAAGATATTAAACTTGACAATCTTCTTCGATTCGATTTTCATAAATTTGCCAGTTTTTTGTCTAGATCGGAACAGGTTGTAGGAAGCAAGTATTACGTAGGTAGAATAAAGCAAGATGGATCTGCGAGGACGGATAAAATGTTAGCAAATCAACAAA
Source organism: Candidatus Collierbacteria bacterium (assembly GCA_016219325.1). GTDB lineage: Bacteria > Patescibacteriota > Microgenomatia > UBA1400 > JACPES01 > JACPES01. Next base: position 24,881 of record JACRNH010000015.1, read on the forward strand.
AGCTTTTGGCCGTATTGAGACATCACAAATTTAGTTATTCTCTTGGGTATCTTTTGAAATCAGATGGAGTTTTCCATGAAAAAGGCGTAGATGTCCAAATCGCAGTTGACATGTTAGTTGCGGCTTATGAAAACAAATGTGACAAAATTATTTTAGTGTCGTCAGACACAGATTTGGCTCCTGCAATTAAAAAAGCACAAGATAAGGGAAAAATTGTTGAATATATCGGGTTTGCTCATAAACCAAGCGTGGCAATGGTGCGATTTTGTAAACGATCGCGCTTATTGGCAAAAGAAGACGTCTTCCCTTATGTGGCAGAAAATTAAACCGTCAATTACCAAATTCGTCATGTTTTGCATCAAAAAACACTGGCTGATTTTAGTGGCGATGATCGGAGTTCAATATCTAACGGGCAGCATTTTGGCAAAGCCATGGGAGTTCTCGGTTCAACTAGACAGGGGATTGGTTTTGGCAATCCATTCTTTAGGCGGAAAATTATTTTTGATCACGGGCGGGCTTCTGGCGGTTGAAAAAATTTATTTATATCTTCTCAAAAAGAACAAGATTTAAGTGTGGTATGCTTTCGGTTGTGGCATTTGTGAAAGATATTAATTCATTGCCGCTGGCCCTAACTTACGACGACGTTCTTCTTATCCCGCAGCGGTCTTCAGTCCGTCACCGCCAGGACGTGGATACTTCCGGTTATTTAACTAAAGACATAAAAATAAAAGTTCCGTTTATCAGCGCCAATATGGACACGGTGACTGAATCAAAAATGGCAATCGCGATGGCGACCAGTGGGGCGATTGGGTTTATCCATAGATTCATGCCGGTTGCCGAGCAGGTTGAGAATGTGATCAGAGTAAAACGGCATGAGGGGTTCAGGATTGAAAATCCTTACACTGTTAGTCCGGATCGGCCCATAAGAGAGTTGGTCGAACAGCTGTCTCTAAACGGCATTTCCGGTTACGTGGTGGTAGACCAACAGGGAAAATTGCTGGGATTGATCAGCCGGAGGGATTTTGTTTTGGAAACTGATTTGAATCAAAAAGTATCTGTTTTGATGACCCCGGTTGATAAATTAAGAACTGCTAATCTCGGCGTGACGTTAAAAGATGCCCGGAAGATTTTTCAGAAATACAAGATTGAAAAATTGCCGCTGATTGACGGTAAAGGATTATTAAAAGGTCTAATTACCGCCAGATCTATTTTAAGATTTGAAAAAAATCCGATGGCAACAATTGATGCTGGCGGCCGGCTGAGGTGCGGGGCGGCAGTCGGAGTGGTGGGGGATTTTTTGGAAAGGGCCGGAGCGTTGGCGCAGGCCGGAGTGGATGTATTGGTGGTTGACGTGGCTCACGGTCAAAGCATCGCGTCTTTGGAAGCGATTAGAAAATTAAAAAAAAGATTTCCAAAAATTCCGGTAATCGGCGGAAATGTGGCCACCGGAAAAGCTGCCAAGGATTTGATTAAAGCCGGAGTGGATGCGGTTAAAGTCGGGATTGGACCGGGCGGTTTATGCACCACCAGAATAATGACCGGAGTCGGGGTTCCGCAGCTTTCGGCTGTGTCCGAAGTTGTTAGGGCTGTAGCCGGCGCTAAGATTAAAGTGATTGCCGACGGTGGCACCAATTATCCCGGCGATATCACTAAAGCTCTGGCAGCCGGAGCCGATTGCGTCATGTTGGCAGGCTGGTTTGCCGGGACCGATGAAAGTCCGGGAGAGGTAATTATCAGAAAGGGCAGGAGATATAAAATTCACCGCGGGTCAGCCTCATTTTTATCGCAGGCTGACAGGTTGAGCCGGGTGGGGGGTGACAGGAAGACGGGTTTGGGGCTAAACGCGATTGTCCCGGAAGGAGTTGAAGCGCTAATTGAATATAAAGGCCATGTCCGGGACGTGGTATATCAGCTCTTAGGTGCATTAAGGTCGGGGATGAGTTATTGCGGATCAACGACTTTGGCGGAATTGTATAAAAACGCCAAATTTGTCAGAATCACTTCTGCCGGTTTTAACGAGAGCAAGGCTCATAATGTTTATGAAATCTAAGTTAAACCAACTTAAAAAATTTGTTCTTGATTGGAAACGGTTATCAGGCGAAAGCGGTTATCAGCACAACGCCCAGCATTTAGGCAAACATACGGAAGATGTTCTTAACGAAGTTTTGAAAAACAATCAATACGCCAAACTTCCGCCGGATTATCGGGAAATTGTGGTTTTGGCGGCTTTTTTTCATGACATGGGGAAACCGACCGGAAAATTAGGGGAAGTTGTCCCGCGGTTAATAGATCATGAATCAAAAAGCGCTGAAATAGCCCAGTCGGAATTAAAAAAACCTGGAGCAGCGGCTGAAATTATCAGTAAAGTAAAATTGTTAATTCTGCATGATAATTTAATGTCTGAATACGGAAGAGCCAAATTGCATGGTGAAAAATATATAGGGGAATTGCCATCGGTTACTGCCCAGCATTTTAAATATGATAAATATCTGTTGACAGCTTTATTGATTTTAAACAAAGCCGATGTGATTGCCGCCGGTAGAGGCAGCGGAAGCCTTGGAAGATGGGGTAAAATCAAGCCGTGGGTAACTGAATATTTCAAAGCTTGTATGAAGGAGGCAAAATAAAACCAATAGTTGTAGTCGGGATGCAGTGGGGAGATGAAGGCAAGGGCAGAATTGTGGACGTACTGGCCAAAAAATCCGATGTCATAGTCAGATTTAACGGCGGAAATAACGCCGGCCATACGGTGGTAGTCGGCAATAAAAAATTCGCCTTAAGTTTAATTCCGTCAGGGGCAATCAGGGGCAAGCGGTTGGTGATCGCGCAGGGAGTCGTAGCCGATCCTAAAGTTTTATGGGATGAAATTCAAATGTTCCGCCGGGTCGGAATAACTTTGAATTTAACGATTGATTACCGGACAAATCTGGTCATGCCATATCATAAAGCCCTAGACGCGGCCACCGAAAATTGGAAAGGAGCCGAAAAAACCGGATCGTTGAAATTGGGGATTGGCTATTGCTATGAAGACCGCAACAACCGCAGCGGAGTAAGAATGGAAGACTTGCTTCACCCAAAAGAATTAAAGAAAAAACTTGAAAAGCATATTCCGTTGGTAACAAGACGGATTGAAAAAGTGTTTGGGGACAAATGGCAAACGACTGTTGCAGAAATTTATGAAGAGTATCTTGGTTGGGGAAGAAAGTTAAAACGGTTTATCGGCGATGCCGCCGGAATGATTGATAATGATATAGCGCAGGGGAGACGGGTCCTTTTTGAAACGGCGCAAGGAACAATGCTGGATCCGGTATTTGGGACTTATCCGTACACTTCTGCTGCTCACAATATTTCAGGCGGAGTTCCGGCCGGAGTTGGGATTGCCCCGATGAATATGGCGGTAGTTGGCGTAGTTAAGGCTTATACGACGAGGGTTGGGGGCGGGCCGTTCCCGACGGAAGATTTGGGGATTGACGGAAAAAGAATGCAGGAGAGGGGACATGAATTCGGAACAGTTTCCGGACGCCCTCGAAGATGCGGCTGGCTGGATTTGCCGATGCTAAAATTCGCGGTTAGATTAAACGGAACCACGGAAATCGTTTTGACAAAATTAGACGTGTTGTCAGGGCAGAAGAAAATAAAAGTTGCGGTTGGTTACAGACTGAATGGTAAGAAAATTAGCCAATATCCGGCAGATTCCCATCTAATATCTAAACTGAAACCGGAATATGTTTTATTACCCGGATGGGAAGAAGATATTTCTGGTATCCGTGAATATAAAAATCTGCCAAAAAACGCCAAAAGTTATATTGAATTTATTGAAAAAAATTTAGGAGTCCCAATCAAAATGATCTCCGTCGGTCCGGAACGGAAACAGATGATTTTCAGATAGTTTCTCGCCCAAAAATTTCCGCCGGAGACAGAGTTAACAAGGCCATAACTATATCGTCGAGATGGGAAATCTTTTTTTCTGCAATAGTAGGCAAATCTATCTGAATAGTTTCGGATGCGGGAGTTTCCGGTTTGGCAGATGAGCAAAGAACCGAAAAAGAAAGCGCGGTCTCGCCGTCAAAACTTTTTAATACTGGTTGAGAATGTTTTTTAGCATCGGTAATGTTAATCAGAATTTGATTTCCGTCGGTTGTTCTGTTGACGGATAATTGATGTTGGAATGGAAAGGGTTTAATTTCAACCGCCTTTGATCCGTCGGCCGGGATCTCCACGGCCTTCTTCCAGTTTCCGTTAAACCGGTATGAAGCCGGTCCATCGGCCGGGATGAGCAGTTTGTCATTAATATAGGAGTTATGGGAAATGCTGCCGGAGAGTCTTTTGAAGTCCACTGTTGCTTCTGTAAATATAAGTTCGCCGGCTGGGTCTCTGGAATATTCGGCGGTGGTTATATAATTTTTTACCGATGCCTCCGATTTAATTTTCAGCGGTTTATCGCCAGCTTGGCACAATGTTGACCGGAGCCGACTGGGGAAAAATTCCACTTGCTCTATGCCAATTTTTTCTCTTATAGCTATCCCGCTGGCTTGGTAAATAATTCCGTCAAATACCGGCGACCCCCATAGATTTTGTATCATTTTCCCCTTGTGGTCAATTCGGGCTATAACTGTTGTTTTTTCTCTGTCGAAAGGCGATTGCGGTCGCGGAGGCAATATGGCTGTATCTTTTTTTTCGGAAGCGGCCTGTAAAATTAAAGCGAGGTCTTTTAGGATATAATCAGGCATTTGTTTGAGCCGGGTATCATTACCTAATCCATTAGCAAAAAAAAATTGGTCGAATCCGATAATTTGTTTAATCAACTCAGCTTTTCCCATGCCGGGATTTTATCCCTGAGCCATGGTATTGTCAATAATTCTTGTTTTTAGAGCAATAACAAAACTAACGATAATGATATTCGTTTATATCATTAATAAATAATTTTGATGGCATTTAAAAACTGTCAATACTTCTGTGCTCCAGCGCGGGAATATTGACGTAATTGTCATTAAAGACGCGTATGCGCGCCTATTTAAGAATGAATTTATTTGGCGGTTATTGTAGATCTTCGTGAATTTTCCAAACTATCCGCATTCGCATAGTTTTCATTGTCAAATTGCGATCTCCGCGGGAATGCAAAATATTCGGGAGCAGACATGGTTTTGATTGACTTTAGATATTGTACGGAGATAAAGTTACTTGACAGAGCCTGATCTTGTTCCGTAGGAAAATTCGAGTGATTCGGGTTTGACTTTTGGCATATGAGTTTAAATAAAGCGTTTGTAGCAACTGAATTATATCAAGATAGCCTGTAATAACGTCTTTGCTGAATTCTATCTCGAAGCGCACCGCCTGAGCTGTTCTTCAAATACCTCTTGAGACGTATTGTACCCCAAACACTTTCTTGGCCGGTTGTTGATCTCCCAAACCATATCGTCAAGTTCTGCCTGGGTTAAATTCTGGAAA
>JACRNH010000029.1 GCA_016219325.1 Candidatus Collierbacteria bacterium
GTCGGAAGGATATTTTGTGTCTACGGTAGGGATAAACGAAGAGATTATAAAGAAATATATTCAACAACAGGGAAAGGAAGATTTTGGGCAAGCGCAGCTTGAATTAGAGTAAACCGGCTGCGTAAGCTGCCGGTAGTTCATCTTCTAATAATATAAATAAAATTGTTGCCGCAGATCCCAGGTAACTATCCATAGCTTATTTTACGCTCTTTCCCCTTGTGTTCTAAGTTTTCCAGTTTGGAATTTTTTTGGTTATATCTAATACTTCATCTACACCCCTAAGGGCAATAGAGCTCGGTTTTCCTCTCGTATTTACATAGGTTCTGATATATTTATGTTCTAGTTCTTTGATAAGCGTCTCATATTTTGCTTTCCAATTATTGTCAGACTGTAACTCTGGGAGAGGTTTAATAATGAGGACTAGAGTTTCCCAAAGATAAAACATCAAGATATTGATTGCTACCCTAAAATCACGATTTTCTTCGCCCGGAGATTGAGGACCAATTGTTATACCCTCACTCTTCCCCTCTTGAACGTCAATCAAATCAAAAAATACGGGAATTTCATGACCATGAGAAAAAGAGGACATTATTGAATAAAAACTGCTATTTTTTATTCCTAACTCTTTTTCCTTTTCACCCATTTTGAATTTTTTCCCAAGTAGCTCTTCACCCCTGTTAGGATAAAGTTGGATAAATACCATCCGTACTAAAGCCTCATATATCGCCCGTGTTAACATTATACTTTCAGAATAATACCCTTCAAGGATAAGTTGATACGACGTTTTGAGGGTACTTGATAATTTCACAAATAAAGCAAGACAGTATCGCTTTTCCCATCTAAAATAATTCCAATCTTTTTGGTTGAAAAAATTTATTGCGCTTAGGAGCAGCTCGAAATTTTTCTCGAAGTATTGACAGAATCCGTAATAAGTATTAAGAAATTTTTTCCGTACAAATCTTTCTTTAATCTCGAAATCTTGTATAGTTTTTAACATATTTAATTATTGGCAGTCGCTGTCGCAGGCTACGCCGTCATGGTCTGCGTCTCTGGCGGAACAACCACAGACATTAAGTTGATATTGGGCTTCAGCACAGGATGACATCTGGCCGCAGGTTTTGGAGCAGTTACAGGTATAGCCCCCTGAAGATGGCTGTGTGGTTGGCTGAATATTTTGACTCGGAGTTGTAATTTGATTCGACTTTTGAGTTGACTCTAGTGAAATACCATTACAGATATCTCCCCATAAACCTTTCTTTTCTTCTCTGGCCTGCCGTTCCGCTTCTATGAATTTATCCTGATATTTAACGTCTGGTGGGTAAGTACTGGAGTGGGCATAGCCTTCTCTAACTAAGTATTCGTTGACTAAAGTATCTCCTAGCCAAATGTATCTTAATAACCGGTTGTATTTATCGGTCTCGGAAATGTCTTTTTCGAGTTTTACTTCTTTACCCTCAACCAATTCTTTGTTCTTTTGAGAAGCTTCTTTTCCGTAACATTGGACCGGCTTACTGGGATGAACAGTCTCCGGCGTATCTATGCCCGTATACCTGACCACCTCATCCGTTTCCAGCTTGATAGTATCCCCATCAATCACTCTGGCGACTTTGGCTTTATATTTTGTCGGATTAAACTCTATGGAAGAAGTCGCAGGCTCGCTCTCATTGCCGACATTATCAACGGACTTAATGGTGAATGTGTTGCCGCCAATTGCCAAGCCCGATTGAACCTCAAATTCTCCTTTATCATTGGCGTAAGTTTCTTGAACCGTATCGGGATCATTGGTTTGGACAATAACTTTAGAGTTGAGTTCGGCGATGCCCCCGATGGTAATCTTTTCTTCGCTGTCATCGAGAAGATCGGCTGGCAGGGCAATGCTTGGTTTAACCGGCGGAGTTTGGTCAACGACGATAAGGACATTTTCAGTGGTGCATTTATCTTTCTTCTCCGAATTGCAAGACTGGACGGTATAAGTGTAATTTCCGTCTTTGAGGTCATTTAGGACAAAATAGAATTTACCGCCGGAGTCTGCTTTGATTGATTGGACCCCTTGATTGTTCTGCAATAGATAGACTGGCTTGCCAGTGGAAGTTTTACCGCTTATCGAAAGAGAATTTTTGTTGGTTGGATTAACCTTATCTACAGTAAGCGTAGGTTCCGAAGGAAATACTACAACTACGATAACCAGAAGACCAAAAAGGTAAACACCTGAAGCAATCAGCATTTTCCACCACACCCTCGATCTAAAACCCGGAATTTTTCTAAAAAAAGTTATCAACGTTTTTCCCATTAAGATGACTTTATTGATAAAAATCTTATCCCTATTGATTCTCGTAGTTTTTTAGTTGACGATAAGTTTTTCTTACACTGCGCAACCCCATAATTACGGCAAGAATAACGGGAATAACAAATATTCCAGGGCATTCATCGTTTCCCCTACTAGTGAGGCAATAACCGTTAAAATTTAGGAAAAGATCAATGGCTGAAAAGACTATGGGCACAATAAAAAAGGTGATAAGACCGCTATGCAAAGACTTTATAAATAACTTCCGATTAAATGTTTTGACCTCTCGAATGCCATTTTTGATTCCTTCTTTCCCACTGGAGGTATAAACTACCGCAAGCAGCAGAAGCGCTCCTAAAGCTACAATAAGCAATATCAGTAATAAATATATGAGGATATTAATCATTTGACAAAACCTCAGAGAATTTTTTTACTACAATAGAATTGGAATTTTCAACAATTTTCCTTTCTTCAGGCTACTTTGTTCCGAAATAGAGTTGTAATTGATTATTTTGTACGTTCATCCAAACTATGCCGTATTTCGAACCTGTCCAGGCAATAAACGGCCATGTATTGCTTCCCGATACCGCACTGACTAATTCTTGATTTATATTGGTATCGGAAAAATAGATTTTTCCTCCGTTTGAGACAACAGTACCATTAAAGCTATTTGCGTTGACCGAACTCCATTCATTGTCCGTAGCAACTCTCTTATTAACCACTACTGTTTGACCGTCTTCTCCAACCTCCGCATAAAACTTGCTCGTTCCTTGCCAGGTTATAGCAAAAACTGAACCAGTCCATTTTAATCCGGGACGATTTGTGTTGGTATTGTCGTTTGGAACTGTTAAAACAATATCCGTTAACTTGTTGCCACTGGGATCTAAGGTAACAAAACGTAGGTTTTGGCCATTACCGTCACCCATGTTATCTGTCCATGCTATTCCATATTGAGAACCTGTCCAAACTATATTGGGTGCCGCAGCGGTTAAACAACCACAATATCCGTGTTCTGTTATTCTTTTGTGATTTTCTAATGGGTTGCCATTCGAATCTAATTTTTTGAAGAATATATTTTCTACGCCCGTTTGTTCTACTGGCGTTCCGTCGCTACCGGACCAAACAGCTCCGTAGCCGTTTCCATTCCAAACAATAGCCGGATACTCCCCATAATAGATATTGCCATTTCCTGAAAAACTGGTAATTTGGACGTTCGATCAACTGGAAGTTAGGGGTATTGGCGTAGGTGTTGGCGTGGATGTAACAAACAGTTGCCCGCCACTAGTGGTAATCGTCGGGCTTGCCGTTACTAGTTGTGGTTTTGCAGAATTAACATTGTCTTGTTTTTTGGCCTCTAGCGAATCTTTGTCTTGCTTTTGGACATCCTGTTCTGGACCTTCGCTTAAACCTTTTTGCTCATCTTCACTCGACTGTTCTTCCAAGTCGGTAGTTATCTCATCTACGCTAGTAAAGTTATTTAGAATTTCATCTTGGAGCTGTTGGTTTTCTTCTCCTAATACACTGCTTAAGACGCGCCTGATATCTTCAATGCCGGTTTGAACAATAAACTGTAAATCTCCAGCGTCTTTGCCCTTTTGTTGCTCTTTCGAGAGGATGGATGCAATCAGATCTAATTTTTGCTGAATAGAGTTCCTAATGTTTTCGACTTCAGGCGCTTCCGCTCCCTTGATTTCAACTACCACTTTCATCTCGGCGATTCTTTCGGCTATTTGGGAAAACTGGAGTTTGATTTTCGCTTCTGACCCTAGGGTAAAAAACTGTTGGATAGTTTCTGACCACTGATCAATGAAATAAAATTGGTTTAGCGGAGTTAATCCGGGGTTGGGCAGGGTTGACAAATCGTTATTTGCGAAGACGGACAGAGGGTTAAGAATTACCGTCAATATCAATGATAGAATCAAAACAATGTTAAGTATTTTCATTGTGATTATCTTAGCAAATGTGGTAGCGATAATACTAAAAGGTCAGCTCTCCAAGCTTCTTCTGACTACCACAGTGATTTATAACCCTTTTTACCTGTATATGGATTGTAATTACCCCTAGACGACCAATTGTCCCATTTTGAATTGTTAGGGCTAGTCTTATAGTGCGGCGCCACATAACTTCCATTCCTCTTGTTGTATCCCCTTACTCTGCTAGCCGCTTCAACCCGATGACTAATACCCAACATCATAACGAATGTGACGGCCGCAAAAAGAACCATTAGTTTTTTCATTTAATTCCACCCCCTTTCTTTATTATTTAGCCGATTATAGTCTTTATCTTACCGCCTTTTTCATTATTTCAATCCTTTGCTATGTAGGCATTGGGTGTATTTCCAATCATACGTGTCTTCATGAACGACGTTATTATAACTATGGTCCCATTTATAGTCAGCTTCAATCCAAGCTACTTGATCACAGTAGTTTCTAACTTGCACCGGTCTCCATTGGAACCAATAGAGCCAACTCCCGACTAGAAGCAGAACAAATAAGATTAATAAGAACTGACGCTTCATTTCCTATAATATATTACCATCAACAGGGCTGTCGAGTGTAAAGTCGTAATCCCACGGATCAGTTGGGAAAAATGTGCTAAACTTAAAATAATTCGCAATGGAAAAACCACGCGTTTAATCCCGATTTATAATCGGGCCTAGACGCTTTTGTTTGTATATGGGGGTAACTTGGTTATGAGGTGCAAAACTATAAAATCGGACGATACGCAGTGCAAAGCGAATGCCATGCATAACAGCGACTTTTGCTTTCGGCATAGTGATAGGACCAAAGGACAAGCTCTCCGCGCCTCCTCTGATGGCGGTCAAGCCAAGCGACAGTACCACCAGTTGGGGTGGCTGACGGGAATCGGACCCGCAGCCTCTGCTGCCACAGAGCAGCGCTCTACCATTGAGCTACAGCCACCATTTTATATACGATTTTTCAAAAATCCTCTTCCAAACCCAGTTTTAAAGTATAGCTCTCTTTCGCTGGCTTTGTTCTTTTTCAGACACGCTTCATAATAAACAAGCACTAACGGCCTCCTTGACTTAGTTGATGACACGTTTCCAAGTGCATGCTGTTTTATTCGTCTTTTTAAATTAGACGTACTACCTATATACAATTTGCGATCTTTCTCACTTCTGAGTATATACGTATAGTAAAACATTTCTGCTCGTCGTATAGCTTCGCAATATTGCCGAGCCCGCCTGTCGTGACAAAGTCTCGACGGCGGGAGCTACAGCCACCATATTTCTTATTTTACCTCATTATTTTCTGATTGCCTTGAAAGTTCTGCCAAAACAATTTTCCGATTTAACATATCCGGCATTTTCAGCCTCTTTTTCACTGCAAAACCAACTTTCTCCCAAATCCTTCTCCACCATGACCTGATCATAGGCGCTGCAATCAGGAAAATGATAAGTCTTATCCTGCTTTGACTTACGGCTGATGTTTCCCTTAATCAAACAGCCCTGAATATCCGGTTTCAAGGCCAAACATTTGGAACTGAAAATCCCGATTTTATTATCAAATGCAAAATCATAGGCCGTCTTTAATTTATCCCGTTCTTTCGTTGGAGTGCCATCATATCTTGCCAAGCCCTCCCGCAACATAACTTCATTTACTAAAACTTTACCAATATAAATTAAGCCTATGGATCGTCGGAATCTGTCAACATCAACAAATTCGGATCTGACTGATTTTCCTTCAACTAATTCTTTCAGTTTCTTTTTTGCTTCTGCGCCGCCGCAATTTTCCAGTTCCGGAGCTTCAAGATTGCTCAAACGAATTCGTTGGCCATTAGCCAATTGCAGTGTATCGCCGTCTACCACCTCTGTCACCACCGTATTTTTCCGAAGATTCGCAATTTCATCAACCAACGATTTGTTTTGATTCGTCAAATATATGTTTGTTCCCACCAAGGCTGCGACCAACAACCCAATACTATAACCAAAAGTTTTCTTTTTTGAGATATGCCCTGGCTTTTTCTTAATCATCTTTCAATCACTCCAAAGATATCGCTTGAGGTTCTTCAATCTTGCCCTGTTTCATAACTTAGTAGTTTTCAACTTAGTTTTTCGGCAATTTTTTGAATAAAAAAAGTTAAACGGGACACATTAAGCATTAAATTGATTATGGATGACGCCATCGCCACCGCAAATATTGCAAATCCAAGAAAATAAATAATTTTTTCAATTCCGGGCGGGAACAAATCCCACTGAAAAATCGCGTTGGCAAACATTAAAATTGCTCCTAAACAAAAGACGGTGGTCAGAAATACTACCATCGAAGCCGTAATCCTTTCAAGCAATTCCCTGCTCATCGGAAATCAGTATAACATTTACGCAAATGGTGCTCGTTTTTGGAAAAATTCGAACGCATTGCGGCCTCCCCCGCCGCGCTTCCGTTATTTTTTGCGCGCGCGATTGTTGCTCGGCTTCGCCGAGCATTTATGAATTTTTATTCAAACGAGCCTTTACGAAAACTAATTGCCCAATTACACATTTCAGAAGTATAACCTACAACTTCGCCGATGAAAATGAAAACCTCTTTCCTATTTTAAATTGAACGAGAGAAAAAA
>JACRNH010000002.1 GCA_016219325.1 Candidatus Collierbacteria bacterium
CTTGATTAACCCAGATGGCGATCAGTTCCCGTTCATTACCATTAATGTGTTGATACATGCTGTTCACCTCCTTTCCTTTAAAGAGGAGAGAAACAGCTATTTTACATCAGGGGTGGTGCACTTCCATTTAGAACTCGTGTTTTTGCAACAAATATATCGATATTTTAAAATATCGATATTTAATTCATGAAGGAATATGGCAATTTTTCATAATGTATTTTGCTATAATCTTGGCAAATGAACCTATTGATTAAAAAAGAAGCAGGGGTTTTCAAAAATTCCTTGCTGCCGGCGGAAGCGCAGATTGGATTGGTCAATGAAATTCAAGATAAACTTAAACGTGCAGTCGAGTCAGATCTTCCAGAGAGGCCTTTTTTATATCTTGCTGTCTCAAATTTTTCATACAGAGGTTCAGACGTGCTTAATAGCCCTTTTGATTTTTCGGCAGAAAAACCGACAGAAATAGATACGGGGATTGATTTATTTGGTCCCATGCTGGAATCGTTGGCCGGGGCGGTTGCCTTTGGATTTCAGGAAGCATTTATTTTAGCTCACCAAAGGTTCCGGGAAGGAGATCGTGAGCAGCTGCTTTATTTAGCTCATTTGGGTGATGGCGGATATCATTTATGCGAGCAAATAGGTATATTTTCTCATTTGACACAACAAGCCCAGTCGGCAGACAAACTAAAGTCTGTCATTGAAATTGCTTCAAATACTGCTCGAATTACTTATACGAGTCAGATTAGAGATGCCCGAGAGCGTTTATCGGGACAGGAATGGGACAGGGAAATTAACGATAGACTATTTGCTGATGAACAGCAGAGGATCCTGGCTGCCGCAGAGCATTTGCGGGGCGTTGATCAAGGCCAGGCCTTATTAATGGAGGCCCTCAACACTTTTTGGTTAAAGAGCCTAAAATAAGTTGTGCTGGGACCTGGATTCGGACCAGGGAAGCCTTGCGGCGCGAGTTCTACAGACTCGTGTGTTTGTCCACTCCACCATCCCAGCTAGATCATTCTAGAATAGTATACCAATTAAAAGATTAGCCTTTTCTAAATACTTCTTTAATCCAATTGACTAACTCCCGGAGCCAGTCGAAGACGCCGCGGACACGGTCAACCGTCTCTCTGGTTTCGTCAATTTTATCCAGTGGTTTCATAAAAAGATCATTAAAACATCGGTCATGCGATTCATTTCGGCAATATCCGGAGGGTCGATTGGGGGCTTATTCAAATTCAAAGTTCTATGAATATATGTTAAGCCCGAGGTTCTTGGAGATCCAATTTCAGAAGCGATATTGCCATTTGCTAAGGCGGCCTTATTTAGCAAAATCTTGGTTGTACCAAATTTAGCGAGCGAACAATTCTTACCGGATAAGAGGTCAGCCGCCAACCATAGTTTCTGTGCCGCCTCTGCCGACGCTTCAACATTGTTCATTCTTCTTTGGATTATACCCCTTGTTGCGTTTTAATTTGCAGAAGTGATAATATATTCGGGAATGTTAAAGAGAATTGTCGGAATCGGCTTGACAGGTTTGCTTTTATTATTAGTTTCGGCAGGATCCGCCAGCGCTTCGGAAGGTACCGCGTTTTTGACTTCTAATGATAATGACGCCAAATGCTTTCTGGCTTCTGTTTTGGTGGATGTAGAGGAATATCAATTCGTGATGACTTGCCGGAATTTAATCACCCCGCCTGATGCTAACAGACTCTTTTATCAGGCTTGGGGGCGCCGAAAAGGGGTCGCTGATGATCCGAAAACCAAAACCGGAGGATTAAGGTTTGGTAAGGGGGCATATTTTTCATTGGGAGATATTTCTACAGGCAAGTTAAACGGTAGAGCGAGAGAGGCATTTGAGGAGGTTTTGGTTACCGCGGAAGCAGAATCCGGCGCCGGTCAGCCGACCTTGAGCGCTTTAGTGGTTTCCGGGGCGATGCAAGATATTAATTTTGGATCTGCTAGCCAAAGCAATCTTAAATTTTCCCCGACTTCAACAATTGCCAAAGTGACTTTGGTCCCGACTCCAAAAAGCGTTTCAGCTGTGCCTCAAAGAAGTGTTGGAGAAACAGCTGCCCGGGTATTTTTTACTCTGCTCTTTATCATCGTAATCGTAGCTGTGGTAATTTCAATCATCCAGCGGCGTTCTGCCAGTAGATAGAACAAGAGTTAAGGGTAAGCAGTAAAGAGCAGACAATTATATTTCCTTACTCCTTACTCCTTACTCCTTACTCCTTACTCCTTACTCCTTACTCCTTACTCCTTACTCCTTACTCCTTACTCCTTACTCCTTACTCATTACTCCTTACTCCTTACTCCTTACTCCCCTTTTGCGTTCCTTACTCCCTACTCCCTACTCCCATTATGTTCTATACTCTTCCTATGGGTTTTGGATTTAGAAATTTGGATTTATACTTAGAAATTAAGGGTTACGTTAAGTTTCTGTATAATTTATCTCGCCTTTATCCTAAAGAGGAAATTTTTGGGTTAAGATCTCAATTATCAAGAGCAGCAACGTCTGTTCTGCTAAATTTTGCTGAAGGGATGATGTCTCCATCTAGTAAAGAAAGAAGAAGATTTTTACAGATATGCATTAATTCAATTGGAGAAATAGTAGCTATTGGCGATTTATCTTTAGACTTGGGAGTATTTACGACTAGCCAACATCAAGAAATTTTGATAAAATCGGAAGATGTAATTAAGAGGTTGTATGGTTTGAGAAGAAAATATGTTTAATTTTTTATTCTTCTTACTCCTCACTCCCTACTCTTTACTCCCATTATGGCAAAAAAAGGACCAAGACAAATTCTAGGATTAAAATGCTCTGTCTGCAGCCATTTTGGCTATATTTCTCAACGGAATAAAACCAATACTCCCAAGAAATTGGCAATCAAGAAATTCTGCAAGCGGTGCCGAAAGCACACAACCCACAAGGAAACTTCAAAATTGAAGTAAATTCTCGTTATTCAAATAGTATCCTGACTAGCGTAGTCCCGAACTTGCGATACCGCGACGTAGGTTTATCCGCCATTGGCTGCCGTCAAACGATCTAAGCTTCGAAAAGGCAGCGGAGATAAAGAGATAAATTAGGAATTTAGTTTTGACAGGAGAGCTTGGAATAAAGGTAAAAACTCCGGTAATTGGGAATAGATTTTATCGGCTAAATCTTGATTGTAGGTGTGAACTGTTTGATTGCGAAGGTCAACCATTGTCAACCAATTTTCTTCATATTCAATTAATCCTTGCCTGAAGGCTTCGCGCAATGCTTCTTTTGGAGAATTTACCAACACTCCTTTTTTTTCTTCCAAATAAGCTTTAAGTGTTTTCCAGGCTAAATCCAGGCTAAATTCAAATCTTTGGATTGCAGAGTCTTTGATGACATCAGAAGTTTCCATTTTCAATACTTCTTCAAGCCTAGCCACTGCTTGATTTAATTGTCTAGTGATAGCCTCAAATTTGCTCATAGGTATTCTTTATTATTTCCAACAACTTGATTAAATTCTTTCGGGACAGACGAAAAATCCACAATATCGATTTTATAGAGAATTGGCAGATTTTCAACTTCCGATTTAATGTTTTCCAGTATTGAAACAGGAATAGTCTCCGGACCTTCCAACCCGACGTCTATATCTGAAGTCGGCCGGCAAGTTCCGGTGATCCGCGACCCGAAAAAGAAAGCTCTAAAGTTAGCCATATCCAAATGTTTCTTGAAGATCTCCATCAGCAAAGTTTTTAGCGTATCGGCTGAAAAATTTTCCAAAATCATAACTTAATTGTACAACTTCTGTAAAACCCATAAGATAATGTATAATCCCGCTCATGGCATTTATTCCGGAAGTCTACGGAGAAATTAATGGTAAAAGACCGGTAATCTGCCATCCGGCGTTTCAAGTTCTAAATAAGGAAGGGGATAGACCCATTGAACGCCGGCCAGACAATATAGCAGCTTTAATTTTTCATGGATATAGAATAAATCTGGCAGAGCAATCCGGCGATAGGTTTAAAGTCCTACTTATGGAAGATCCCCAGAAAGAAATAAATAGTCCTGATGCATTAAGCGTTTATTTGGCAACGGAATTGACTGATGAGAAGCTGGAGATAACAACTACGACAAGAAGGTACGATTTGCTTCCTTCAGTTGGCATAGTTGTTGACACTCACGCTTTTGTCAAATCACTTACAGGAGAAGTTGACGATAGAGTTAATATTTTATCGAGATGGAACGATCATGAGGAACATCCATTGAGAAATTCTATTAACGACGGACGAGGATATCAGCTCCCTTCAGTCACCAGATTGGTGCTGGAAGAAGAGGGGAAAATTGTAATTGATCCGGGATATTGGCGGAATGGAAGATATTATTTTCGCAGCAATGAACCTTCTTTGGTAGCTTTGGCCGGAATAAAATAAAAATATAGTTTTACTTCCTTCGGCTTCAATTGAAAAGGGTATAATAATTTAAACTCTTAGGGCTGTAGTGAAATGGCATCACAAATCTCTCCAAAAGATTTATTTCAGGTCCGAATCCTGACAGCCCTGCCGTTAACAGATTGCAAAGATCTCCAACCCCGCCACTGCGGGGCGATTCCTTCCACCCCTGCCACTAATTGTCATTTTGTCATTTGGTGTACAATTAATAGGCAGAATGCCAATTACGGCTGAAGATTCTCTCAAACTGCCTCCGATTGTTAAGGAAATTGCCGGCGTTGACGATAAAAGACTTGGGGCGACTGCTTTGGCATACAATTTTCTTTGGCAGAAATCTTGTGGAGCAGAAGAGGGCTTAAAAGAAGCTATAGATAGCTTGGTGACAAAACATCCTTGGCTGGAAACTCCAATATCAATTGATCAAGCTGGATTAAATCCTTTGCAAAAAATCAGACTGTCGATTGAAAAGGAAAAATTAGCTCTTTCGGCCAAAGGCTTCAATCCATGCGCTGACCACAGTCTAAACTGATTCCGGTAATACCATCTTGACAATCAGTATTACCGACTGATAGTATAGTAATACTATGTTCGGAACGTCAACAGTTACCACCAAAGGCCAGGCGACTTTTCCTCAAGATTTAAGATTGATGCTGGGGATTAAACCCGGAGATAAATTATCTTTTGAGGCGGACTTGCAAACTAAAACCATCAAAGTAAAAAAAGCTTCCGAAAGTATTGTTGACGAATTGTATGGTTGCCTGCCGTCAAAGATGGGTTATGTTGACATAAAAACAGTTAGAGAAGTAGCCGGAAGAAAGTTGGGTGAATTTTATGCCCAAAAACTACAGAAGCAGACCAAGAATATTTGACACCAATATTTTTCTTAGATTTATTACTGGTGATAATCCAAAATTCAGTCCAGAGGCTAAGCAATTGTTTATCCGGGCCCAAAAAGGCGAATACAAGATTTATCTTGACGAATTGGTTTTTGGAGAAATAGTATGGACATTGCAAAGTTTTTATGATTATACGAGAGAAGAAATACGGAAAAATTTGGGAAATCTCTTAAACTCTAATTTTGTAGTTAATCCCCGAAAAAGGCTAATGAAAAAAGCTCTGGAAAAATACGTGATGATGACTAACTTAAGCTTTTCAGATTGCTGGATTTATGAATTATCCAATGTTGAATCTATGAGATTAGAAACATTTGACAAAGGCCTCTCAAAACAGGTAAAAAATTAGCCCCACTCCTTAATTTCCTCCTGCGGGAGCTTGAGCTTTTTGGGAGTGGTTAGAAGTAAAAAGACAGAGATTAGCGTAACTCCCAATCCCAATATCGCAAAAGTTTTTTGCTCTCCGAAAAATTGGGCCGTCAATCCGGCTAATACCGGGCCGATGATATAGGCGATACTAAAAGTGGAATTGGACAATCCGATTAAATGCTGATCCTGTTTCCCCATTCTGGCGATGATGTCCGAATAGACGGCATCAGATAAAGGATAGGCGATGCTTAACATGATGCTTGAAATCAGAATGATTAAAAGTATTCCGGCCAAACTATTGGTAAACGCCAGAAAGGTTAGTGTTAAACCAGCGATCAATGTCAGGATTTCGGCAATTTTCTTTTTTCCGGAAAAAATCTTCTTTTTGGCTAAGAATATTCCTAATGGTATTGATGGAAGGGAATATAAGGGGATAAGCATTCCGCCCCAAAAACTTTGTTGGGCTAATGTTTCGTTCCAAACGGTGCCAGTCGTCCAAAAAACCGAGTCAATGATCCCCATAGTCAGGCTTAAAACTAAAATTTGCCAAACATGTTTGATTAAAGAAGCCCACTTTTTGTATTCCGCCATAAAATTAATATGATGAAGTTCAACTTCCAGTGGTCGGTCATGGTGTCGTCTGACTGCGAGGGCAATAAACAAAGCGATTAGCGTGAAAGATGAAGCAAAGATTATTAATTTTTGGTCGCCGGCGCTGGTTAGCCAGACCGACAGCATCGGACCTAAGAAATATGCGACGCTTTTGAACATTGTGATCCATCCCCAAGCCGAGGCATGGCCATACCTTGGGACATAAGTGGCTACCAATTGATGATTGGAAAAAGCGATCAGCTCATAATAAATGCCCCAAGCAGCCATTGCTCCCAAAAGAATGATTATGAACGGCATTTTGGTAGCTATTAATAATAATCCCGCGAAAGCAAAACTGGTCAAAATAGCTTGCATCAATAATTTTTTGACTGTCATATTTTTTAATATTTGAGGAAGCAGAAAATCGGCTCCAAGTCCTACCAGCGAAGAAAATCCCATGACCAGGCCCATTAAAAAAGCCGAGTTCATAGAATTCTGAACAAATGTCGGTACCCAATAGCTCAAAATCGCGTCGGACAGGCTGATAAAGAAAATAACTAAAGTGATGGAAGCGATCTTAAACCAGAAGCTATCCGGCTGGGCGTGGATTAGTAATTTCCGCAACATAAGATTTATCTTAACATGAAATTTGAATGAGAATATAATCGGTCTAAACATTATGGATAAAGTTGGAAATGGGGAAAATGTAATTGAGGCTTTAAGAGCTGAATATAGAGATCAGGTAATAAAAGAAGTTTCGGTTAACGGTCTCCACGAAGCCCATATTCATTTGATTGAAGGTGTTTTAGGAATTGACGATCTGATGGCTGTCGCCCAAAAGGCGGGAGTAGAGTTGGATAACCAAACCTGGGAATTTATCGGCGGAATAATGGGGGAAAAAAATCCGGCCACGGATCTGCCGTCATTTATAGGCAAACTTTGTACTCCGGGACTCAGGATCATTGAAATAGCCAAAATCCGACAGGAATTGTTAAGAGCAGAAGATGAAATTAATCCAAAGCAGATTATCCGGGCCCAAAAAGACGTTTTAATAGCGGTTGAGCAGGCAGCATTGAATAAATTGAATAAAGCCGGAGTCACCAGCGTTGAAGGTTTTGCTTCGCCCCACGCTTTGACCGGCGACGGGGATTTGGCAGACCTTAAATATTTATATAACCAGAAAACAGATGAAGGTCTGCCGCCATTTTTGGGAAACCTGAAATTGTTTTGGGACCAGAATAGCGGGAAGTTAAAAGAAGCCGGGGCATTAATGGCTTTGGAAGATTATTTCGAGGCTTTGGACGAGGGGCGGGAGGAATTGGGATGGAAAAAATTGGATGAAAAATTTAAGACAGGCGATATTAAGAATAGATACGTTTCGTGGAAAGCTTGTTTAAGGAGAGAGAAAGGAGAGGGGGCGAAACTTGGAGATAAATTTGGGTTAACAGTGTCGCAGCTAGCAGATGTCTATCGATTAATTCATCTGTATGAGAAAGGTTTGCTTGCTGGCGTAGATCTGGCCGGTAATGAAGGAGATGCTACAACAATGGCCGAAGTTTATCGGCCGGTATTCGTCGTGCTAAAAGGTGCTAAAAGAAAATAATGTCCCCGACAGCAATCACGCCGGAGAAAAAAAGCTGAGTCCGACAATAAACTCGGATTTTGAAATTGGCCTGAACAATATCACTACGGCGATTGATTTTGGAGTTGACAGGATCGGCCACGGAACTTTTTTGCTCTATGCTTATCAAAATTATGATAATCCGGAGCTTGGAGAAAATATTAAAAAAGATCTACTGGAACTATGCAAAAAGGGTGATAAATTTTTCGCAAATGGTGGGATGTTGGAAATTTGCTTGACCAGTAATCAATTAACGAATGTAGCTGAAATTAAAAATCATCCGATTTTTGCTGTTTTGAGAAGAAACCCTGATTTTATTAATCATATTTTGATTTGCACCGATGATCCGGCGGTGGCAGGGGACAAAGACCCTCTTTTTATTGAAGAATTGGTAAATTTTTGCATGTACGCCGGTTTGCCGGTTCCGGAAACACTGGCTAAGTTAAGGGCAAACGCCGGTAAAACCGTTTTCAGGCACATCGGGCCAGTTGACAATCCTAATTAATCTCTGTAATAATAGGCCAATTCTATGAATTTCAGGAAATTGGGGGTTATTCTTTCTTCAGCAGTATTTTTGGGTCTGCCATTTCAGGTATTCGCCCAGGATTTAACTGTTACCCCGTCAACCCGCCGGGATAAAGTCGAAGAGAGGATGGAGAACCGGCAAGAGAAATTGCAGGAGCGGCAGGATAAAATGGAAGAGCGCAAAGTCCAAGTTGAAGCCCGCCGGACCGAAAAGCAAAAGCAAATTGTAGAGAGAATGAAAGGGAAATTGGCGGAAGTGGTCGGCAGAATGAATAAAATCTCTCAAAAATTACGGGAACACGTCGGTAAATTGAGAAACCGGACCGCAGAAGCGGCCAAAAATCGGGGAGCGGACACGTCCAAAGTTGAGGCAGCTTTAGTTGAAGCCGAAAAGCATATTGGCTTGGCGGAAACCGCGATTGCCGAAGTTAAATCCAAATTATCCGAGCTTGATTCCGCTGATAAGCCTAAAGATACGGCTCAAACATTCAGAACCGGCGTTCAATCAATTCATACTCACTTTAAAGAGACAAGACAAAATTTAGTTTCGGCAGTAAAAGCTCTTAAAGACGCGGTAAAAGAAACCAGGCCGACGGGAGCGGCAGAGGAACAATAGCGTGTCAGTCATTGCGAGGAGCGAAGCGGCGTGGCAATCTATATGAAACAGGTATTAATATTAATCGCAACATCATTGATATTATCCGGCTGTTGGCTGAATAATTCCGGAGCTTGGAAATCATCCGGAACTGCCGAACCTGCCAAGATCGAGGAAACTCCGATCGCGGCTCCGACTCAAACTGTGGAAGAATTGGGGGTACAGACAGATACGGTTTTAAGCGCGGAAATGGATGCCGACTTCAAGTCTATTGAAACCGACCTCAAGCAGCTGGACGAAAACCTAAAAGGATATTAAGTATAAATTGAATAACAGGTCCGGTTAGATAGAAAATCGGCGCGGTCCCTCCCCACGGCAAAACCATCATAATTAATAAAATAGTTCCGAATTGGGCTTGAATCTGTTCCCATTCGCGGGCTAAAGATAAAGGGAGTATACCTGATAAAATTTTACCTCCATCCAAAGGATGAACCGGAACGAAATTGAAAACAGCGAGGACAATAGAAATAACTATAAAAGGCTGCAGGATTAAAAGGCCTAAAAGGTTAGAAGGTAAAAAGCGAAGTAGAACTGCCGCTAAAGTCGCAGTCAGTAAATTTGACGCCGGTCCGGCTATTGAAATCAGCATCGCGTCCCGCCGCGGATTTCTTAAGTTAAACTGGTCGAACTGAACCGGCTTTCCCCAGCCGAAACGGAAAAGAATCAACATTAAAGTTCCAATTGGGTCAAGATGGGCCAGGGGATTAAGGGTTAGCCGTCCCTGGAGCCGGGGAGTGGGGTCGCCGAGGCGGTCCGCGGCCCAAGCGTGGGCGAATTCATGAATTGTAATTGCGGCTGCGATCGCCAAAAGCGAAATCAAAAACGACAATGGCGAACTGATTAGAGTGTCTATCATTAATAATTTGATAAATAATATATACCAATATGTACCAATGATAAATGACAAATGTCAGATAAAAAATTCGACGTTCTTTTATTAGTGCAGATTAGTACATATTTGTATATATTTGTCATTTTAATTCCGTTATATACCAATGATAAATGACAAACTAAAGACTTTTATCTGTGAATTTCTTGTTTTTAGTATTTTTGATTATAGCGCTAAATATTTTTATTAACTGGTCAGCTTCTTCTATCAAAGAATCTACTTCAATTTCAGGCATAATGCTTCTAAAAATTCTTAGCCAATAATGACTTTCTTTTGCTTCCCGTTTGGTTAACTCGTATTTGTAAATAAAATCATTTGTACTTGATGCCCCATCAGTTTCTTGGTCATTTGCTCCCGTTGACGTTACTGCTCTTGTTAGTTGCCCAACGATTATTTTATTTCGTGGGCTATAGGGGATTTTATCTAAAAGTCTCAAGACGCTGACAACCCAGCTAAATACGCGATCATGAATGTTCCGTATCTGCTTGCTATTTGTCATTTGTGCAGATTGGTGCAGATTTATCATTATTCATTATGCTATCATATCTATTATGTCTTTAACTTGCGATTCCTGCGGAAAGGGTTATCAGCGCGGCCATAGCGTATCTCACGCTAAAAACCGCCATCTGCGGATCTTTAAACCCAATTTGCACCGTCATCTGGGCCGCTTACTCTGCACCCGCTGCATTAAGAAATCCAAGAATCAACCTGCCGGAAAGGAGCAAGATAAAAATGAGCGTCAGGGAATGTAAAGCTAAAATGTGTTCCGTCACAGAATCCCTGCTGCAAGATTGGACTGGTTATTTTCATTGTCTGGCTACGGCCGGCCCGGTGGTATTTAATCGATGTCCGGATTGTTTGGCCGGAACTTTACTGGCCGAACTGGGACAGTCGGTTGAAACGCTGGCGGAACTTCGCGACGGAATTTCGTTATTGAAGAAACCCGCCCACCCGAGTTTCAACGAAGGCCACGACGGAATGATATTGTCGGGATAATTTTTCTGGTATTATCTTCCCATGCCCGAATCCGCCGCCGAACCAACTCCAAATTATCCGAGCGAAGTTGATAGGGAAAATTACCTTGATAGTCTTGAACAAGCAGATCAACATAATGTTGAAGCTGTCTCCGATGCGTTTTTATCTCATCTTACAAAAAACGGTAAAACAGGGATTTTGATCGCAGTCGGAGGAACTGTCAAATCCGCGACTTTTGGCATTCCCAGAGAAGACGTGGACTTATTAGCTGTAATTAATGGAGCAAATGATTTTGATGATTGGTTAGAGCAAATTAAACAGGTTAGTCAAGAAACAGGAATAGCCGTTAGTAAGGTTCTAAAACCGGTTCCGGATAGAGAGTATGATATTCCTAACTTTAACATACATGACGGATCTGTGGAATTAGCGCCCGATTTGGGAGTTCCGATTGAAATTGTCAATACCGAGGTATGGAAAAATGTAGAAACAGCGCTGGAGGAGCTTCGGGCAGAAGCGTCGTCGTTTAGTGTCTTAGCGCAATCTTGACCTCGATTTTTTCGGTCCGTGGACCAGAGAGGGGAGAACTACCAATACTCCGGCAAGCAGTAAAATCGAAAGCGACAAATAAAACATGGCTAAAACCTCGGTCATAATATTTTTTGAGCTATAGATATGCTGATTATCCAAAACACAATTGTAACAACTAGTCCCCATCCTATCAGGAGCGGATTACTTTTGTCAACTAAAGCGGGGATTACCACCGTCCCTAAAGAAATTTGAGCGCTTTCGGCCAATATTGACGAAATTCTCTCCAGCGCGGCATTGGTTAATCTACGTTTAGCCGGCACAAGCAAAACTAGGGTTTGATACATGAATATAATCTTATCAGATAATTATGTATTAAATAAATTCTATCCCCGGATGTCCCGCCAGAAACGCCTTCCAACTAATCGGATTTTTGCCGGGCAGTTGGACCTCGTCGATTACTAAATAATTCTGAATTCTGAATTCTGAATTCTGAATTGGCTCAATATGGGATTTATTAATTATTATTCTGACAGTTTTGAATTTTGAATTTTGAGTTTTGAATTTGGAGTTAGTCCACGCCCCCGGCCACGGCGTTATTGCTCTTATAAATCTTTCTATCTCAACTGGCGTTTTTTTCCAGTCAATCTGGCCCGAGTCTTTGGTAAGTCTATGGGTGTAAGAAGTGGGAGACTTTTCCGGCTGCTTAACTTCATTAATTTGTCCATTTTCTAATTTTTTAAGCGTTTCAACAATCAATTTACCGCCGAGTATTCCGAGGCGGCGAGTTAATGTTTCCCGCGTATCTTCGGACGAACCCGATTTTTTTCTCTGGAAAAAATCGCCGGTACGCCCGAACCCCGAAGGATCGCTCTTTACGGGCGTGGACGTAGACCACGACGTAAAGGTAGATTCCTTCTGGGGTGGTTGTGAAATTTTCAGCGATCTTTGTCCCAGCACCGGTCCCAAATCAATTTCTTCCGTCATTTTCATAATCGAAACCCCGGTTTCTTTGTCTCCATTTGCCATCGCTCCGAAAACAGGCGAAGCTCCGCGCCAGCGCGGCAAGAGCGAGGCGTGGACATTTAAACAACCGTATTTTGGCCAGTTCAGAATTTCGTTGGGAAGAAACGGCGGCCCGAAGGCAGCGAGAACAATAGCATCTGGGGTGTCGCTAACCGATAAGCGCGAACCGATAAACGTCCCCCGAAGAGAAGCAATAGAGATATCTTCATTCCGGTTAACGATTAGCGATTGACGATTAATGATGTTTTTTTGTTTCGCGACGACGATTGGCACCTCATGTCCCGCTTCCAGCAACGCCTCCAGCACCGGCGGCGAAAACCATGGATCGGATCCAAAGAAAATAATCTTCATATCTTTAATTATAGCCCCGCAATTTACTTTCTCAATAATTTTCTCTTCTCAAGCAACGGTTTCAGCCGTTCGTCATGGCGGATTGTATTGATTAAATCGGCAAAGTCGCTGTCCAACCGTGAGGCCTGTCTTGGATCATGAAGATCGATTTTTAGTTCTTCCAAAGGGTTAATTATTTGCGGGGGTTCGGAAAGAATTATATGTTTGATTTCAACGTGGTCATGCGGTTTGATCACCCTGATATCTCCGACTTTAACTTTAATACTGGTTCCTGCCGGTTTAATTTTATCAGGTAAAGCAAGTCCCATTTGAGCCAGTAAATGAAGTGAGGCCTTCATCGCAATTTGGCCAGCTTCGGTTATAGGGAAAAATTTCCGGCCGGTTTTGTAATCGGTGATTTTGACAAACCTTTCATTGTCCGGCATGTTAACTTTAACAAGATTATCAGGAGCGGCGGAAAATGAAGTCCTGTCCCGAAATAAAAGAGTATTAAGTCTCGGTTCGCTAAGACTTCCCCCGGGACCATAATCTGAAGAAACGATGGTTTGACTTTGACGTTGATCCATTAGTAGGGCTACGGCGTTAAATATCGTTTGATCCATGTTCCGTTTATCCCATTCAAGCGCGAAATCATCGTTTTCCTCTCCAATTTCCGTTTCGGGCAAAGGTAAATTAACCGTAAATGGAGAATTTTCTCTTGCGTGATGAACAACTCTGGCGGCAATATTCATAGCAATTGATTTATGGGCCGGAGCAAAAATGTCTCTGGCGCTGTGTAAATTGGGATGGGCGAGTTGACTGTCGTCTAATAGCGCCAACGCCAATCTCACAGGTTGTTTTTTTTCAGTCGGAGCCATTCTGGCCGCGAGCTTAACCAGATTATGATGATGGAGTTGAGCAACTTCATGAGTTTGGGCCGGTTGGACGGATGAATTTATGTCAATTAACTCGACTGCCAGATGCAACAATCTTCCGGCTTCTATGGCAATTTTTCTATCTGTTGAAGGTTGAGAAAATTGTTCTATCGGAATTTCCGGATGTTCCATAGCGTGGGTTATAATTTCCAGCCTTGAAGAAGAGAGGGGAATTAGCGGTTCGCCTGGGCGGCAGAGTTTAATCCTGACAATGTCAGGCTGATCGGTCAGTTCTGGTAGCGTGTACTGAAACGCTTCAGGCATAGGCTCTTTCCTGCTAGTATATAATATCGTAAATTTATGAAAAAATTTTCAAGTGAAAATCCGGGAACTGTCGAAGTTTTCAAAGATCCGTTTACCGGGTATTGGGAAGTTCGACCGCAAAAAGCAGGGAATGGTTACGGCGATTTGGCGGAAATAAACATTGACTGTTTGACGATGATCGGTCATCTTGATATGCAGCCGGATACGACAGACAGGGGTGATTTTTTGTCTTCATTAAGTGAGCAGGCGCGGCAGAAAGAATTGCTGGAAGATCTAAAAAGAATAATGGGCACAGGCTGAAAATCACCTCTTGACAAAGTTCCAAGATTATATAATAATAGTTATATTATGATTGATCATATCGCTGCGGCCAAGATAGCGGTTGATTTGGGAGTCAGCCCGGAAGTGGTATTGATGGAAGCTTACCAAATGTTGATTTTAGACGGCTTGGCTTCGACTCCATTTTCCAAGAATTTGGTTTTTAAGGGCGGGACTTGCCTGCGATTGGCGCATCAGTCCTTCCGGTTTTCTGAAGATTTGGATTTTTCCATGTTGAAACCGATAACCTTTTTAAATTTCAAGAGGGGGATTGAAATAATTGTCAATAAATATCCGGAAATAAGGATAGAAGATATATTTGATATGAAACAAACTCTGTTCGCAAAATTAATAATTTCAGTGATGGGAAAAAAAGTCGGGATTAAAATAGAAATTTCTAAACGGAAAGAGCCGTGGCGCAGAGAGAACGATTATAAATTGAGATTATTGCAGTCTTCAACCAGCGGCTTGAATCCGTTGATATATTCCGCAACTTTGGAACGGATATATTCGGATAAATTAACAGCAGTTAAA
Organism: Candidatus Collierbacteria bacterium; assembly: GCA_016219325.1. Classification (GTDB taxonomy): domain Bacteria; phylum Patescibacteriota; class Microgenomatia; order UBA1400; family JACPES01; genus JACPES01. Next base: position 14,876 of record JACRNH010000002.1, read on the forward strand.
AACCGTAAAAAACCGCGGGATTGGTTTGATTTATGGTTTTTGTCGCAAAAATTGAATAAAAAATGGCGGAAAAGAATTCCTTTGTCCAGAAAATTAATGTTGGACAGAGTCAGATTTTTATTGCCAAAATCGAAACGGCTGATTTTGGAGGAATTTCAATATGAAAATTGACGTTTTTTTGAAAACCATTAAAGAATTCCCAAAGCCTTTTTATAAACTAGTGGATTTTGAGAAAATTTTTCATCAGAATAAAATCACGATTCAAAAGTCTATTGAGAGATTGATTAGAGTAGGAGTGGTTGATCGCTTGATAAAAGATGTTTATATTTTAACTGATAAATCAGTAGATTTAACAAGCATAGCTTCGGCTCTTTACCAGCCAAGTTACTTAAGTTTTGAGTCGGTCCTTTTTAAGCATGGAATTATAAATCAACCGCCGTTTGGAGCTACTTTCGCTACTGCCAGAAGATCAAAAAAACTGGATTTAAGCAACGGTGAGTTTTGGTTTTCTCAAATTAAGCCGGCATTGTGGTGGGGATTCGAGTTGCAAGACGGTATATATGCGGCTGTTCCCGAAAAAGCCATAGTTGACATGTTGTACTTAAGAAGTTTAGGCCAAAGGCTATTTGATACGGATGAATGGTATTTGAAGTCTGTTGATAAAAAATTATTAAAGTCGTATTTGCAAAAAGCTAGAATTCCATGGGCCAAATTTGATTTAGTTTGACGTATTATGATAAAATTCGTGCCATGAGTTTCAAAGAATCAGTAGAGGGTTTGGTTGGCGTTGCCGCAAAAATTGCGAAATTAGGAATAGAAGAAAAAACTCCTCAACCCCGTTTGGTTGAACCAATGTCGTGGCAGGAAGTAGCTCGATTGAATGTTAATACAAAATTGGAACGGCAGGATTTTTTACCTGGCGACGATGGGCTTTTATATTTGAAAAATACAGAAAGCAATAGAGAATTAATTGATAGGTTGTATACAAGTTATTTATCGAAAACTGGAACGACTCCAATTGTCAGAACTAAAACTTTTAAAAATGGCCAAACTGTGATTGATCTGCCCTTGCTCCACGCTCAAAGGGAAATTGCTTCCAGTCCGGAGTTTCGAGTCAGAATTCCAGAATTATACGGCGCAGAGCCAGACGAAAAAGGAGAATTGGATTTTTGTAAAATCGGTTTAGAGAACCAAGAATTAATGGCTAAATTTGCGCTTGCCCAAATACCCTCGATTCATATCCAGGAAAGGCTAGAAAGATCAGCAACTTTTTCAGGAAGAATAAAAAATGTTGAAGAGGATGCGATCGGCGCAGTAAAAGTTGTTGTTCCGATAGTCGCGAGTTTCACTCTAAAACTTGACAAAGAATTGCATCAAGAACTTAAAGTTGCTTCAGGGCAGATTGGGGGAGTAGCTAGTGAAAGTGCCAAACAATTGGGTACTAAAACAATAAATGTTTTGGGTGAGGCGAGTAAGCGGGCAATGGAGATTGGGGATGATAATAAACAAGTTGATTTGATTACCGATGTTATCGCTAGATTGGCAGTAATCGGCCTTAAAGGAAGCAAACAAAATAGAGTTGACTTTGTGGCGAAGTTTACGAAACTTCACATCATCTTATTTGCCGTTTCGTAAACTTCTGACCGATTCACGAAGAAATTTGACTTCGGGTTTTTTAGTGGTATACTGCTCGTCACATATCTAATGTGTAAGTTTTTGACTAATATATATGAAAGCAACAAAAGCAGAGCTAGGTTTAGGTCTTAATCCAGCAGTTGATTTAGGAGTCGATTGCTCTATTGGCATTAGCGATCTCAATGAAGTGGTTTTTGATGCTGTGGGCCAAGCTGCCATTGCCGGAGTTGATTTTGCCGGTAAACATAGAGGAACAATAAAAGGATTGGTATTAGGATTTGGTTGGGCAGGATTAATAGCTGCTGGCGGGAAATCTCCAGAAAGTACTCCGTCAGCGGGAATTATGGAAACAGTTATAAACAACCCTTTTTGGGTTATGGCTGCCTGGGGGGCCGCAGGGGCGATTTATGGAGCGTTGTATTCTTCCGTTAGAGGAGTTGAGGCATATCGTAGACAGGAAAGATATTTGTCAGGAGCTCCTACAGAAATGATAAGGGCTAACAGTGAAGCATATTTAAGAAATACTCTTGACAAATTAGAAAAGCAGGCAGAAAAAGAAGCGAAAGCAGAGGCTGCAGAGTCTGGTGAGAATGATCCAATAAAACATTCTCAACGAAAAACCGATATCCTTGCAAGATTGAGATTAACCAATAATGCCTTTGCCCCTGTTGATCCATTGGAAAAATCTAGACCAATAACATTAAAAACCATCGGAAGAGAAATTTTTAATACAACTATTGCGGAGGGGTTTGAGGGATTGGATATTGGAGTTAAGCTAGCGTTGGTTCCAGCTTATTATGCTACCCAGTCCCAGCTAAATACAAGTCTTATTCTTGAGGCTCAAAAAGCTGGCGCCAACTATCAAAAACTGATGGATATGGTTTTAGCTAATAACGCTCAGACGATTGGAGTTGTAATTTTGGCTTCTGCCGCCCTTATCGCAGATATTAAAACATCGATTCAACAACGGGCGATGAAATTTCTTTCCCCAATAGGGCAACAAGAAGAATAAGTCTCTGTTTTTAAGTTAAATCGAAGCTTTCTAGTACTCGTTTATTTACAAAATATTTCGAAGCTTTTATTTCGCCTTCTTTTTCAGCAAGAACAACTGCTTGGACAGAAGCTCTATTTGCGTAAGCTTGCTTTTTAGCATAGTCAAGATTTGCCTGCGGCCTTTGATAGAGTTTTTCTACTGCACTTTTAAAGCGATTAGATCCAAAAATATCTTCCAGTTCAGCTAAACGGCTAAATTCGGTAAAAAGTTCAACAGAGGCCTCTTCCGTATCGAGTGTTGAAACAAATATTGGGCGTGGTTTGCCAATGGTATCTTCAACTACCTGAACAGTGCCATTTTGGAGTTTTTGCTGAAAATCTTGTTTAACCCTTTGCAGCTCATCATATAAAATCTCTACTCGAAGATTAATTTCCGGACAAATACGGTTACCAATGTCTAACTGGCGGTATCTAACATGGAAGCTGGCTTCGCTAAGTTGGCTTAGTTTTCTTTGGGTTTCCGATTCTCTTCTGCTTGGAGGAATAATCACATTAGCGAAACCCTCTGATAGCGAAACCGCAACTGCCAAAAATGGTTGAGTTACTAAAAGGTTTGTTGTAAATTCCAAATCTCTTCCGGGAGCAGATGCTATTTCGCTTAATCTTAGATTTGTTTCGGCTTCTTTGTTTCTTAATAATCTTGATATTTTTTGGGCAGCGGTTTCAATCCTAGGGGATTTTACCGGGGCGGTAGTTTCTGTTGGCGATAGGAAAGAAGGGGGAGTTGTCACTTTCCCCAAGCCTTTAATGACCATAGATCTCGGTTCACACAGAGTTAGTTCGGTTTCTCTTTCTATTAGAGGTTTCATGCTTTTGGCTATTATTCCTAATCATGGGTATAATAGATAGATACAGTTTATATTATACCACTTTTCCCTCATCCAGCCGTGATTTGAGCCTTTATCACCTTTTCAACCTGGCTTTTTACGTTTCATCCATTGGATCCAGGAAGCGAGAAGTCAAGCATCCCCGGAAGAATTATCACGCCCGGTGATCCGCCGTCGCCGAGTGAGGCATCAAGATTTAGCCCATGAAATCCAAAGGATAATCTGTTAAGCGATTCGTCTGTCGCGACAACTACTCCTTCTTTAAACTTAAATTTAGCATTGAAGCAATTCAATTTTGTTTTAAAAACTTCATCACCTTCAACGGAAAATCCACTGGGAAACGGAACAATCAGCACTTCCCCATTTTTTTTGCTATCCACATAGCGCGTGGCTTTTTTAAGATATACCGTTTTACCGTTTTTATATTCGATTAAAGCCCCCATAGTTAATCTATTCTATTGATTCAAAATTACCCTGCAACAATAGCATGCAAGCGTTTATTTCACAATAACTAAGTTGTGCCATTATTTAGTCTATATTCTAAACTTATATTCTAAATTTTCTATTCTACATTCTATATCTTAAATTCTGTAGTTTAGATTTTAGGCTATAGTTAGTTTCAGTTTTAAATTTAAATTGAGATAAGTTATCAATACTTTCGTCCTTCAGCAGAAAAGTATAGAGAATATTGTCAATACTTCAATCCTCCAGTAGAGAAGTATTGACAATTATTATATTAACTGAAACAATGGTCTAGAAATGGGAAGAGGTCTAAAAACATCTAATTTAATATCCAGAATTACCGGAGAATTGACCACAACCGCAATGGATTTAGTGGTTTTAAGCGCAGCGTTTGGCGGTGGATTAATTTTATTTGGCCCAAGCGGTAAAGATCTTTATACTGATAAGAAATTAAATGACGCTTTACGAGTTAGTTCTTTAATGTATAAAAAATGGAATAAATCATCATTCCGGAGGGCGGTCGGGCGGTCCATAGGCAACGGGCTATTAAAAAAAGTCGAATATGGATTTGGACTGACTGTGGATGGGGAAAAACGGTTGCGTACAATTTTGCCTGAATATAAACGGTCAAGACAATGGGACGGAAAATTATGGTTGATCGCTTATGATATTCCGGATAAAAAGAGAAGGATCAGAGATAAATTAAGAAAATGGTTGCTAGAAATTGGTTGCCGGGCGTTGCAGGAATCAATCTGGTTATCGATTAAAGATCCGACGTCTTGGATTAAAGATTTTGTCGCCGGAAATAAAAAAGGGAGCATTATCGTTTCTTGTTTAGGAAAAGATGGAAGCGTTGGCGGAGAGACTTTGCCTGAATTATTGGACAGAGTATTCGGACTATCTAAATTAAACAAGGAATATATAAAATGGATTGAATCATCGGAAAAAAATCTAGACAATGAAGAAGGAAAAATTGGGTTGGCGTTTAGATATTTATTTTTATTGCGTCGTGATCCAATGTTTCCGAAAGAGCTATTGCCAAAAGATTGGGTTGGCGATAAAGCCATGGATATTTTTGACAAAGAATATCGTTCAGAATTGGATATTAGTCAATATCTGAATATTCGAGAATAAGTTTATTGAGAAAATTGTCAATACTTTAATCCTCCAGTAACGGTCTATTGACAGTTTTGAGTTAATTTAACGGAAGGATAGATCTTTTGTTTTTTTGGGATAACGCTAATGTGGGGGGAATGGTCGAAGTGGTAAAATGCAAGACAGATTTGTTTGTAGGAGATAAAGAAAATGTCTAAGAGTCCAGATTTTGATAGTCCTGAATTTTTAAGGTTAAGCGCCGCGAATTTATTTGTTCCGGGAGATGAGGGGCAAAAGAGATTGGCAATAGAATTGTTGGCTAAGGCGGGATTTCATCCGGAAAGACATAACGTTGGGGCTACTAGAATTGAAAGAATAGATGGCCAAGATGTTGTTCTGAGGGGGGAATTTATCGCCATTGCCGGTTTGGGATTGGAAGCAAACGTTGAAAAAAGAGCTCAAAAATGTATGGAGGCTTTGGGAATTGCCGGAGCAAATACTCAATTGCTTTGGGCGACTTCAAGTTTAGAAATTTTTGATATTAGAAGAACCTAGCCTCTTTTTTCCCGCATCCTCTGAAAGCGTTGCAGTTCATACGGCGAACGGAATCCTCCCGTTCCATTGGTTAATACGCTTAACCGGAAATTGGAAGGGGTTTGATGCAACTGCTGCAATCTGATAGCATGCGCAGTTCTTGAATCAACAATTTTGTGTGTGGCCGTAAGCGGTCGCATTCCGTGAAGAGGAACTGTAGTTTTTTGCTTTTTAGCGGATAGGAGAGTTCGTCTGGTTTCAGATATTACCCCAGCCGCTTCCTCGATTAAACTACCGAGATCTAAAATTATTGACGCTTCAGTATCATTTGGATGATGAGGCCGGAATTCTGCGCCTCGGAATATTCCGCCTTGGGCCATTAAAATTCTGGATTGTCTGGAATATGGCGATAAATCAATTTGATGTTTTAGAGGGGTAACCGTTAGCCTTCCCAATATTTTTCTTCTGTCCGGAGCAACAATTAAAGCTTGAACTAAAATGCCATCGCCCAATTCATCCCCGAATAAAGTTTTTCCGGTTATAGGGTCAATCAATCTTTGGTCTTCAGGATCAAAGTCGGGGATTTGCTCGTGGATTAATTCTCTGGTTCTGGCCACGAATTTATTGTATCAGGTTATTTAACCTTTTTTCGTTTGAAGAAAATCAATAAGAGACCTTAGATCAGTCGGCTTAAATTTATTAGAAATTCCTCCATGCATTTTCATAGCATCTAGAATGCCGGGGAGTTTCTCGATTGGAATTTGCCCAAAAGGCTTCAATTTACCCTTTTGTGTTTCAGGAATTTCAACTGTTCGTGATTCTAATAACTCCTGGATAGTCGAAACTCCCAATTTTCTAGCTATATTGGCAACTTCAAGCACAGTGTTAGAAAAATCGTCTTGAACATCATCGAACACACCCCTTCTTTTTTTGGCTTTGTTACCCGGCGCTCCCATCTCTTTTGATAGTCTTTGGCCAGTTGCTTGCTCAGCAAAAGAAACGATATCTCTAGTTTTCCAGACGCCATTTCTGTCAAAAGTTAATGCATCTGTTAAAACTGCCAAATCTAGTGTTTGTGTTTCTTTTTTTAACGGTTTCAGATCAAACGGCCGGGCATCGCGGCCGGCCATTTTCGTAACCGGAGCAACTTCTTCGGGTTTTGCTACTTGAAATATCGGTTCTTCTGCAATCGTAATTTCGACAGGAGCAGGGACAGTGGCTTTGAGAGCGTTAACTAAGATTATCAAGCTTTCCCGATCTTTTAAGTCTTCTCCCGTAACGGCGCCTTGCGCCATTAAATCTAAGGCATGATCTACGGTCTCTTCGTTTAATTCGAGGCGCAACTCGGTAGCTAAAAACCTTGGCATTGTTCTTATAACATGAGCTTTCAACATTGGTTTTCCGGAAGTCTTTTCTAGCGTCGATAGGTCTATTCCTCTTTTTACTAAAAGGGCGTTTAAATCAACGTCTTCAGGCATAGTCAGAGTTTGATATTTACGGCGTTCTTGCAATCTGGCAACAATTTGATTATTTATCGGTTCATCCGGTCTGGTAAAAAGAGAGGCCATCTTTGTGGTGGCGTCATCAACAATTTGATCTAGATTATTCGCCTGAAGGGCGTTTGATTTAATGGTTGTAGGAGATTCGGCAATAACCGGCATGGTCGATGAAAACATCGCGGCCAAAAATGTCGGGGGGATTGGCCGATCTCCGTACCTTTCTATTACAGAAGTGAATCCCGCCTCCAATTTGCCGGAGTGTGTTTTGGCATTTTTTAACTGTTGAGCTTGAAAATCAAGATCTTCCAACGCTTCGGAAATTTTAAGTCTTTGGGTTTCAAGTTGAGTGAGTGAATTTCTATAAGAAGCGGTCTCGGCCAATATTGTTTCTGGTGCAATGTTCGGTTTTGTAATTTTGTCTCTAAAATCAGCATCGGTATTTGTGATTTGCCCGGCTATATTTTCAGCGTCCGCGGATAATAAATTTATTTTTCCGGTTGTATCAGTTTGAGCCAGCTTAAGTAAAGCTAGGTCTTCTCCAAGCATCAGTCCGAGAAGTTGGCCAACGGTCGGCATTTCTGTATTTAATAATCCGGTTAGTTTCTCCTGAACCACAGGTTTTCTAGCTGGAAGATACTGTTCAAGGTTTAATTCTGCTGGATTTGGTGATTTAGCCATATTTTTTGTATGTTGATATAAACGATAAATTTTGCTATTGTATCGGGTATTATAATAGTTTTAATAAAGCTGTCAACCTATGCCATTTGTTCCGACTGAAAAAATAGTTTTAGGAAGCGCCCGCGAAGAAGTTAGCTGGCGATTAAAGAATCGGATTGCTCCGGTGAAAAGCGTCCCAGAAAGGCAAGCTGTTCTCGATGTCAGGAAAAAAATAATTGAAGGAAGAGGATTTCCTGCTCAAAGTGATGCTTTAGCAACCCATTTTACAGGATTGGTCGATGTTCTCGCCGGTCCATTTCCGGCTCTGGCCAGAGTTGAGGCTGCTAGAGCTATCGGTGAGATAATAGCTAAAGATAATTCTATGTTAAATCATAGGGATTTTCTAAGAAGCCTTGAAGCAATGCAGACTGGTCCGGACTTGCGTGAAGGACCCATAGCCCACGGAGCGTGGCTTGAAGCAATAGGTAAGACGCCTGATTTTTTACAGAAAAAATTTATTACTGCCGTTGGAGAAGATAATCCTAATGACGCTAAAAGATTGGCTTTGTCAATGGCAGCGATGGAAGTATTTACCGAATTAAAAGGCGCGTTTCTGGACATGGAGATGCCGGAATGGACAAGAATGAATGCCAATTTATCCATTAGTGGATATGATCTGGAAGAAGGTGAAAAGCGTCCGAAATGCGTTATAAAAATGGGTAGCCGGGAAGTGACGCAAGTTGACGATAGGGGCATTATTGAATACGGAACCCGTTTGCCGACACGAAAATCGATGGCAATCGTGGCGCATCTTGGAGTTCCGATTCATGGGAGGTTTAATATTGGTGGTGAATCAGACCAAAGAAATTTATCGATTCTTTTGGCTGAACCGAAACTGGCTACTCGTAAAGCAGAGACCGATGATATGCAGTTGGAAAAATGGCGTGGTATAAGGTTACCCGCGTTTGATATTCCGTCGGAAGATTCTCTCGGAGCAATGGAGGAGATATTGGAAGGAACAGGTAATTGTTTATTACCACAGGTACTAAAATTAGTGTCGTCAGGTACACTGCCATGGAATATTGCAATTCGAGTTTCCCGAGAGCTTCATACTAATTTTGATACTTCAATTGGAAGACGCCAAGCATTATCAAAAGTACTCTCACGGCATCTTACTAAGCTTCAGCAACCGGTTGTGCTGGAGAAATGGAAAGATGGTAAACAGGTTGGGAGCGAGAGCACAACAATATTGGCGTCTCATTTGGAAGAATTCAACAATCGTGTGTGTGGTTTGTTAAAAAGCAAAGAAATTACGGAGAAGAAAGCCTTAGAAATATTAGAAACCACCGTTACCGCTGTTTTATGTACCAAAGAACCGGATGGAGATCTTGATATTGTCAGAAGCGAGCCGGAGCTTGTCAGAGTTTTAGAGATGCTGATGAAACAACGGATGTTGCCGGAAGACAAAAAAAGATATCCAACTTTAATTGGCGGAGCGGGCGAAATGAAAGCTGAAACAATTAGAAGTGAATCAACCCCGCTTAAAGTATTGCCGGAAATGATTAAAGACTAATTTCCTCTAGCCTTTCTTTTTTTTCCCTATACATAATTCCATTTTGGGCCATGGTGTGGTCGGTAAACAGGATGCCGTTGAGGTGGTCAAGTTCGTGCTGAAAGACTCGGGCGGCTAGGGCATCGAGAGTAAATACTGAATACTGAATACTGAATACTGAATTGGATGAGAGCGATTGTTCTGTCAAGATCATTGTCTTTGTTTTGATCCACGGCCAGCGGAGGACGGTTCCGTAGATTTTTGGGATTGACAGACAACCCTCAAGAAAGGGATGAGCGTTGCCCGTTGAGCGTTGTGCGTTGCTTTCGACTAAATCTTCTCCCAGAGTCATTTCTTTTGGATGGTTGACGATTTCAGGGTTTATATAATAAATTAACTCCGGTCCGTCCTTCTTCCCTTTTCCTTCTTCCTTCTTCCTTCCCGCCTCCAGCAACGTTGCAAACACTCTTACTGGTCTCCCAACCTGCACCGCCGATAAGCCAATTCCCTGGGGGTTAGATTGCCTTTTCAGGGTTTTGCCTAAATCAGCCATAAATTTTACCAACTCATCATCAATTTTGTTAATTCCTTGGCTTTTGGAGCGCAATATTTTTGTGTCGTTTGGCACTGTTAAAATTCTCATGGTAGAATTATACATATGTCAGAAATTGATAAAGAGAGTGAGCCGGTTTATCCAACAAACTTAGACGTGGTTGATTTCAATGGCAATGAGCATCAGGTTATTGGGACAGTTAGAACAAAAGATCCATTAAAGGATAAATTTATTTTGAAAGATCTTCAAACAGGTGAAATATTTAGAGTGACTAACGGAGCCACTTTTTCTTTCGGCAAGATGAGAGATCCTGGTCAGGGGAATGTTTATAGAAGAGATGAAGATGTTAAAGTTACCGGAAAAATAATAAGTGGTGAAATTGAAAAAGATTAGAAACTGTAAAGTATCTGATACTTTACATGCTTCGATTGGCGTCGTTAGAATGTCATTCGTTGATTAGTATCGCTTTCCTTGCTTCTTCGTAATCCGACTTTAATTCTAGAGTCTGGCGGTAGAGCTCTTGAGCTTTTGATTTTTCTCCAATTTCATCATACATCCGCCCCAATAAATAATATCCTCTCGGATCAGTAGGGGATAAATCGATGGCTTTTTGGGCCAATTTTAAACTTTCTTCCGTCAAACTTGGATCAATTTCCCGCATTAAAAATTCCATTTGGGCTCTAGTTCTTAAGAAGGTTAAATTAAATTCTGACTGATTTGAAACAGTTTTGAAATTGTCAACCGCTTCAGCCTTTATTTTTTCAGCTTGGTCTTTGTTCCCATCAGCCCAAACAGAAATCGCGATAGCAGACAGGCTTTCCGCCAGCTCATTTCTAAAAACCGGTTCGCTTGGAACTAAATTAACCGATTGAGAGAATTGCTCCAGCGATTCTGATATATATCCGGCGGAATAATATTGCCGGCCGAGGTTATACTTCAGGTCAGCAAAGTATAGGTGGGAGATTTGGAGGAGGAGGTAGAAAGAGGCAAAAATAATGAGTAGAAAGTAGAAAGTAGAAAGTAATGGGATTTTTTTCAATAATTTATTTTGAGTTTTTTCATTACTCATTACTTTCTGCTCATTACTTTCTACTATCACTGCCCACGCCATAAACAAATAGCGGTAAGTTCCGACGGTGACGGTGGAGAAGCCGAAGAAATTGACGGTTTCAACGCCTAGAATTGCTGAAAGTAAGGCAATGAGCAATGAGCAATGAGCAATGAGCAATGGATTGTCAGTCGTCATTGTTTTTTGTTTTCTGCTCATTGTTTTCTTTAATGTCCACGCCGTAAACCATCCCAACAACAGTAAATGCGTTCCCAATCCAAACAACCCGGTATTTGCCGCCAAATTCAGCCATTCGTTGTGAGCTTTGTTGTATAAAAAATTCCATTCAGATGTCAGATTGGCCTCTTTGGGACGAACTTGCCAGTAGGTGAGTCCGAAAGTTTCCGGGCCGGTCCCGAAAATTGGATTCTGTTGGGCAATTTTAAGCGCTCCTGACCAAACCAATCGTCGGATATCAGAGGATTCGGTGCCGCCGTGCTCCGACTTTGTCGGAGTCGGAGTACGGAGCACGGAGTAAAGAGTAAGAGGCCGGTCGTTTTTAGATACTTTCAGAAAAAAGTCTTTTACGGGATTATTGGTAATTAATATCAGGATCAACATCAGGACGTGGATAAGTAAAAAAGATTTTCTGAATCGTTTGAATCTAATAAATATCAAAATCCAAAAAACTACGTCAGCCACCGCAAGCCCCAATAACCCAGAGCGGGATTTGGCGAAAAGAAGCGTTGTAAAGAAAATAATGAGTAGAAAATAGAAAGTAATGCCACTACTCATTACTTTCTGCTCATTACTCATTATCGTCATGGCAAGCGCCAATGGCGCAACCATGACGATATATCCCGCCAGCCAGTTCGGCTGGCCTTGAGTTGAAAAAACCCGGTTCATTACGTCCTGAATCCAAAAGTCGCGGTCTATTCCGAAATGCTGGAGTATGGCGTAGAGGCTGACAATCGCGGCGGAAGCCAGGATAGCGGTTATCAGTTCTCGGTTATCGGTTATCGGTTCATGGTTTATCGGTTTTCGGTCCATCGGTTTGGAACCGGTAGACTGACGACCGATAGACTTGAAACTGAAAACCGAAAACAGAAAACCGATAACAGATAAATTTGATACTAAGGCGTAATAGAGTAACGTGTAGCTGATTGTAGAAATTAACCCCCCGTTAAACCTGCCATACCATCCAAACCACGACACATGCGGATCTATACTATTTATAGTACTGGCTATTTGGGACAGCAAAAACAGCAGAATCGGGATGTCCAAAGGTGTCTTGCTGATTAAAATTTCCCGTCTGACTGCCATCCGCGCCAGCCAGCATCCAATTATTAACGTTGTCATGGCATTAACAAAATACATTTTTGGCAGTTCAAACACTTCGCTGTTGGGGATCCAGAATATTAAAGGCAGAAAGAAAAATAATCCTAAGAATAAAAAGTGAATTGTCTGCTGAAGAAACCCGTCAATTTTTTCGGACATCTACTCAATTTTAGCAGTCGGAGCAAGGAGTAATAGAAGCTACCAAACTGTTGATATCAATTCTTTTTGAAGCGGCATCTCTTTCTTTTGCTGATTCAGCTTGAGCCATGGCCCCCAGATCGTCAACTGCTTTTATTTGATAATGATAAGGAGCGCCGGCTGCCTTCTCTTTAGCAAGAGTAGGCTCAATTAAGAGTTCATACCATTTTGTTTGGGGTGCTTGGCGTGCTTCAAGAATTCCATTCATAGCGAAATCATGATTTTACCACATTTAAAAAGGCCCGGCCTTTTGTGGCTAAAATTATTAAAGTTCTTGATGGTATAATCGGTGACAATATGGGAAAATCATTGTTTGAGATTGCCAGCGAGTTAAGGCAAGTCCTTGAAAAACATCCTGCCAGACAAAATAATTTGCCTCAAGTTAGAATTGCGCCATCGGGAGAAGACAAAATGGCAGCCATGAGACATTTTGGATTTGTCGCTACCGATAAAACAGGTGTGTTTCATATTGAAGAGTCAGGCCATCCGGGCAACGGAAATTTTTTTGAAAAACGGTTGCCCAATGTATTGTTGCCAAATCCGTTAGCGGAAGTAAGAATTTCTGAAGATTCTGCGGTTGGTCTCCCGATTTTAGCTTACGGCTATATAATAGACGGGTCTTTTGTTTTGCCTGCAGCCGATTTTGATTTTATGGAAAAAATGACAAGGGATCAGGCTAGAGGTTGGGATCAATGGAGAGATCTGACTCCTACTGATTTGCAGATTTTGGAAAATGGGCTAGTCTCTCTGTTAAACTCTCTTAAAGACCAGAAAGATGAAATTTTCATCACAATCCCTCTCCCGTCTCCGGTCAGAAAATAGAATTAATTTGGGCTAACGGATAATCAAGAAAACCGTTTGACGGCGCCAACGGAAAAAACCAAGTCAAAGTCGGAACCAAATGTGGCAAAGTGTTTTATTTTGTTTGACTGCATCGCTAACAAATGATATGCGTCGCGGGGTTTTAATTTGAATTTTTCCATATATTCAAATATTTTAAGTTGTTTTTTATTTTCCAACGGGGGATTTATAAGTTGTAAAAAGTGGAGGGACAGCAATTTCTTTATTAGAGCAAGATCTCTGGCAAGGTTAAAACGGTGCTGGTTTCCAAGATAAAAGTTGTCAACTGCCTATCTCAACCCCCCAACTACCTTGACGCGGTTTAAGAGTCCGGGATTTTCGAGGACGATGGCGCAGCCGCGGACCACGGTCTCTAGCGGATTCTCCGCCAACCATACCGGCATTTTTATCTGATCTTCCACTAGTTTGGTTAAGCCTTTTAATTGCGATCCGCCTCCCGTCATAATAAGACCGTGTTTGATTAGATCACTGATTAGTTCCGGCGGAGTTTCTTCAATAGTCTCTGAAACGGCGTAAACAATTTGGTTGACAACTTGCGATAGAGCCTCACGGACTTCATTGGAGGAGAATTTGACTGATTTTGGCAAGCCTGTTTCCTGGTCGCGGCCGCGGGCTACGAAAACCAAATTCTTGTCTTCTTTTTCTGACGGAGCCGCAGAGCCGATCTTAATTTTCATGTCTTCAGCGGTATTTTCTCCGATAATGAGGCCATATTTTGATCTGGAAAAACCGACTAAAGATTCTGTCATTTCTTCGCCGGCTATCCGTAATGATTTATTTACTACAATCCCTCCTAAAGATATAACCGCGATTTCAGTTGTTCCGCCGCCGATATCAACAATAATATGTCCGGAAGCTTCGGTAACCGGAATTTTAGACCCTATTGCTGATGCCATAGGCTCTTCAACAAGATAAGCTTCTCTGGCCCCGGCTGATAACGCGGCCTGTTGAACGGCCCGCCGTTCAACTTCGGTTACTCCTGAAGGAATTCCGACCGCGACTCTGGGGCGGGGGATTTTAGGAAACCACGAAGATCCTGTATGGATGACTTTAATCCAATGTTTTAACATGGCGGCGGTGGCGTCAAAGTCGGCGATAACTCCACCCCGTAAAGGTTTTATGGCTTCAATAGTTGAAGGGGTTTTGCCGAGCATTTTTCTGGCTTCCTCTCCAACTGCCAATATGGCTTTACCTTTTTTAGCCCGGGCAACGACAGATGGTTGGCGGATAACGATACCTTTTCCACGGACATGGATTAAAGTATTGGCAGTGCCAAGATCAATACCGACATCGTGAGTAATAAAACTTAAGAAACGATTAAACATAACCTGTTATCCGATTTCTGTTTTCAGTTATCGGATTCAGGTTTATCGGTTTTCAGTCTGTCGGTCTCGAAACCGGAAAACCGAAAACTGGCAAACTTGCAACCGAAAACCGATAACCGAGAACTGATAACTAATTCTATCAGTTTATCGCTAATCTGCCACTGGCAATTTTGTTCTAGTTATGTAATATTGTGAGGGGGTAGAAAACAATGAGCAGAAAACAGAAAACAATGCTTGCAGTATTCATTTCCCGCCTTTTTGATCCGGCCTGGATGATTCCCGGGATGTTGGCGGCGGCTGCCGGGTGGAGCTTGCTTAACGGTTTGAGATGGCGTTTTATAGTCATATTGCTTTTGATTGATGGATTAATTCCTTTCCTGTATTTTGTTCATCTTTTATCTACTAAAGAGATATCCGATTGGGATACCACTAAACGCGAACAAAGAATAAAGCTCTACGCATTTACTTTGGTATGTCATTCAACAGGAGTGATTATGGCTTGGTTGTTGGGGAAAATAATGCTGGCAAAAATTCTTCTTATATTTCTAGTGTTGGCTGCGGTTTTTACTCTGATAACTTTAATCTGGAAAATATCAATTCATACAGGGGTAGTATCGGCTGCAGTGATTTTCTTAAGTTTTTTGTTTGGACGGAATTGGCTGTGGTTATTTTTAATAGTAGCGTTGGTAGCTTGGGCCAGAATAACCATGAAAAAACATACTTTATTACAAGCAGTAGCCGGCGCCGCGGTGGGAGCCGGAATAATTTTCATAGGATTTCGTCTGTTAGGGATTAATTCTGAAGCAGCTATTTATTCCAGCCGGATTTGCACATTGGGAAAATGGTGCTGAATTTATGCAGTTATCTAAAATATTATTTATTTTAACCGTCGGTATATTCGTGAGTTTGGGGATAATGCTTTTTGACTCTTTCGGAAAATTGCTTTGGTTAAGGGGAGGAATTGAGACATTGTCCGGTCCGGAATTAAAAGCAGGACTGTCGATTTCCGGAAAATTTGATTATTTAAAAAAAACAGCCTGGAAAGTTTTGATGAAAAATCAGGAAACTAATATAATTTTGGACAGATTGGCAAATCTGGAAAAAGACACTCTTGAAATAGAAAGATTAAGACAGGAAAATGAAAATTTGCGTAAAGTGCTTGGGGCCGAAAAAATCGCTGATATTAAATTAGAACCAGCGAAAATATTATCTTTTAATAACCAGTCTTTAATTGTTAATAAGAGCCGGGCGGCGCCGGGACTGGCAGCGGTAAATTCCGAATATGTTCTTCTGGGCATCTTGGGAAATTCAGGAAAATGGAATTCGCTTGTCAAGCTTTTAGCTGATCCATCAGTAAAGATTCCAGTGAAAATTGTATTGCCTGACCAAACTACTGCGTCCGGGGAAGCTGTGGGGGAATTCGGAGGCAGGATTTCTTTGGAAAAAATATTGACATCGGTTGATATAAAAAGCGGCCAACCGGTTTTTACCAGCGGGACTGACGGGTTGCCGTCTGATCTTTTAATTGGCTGGGTTGGAGACGGGATTCAAAAAACTGAATCCGCGGTTTTTCAAAAGGCTTATATCCGGCCGGCTGCGGATCCTGCCGGTATCAGCACTATTTTCTTTATATTAAATGAGTAATATTTTATTACTGATATTAACATTGATAATCTCCGGAACGGAACCATTTTGGAATTCTTTTAGTTTAGCGGTTATTTGGGCTGCTGTTTTAGGGGTGAAAAAACACAATGCTTCCGGAGCGTTCCAGGTATTTTTTTTAGGGTTGGTTAGAGACGTATTGCTGGTAAATAAGTTAGGCCAATCTTCTGCTGTCTTATTGATTGTTTGGGCCGCAGCAGCAGCGATAACTTCTAAACTATCCCGGAATTTGTTTGCGGTTACGGTTCCGGCTTTAGCGGGATACTTGGCTGTTAGTTTATTGGAAACAGGAAAAATTAATTTTTGGGGAATGGTAATTACTGCGATATTTTCAGCGATAGTTATTGCAATCTGGACTTGGAAAAATTCCCGGGAGACGGGGATCAGAGTCCGTTTATCTTCATGAAATTCGGGCCATTAGGATCGTCAACTAATATTCAGAAGCATAATTTTTTACCATTGGGAATAATAGTAATAATTATGATGTCTGTATTGGGGATAATTTTAGCCAGGTTGACGACTCTGACTGTTTTTCGCGGTCAAGAATTGAGGCGCAGGGCAGATGAAAATAGAATTCTGATTAGGAAAATTCCCGCTCCGCGAAGAATTATTTTTGACCGTAACGGCAAGGCTTTAACCAGGAATGCTCCTGAAGGAAGGATATATCCATTTGAAAAAAATTTTACTCATGTGATTGGTTATGTAGGTGAAGTTTCAGAAGATGAAATGCAAAACGATTCATCTTTAAATATCGGAGATGCCATTGGCAAATCAGGCTTGGAAAAACAATATGATAGAACATTGAGGGGGGTAGACGGGGCAGAATTGATCGAGGTGGACGCTATGGGGAATTTGCTTGGCGTTTTAGAAGATTTGCCGCCTCAATCAGGCAAAGATCTACACACAAATTTAGATGCTAATTTGCAAATTGCGATGACAGAGAGTTTAGGAGATAGAAAAGGAGCGGCTGTGGCAATTGATCCGGTTGACGGAACCGTATTGGGATTGGCGTCAAGTCCGGCGTATGATCCGAATGTGTTTGGGAAAATAATGAGCAATGAGCAGAAAATAGAAAGTAATGAAAAAGAAATTCAAAACTTGCTAACAGATACGATAAATCTTCCTTTGTTCAATCGCGCCATTTCAGGAGAATATCCGCCGGGATCAATTTTTAAGTTGGTAACTGCAGCTGCGGGATTGGCGGAAAATAAAATTAACAGCCGGACTTTGATTATGGATACAGGGGAAATTAAAATCGGGGCATTCCGGTTCGGGAATTGGTATTTTGATCAGTATGGAAAAACAGAAGGTGAAATCGGAATCATCCGAGCCCTGGCCAGAAGCAATGATATTTTTTTCTATAAGGTCGGGGAATTGCTTGGTCCGGATTTACTATCCGGTTGGGCTAGGAAATTTGGCTTGGGGGAAAAAACAGAAATTGATCTTATCGGTGAAGTTGACGGATTGGTCCCGGATTCTAAATGGAAAGAAAAAACAACAGGCGAAAGATGGTTTTTAGGAAATACTTATCATATGGCTATTGGTCAGGGGGACGTTCAGTTAACCCCTTTGCAGGCGGCAATGATGGCGGGGGCGGTGGCGACGGGGAAAAAATGTCAGCCGCGCATTGCCAATTCAGTATTCAGAATTCAGAATTCAGAATTAAATTGTCAGGATATTGGGATATCTGACCAAGACCGAAATTTAATTTTAGAAGGTATGGTTGGAGCTTGTTCAACCGGCGGTACCGCCTTTCCATTTTTCCCCTGGAATCAATCAATTGAAGGTCTAACCTTCAATAAAGCCATACATCAATCAAATGGTATAAGCAATTATCCGGCTGTGGCCTGTAAAACCGGAACTTCCCAGCATGGTGGAAAACAAATCAAACCGCACGCCTGGATAGTAGTGGTAGGCCCGATAGCGCAGCGGAATTCAGAATTCAGAATTCCCTGCCCGCCATCGGCTATCGCCGAAGGCGATTGCAGGCGGGAGAATTCAGAATTATATAAGTTGGATTTGGAATCAAAAAAACGAATTGTTTTGGTGGTGATGTTGGAGGATGCAGGAGAGGGCTCTTACGAAGCCGGTCCGGTTGCCAAAAAGATTTTGGAAAAGTGGTTTAAAAATGACGATTGAGGATTTAAAGAAAAAAATCAAGAAGTTGGGGCTGACAATTGACGGCGAAAACGGCCGGGTGCTGGTGGAGTGGAAGAAGGTCCCGTTTGCCGAAACCGATAGGCCATATTGGGCTGGTTTGTCTTCAATAGACGGAGTCGGTCCGAATGCTTTACCGCTTTTGGTATCGTGTTTTGGGTCAGCCAAAAACGTTCTGTTTGCGGATAAAGAATTGTTAACGCAAGCGGGAATACCGGTAAATGTGGCAGCGAGGATTATTGGATTTTCCGGTAAAAATGATATTAACAAATGGTTTGATAAGGCTCTTAATCCTGAGCCTAATATTAATTTATCTTTCCTGACTCCAAAAGATAAAGATTTTCCGGAGAGATTATTGAGCATGTCAGGAGCTCCAAGCCACTTGTGGGTTTGGGGGGATAAGACAATATTGAACCAAAAACGAATTGTAGCAATAGTCGGAACCAGAAAAATTACCCCTTACGGCCGGTCTGTAACAGAAATTCTAGCTGAAGGCTTGGCAATCAGAGGACTGATCGTCATTTCAGGATTGATGTATGGTGTTGACGAGGTCGCGCAAAGAGCGGCATTGAAAAACAAAGGGATAGTCATAGGGGTTTGGGCCGGAGGGATAACCCGGAAATCTTTTGGCAGCCGAGCCCGGTTAGCCTACGAAATAGTTTCAAATAATGGGGCAGTTGTTTCGGAATTCTCATTTGAGAAATTTCCTTTTAAAGGCACATTTCCGGCCCGCAATCGAATCGTTTCCGGATTATCTGCCGGAGTAGTAATTACTGAAGCGGCGGCAAAGTCCGGCAGTCTTATCACCGCGGATTGCGCTCTTGATCAGGGTAAGCCGGTAGGCGCCGTCCCTGGTCCGATAACCAGTCCGTTGTCTGAAGGCCCTAATGAGTTATTAAAAAATGGAGCCACTCCAACTACCAATGTTATGGATATCTTGAATATGTGCGGATTAACCGGAAAGAATCTTGATAAAACTTTTCAATATATTCCTAAAAATGATAACGAAAAATTAATTCTTAAGCTTTTGGCAGATCAAAATTTGACGGTTGACGATTTAGTCAGGGTGTCATCTTTTCCCATATCTGAAATTTCGGAAACTTTAACATCTTTGGAATTATCAGGAGTAGTCGAACAAGTGGGGGAAGAGTGGAGGAAGCTAGCAAATTAAATAATAAAAAAACCGTTATCAGTTTTCGGTTATCAGTTATCAGTTTCAGGTTGGTCGGTTTTCGGTTAATCAGTTTCCGAAACCGGCAAACCGAAGACCGATGGACTATAAACCGAAAACAGAAAACTGAGAACTGATAACCGGCACTATGATATTCTTCACATTATGAAACTTGTTCTTGTTGAGTCTCCGACCAAAGCCCGGACACTGACAAAATTTTTGGGCGGGGATTACAGAGTTGAAGCCACGATGGGGCATTTGCGGGATCTGCCCAAGAACAGGATGGGATTTTCGGTTAAGTCGGAAAACGGTAAAACTAAATTTTTGCCGGACTACGAAGTGGCGGCGGAAAAAAAATCCAAAGTTGCCGATTTGGTGGCGGCATCCCGCGGAATGGATAGAATTATTCTGGCGACAGATCCTGATCGGGAAGGAGAGGCGATTGCCTGGCATGTAGCCGCGCTTTTGCGCGGAACTCAAAATTCAAAATTCAAAATTCAAAATTTTCAAAGGGTTGTTTTTCATCAAATCACCAAAGACGCGATTCTAGACGCGATGAAGCATCCGCGGGAATTGGATATGAATTTGGTTGACGCTCAACAGGCCAGAAGGATTTTGGACAGGATGGTTGGATATCAGCTATCGCCGTTATTGTGGAGAAAAATCCGCCGCGGATTATCGGCCGGCCGTGTCCAAAGCGTTGCCGTCAGGATGATTGTTGAACGGGAGCGGGAAATTGAATCTTTTATGCCGGTTGAGTATTGGGAGGTATTCGTAAAAGTACAAGAAAGTACAAAAATGTACAAAAATGTACAAGAAGGTGAATTTGATGTCAAGCTGATTGAAATTGATGGGAATAAAGCTGATTTATCGAAGAAAAATCAGGTAGATCCGGTCGTTGAGGATTTGAAAAAAGCGCGATATTCAGTTGAGAAAGTTGATAGAACAGAAGTCAGGAAGCGGCCATTCCCGCCGTTTACTACCAGTACTTTGCAGCAGGCGGCATCCAGAACTTTCCGCTGGAGCGGTAAAAAAACTATGAATATCGCCCAAAGGTTATATGAACATGGTTTTATTACTTATCACCGAACCGATTCAACTAATTTAGCCAAAGAAGCGGTGGAAAATGTCCGCCAATTAATTTTATCTAAATATGGGAAGGATTATTTGCCGTCTGAAGCAAGATTTTTTAAAACCAAAAACGCGCTGGCGCAGGAGGCTCATGAAGCAATTAGGCCAACCAATCCTATAGATTTTTATAATCCGGGAAAACTGGAACAGGAAGTCGGATTAATCGCCAAAGACGCTTTCCGGCTTTATCAATTAATTTGGAAAAAATTTGTCTCCTGTCAGATGGCAGACCAGATTTATGACCAAACTACGATTAAGGTTTTGGCTCAGGGTATTAAAAAATACGGATTAAAAGTTGTCGGGATGGTGGAAAAGTTTGAGGGATGGAAAATACTTTATCAGTCGTCAGTTCTCGGTTCTCGGTTGTCAGATAAAAGTCAATCAGTTATCGGTTTATCAGTTTCAGGAGTCGAAAAACTGAAAACCGGTAAACCAGAAACTGAAAACGGAGAACAGAAAACTGATCAACCGTTACCCGAAGTTCAAGTTGGCGATCAGCTTCAATGCATCAAAGTGGATCCTCAGCAGAATTTTACCCAACCCCCCGGAAGATTCACTGAGGCGATGTTGATTAAGTTGTTGGAGGAAAAGGGGATTGGCCGGCCGTCAACTTACGCTCCGATTGTAAGTACGATCCAGGATAGGGGATACGTGGAAAAAATGGAAGGCAGATTTCATCCAATGCCGGTGGGGATAGTGGTAAATGATTTTTTGGTGGAATATTTTTCTTCAATTGTGGATTATGATTTTACTAAGAATTTGGAAGAGGATTTTGACAAAATAGCGGAAAATAAAAAAGGCTGGAATGATGTGTTAGGGGAATTTTATTCTCCGTTTGTTGAAAGGCTGAAGAAAGTTGAAATTGGGGCGGAGAGGAAAAGAATTCCGGCTGAAGAAACAGGGGAAAGCTGTCCCAAATGCGGGGAAGGCCGGCAAGTTATTCGATCGGGGAAATTCGGTAAATTCCTATCCTGTTCGCTGTTTCCTAAATGCGATTGGAAAAATAAATATGTGGAAAAATCAGGCGTTAAATGCCCGTTATGCCGTGACGGCGACGTGGTAGTTAAGAAAACAAAAAAGGGTCGTCACTTTTTCGGTTGTTCAAATTATCCGAATTGTAAATTCGCCAGCTGGAGAAAGCCGGGGGGGGAACTAGCAAAAAAACAGGAAATATGAAACAAGGAATAAGAAATAATGGCAGATAAAATTGTCCGACTATTTGGAGGGCATAGAAATAAAGTATATAAGACTAACGGATTTGTAAAAGTGGTTTGGAAAGATGGTTTTAAGCGGCGGAAACAAATTCGCGAGGGAGTTTTGCTGGAGAATTTTGTCGCCAGTCATACCGATATTAAAGCCCGGATTCTGGTTGATAAATCTAAACCAACTGAAGAAGAAAATGGAGAATTGGTGACATATTTTCATTATGTTGACGGCGAAATCCGTTACCCGTGGAATTTGGAAGAAATTGCCTCAGTTGCAAGACTATTGGGAAAATTCCATCAAGCCATCAATTCTTCCTTACTTTTTACTCCTTACTCCATACTCCACTTAGATTTTGCCCGCGGTAACGTCCTTTTTCAATCAGGCTCTTCCAGCGCCATTGGCGTTATTGACTTTGAAACTACTGCCAAAGGACCGGTGGAGCAAGAATTAGGAAGGAGCTTGAGTTTCATCCTCGTAGATACCCCCTGTGAAGTTTACGAAACTTCACAAGAGAAGTTTCGTAAACTGGAGCAACGGACAATGTCCTTCTTGACAAATTACGGTCTTCCCTATAGAAAAGAGAATGTCATAAAATGGACGAAGAAGTTATTAGCTGGAGACGATTTCGGCAGTTTGAATAGTTTTCGTGATTCTGCGATACAATTTGCGATACAATTTATTAACTCATTAACCTATTAACCTATAATTCCGTTTATGTCAAATCACATCAAAGAAAAAATTCAGAATAAGATTGTTAGATTCGTAGATTTACCGAAATTACGGCGTAAATTTAACGATAAAAAAATAGTTTTTACCGCCGGAGGATTTGATCTTATTCATGTTGGCCATACCCGTTATTTGTCGGAGGCTAAAGTTTGCGGGGATATTTTAATTGTCGGAGTATCATCTAATGCCGAGATTAAAATGCTAAAAGGAGTTGACCGGCCGATCGTGGATGAGTCGGCCCGGGCGGAAATGATTGCTTCCCTAATGGTGGTCGATTATATTTTTATTATGCCGCCGATTAACGCGGTTGTATCGTCAATTGAAACTTTAAAACCCAATATTCTAATTGTTCCGGATGATGACTGGAATACCGGTTATAAAGACAGTCCGGAGGCTAAATCAATGTCCAAATTTGGCGGAGAAGTAGCTTTAGTAAAACGTCAGGGACCCTATATCAGCTCTTCCGGGATGATTGAGAAAGCCGCGGCGGTAATGATAAGAACCAATTTTCAAAGATTTTTTACGCCGGAAATGATGAGGGAGTTAAAGGGATGATGCCCCAGCAGTACGCTCGCCACTCCCGTGGCCTACGTCCACGCGTCGTGGTGTCGCGACTGCGGGGTTCGGGCGTGCCAGCTGATTTTTCTGACGAAAAATCAGGGCCCGTCCGAAAAAGGCATGACCCCCGTACCGCCAGAACTTCCGCCGATTACTGGTATGATGAAGCATGGAAAAATGCCGGTAAGTGCGTCTTTTGTGACTTGCGGAAAAAATATATTATCGCCGAAAAAGACAACGTGGTTTTAACCGTAAATCTTTATCAATATATTGACGGGCATCTGATGGTGATTCCCCGCCGTCACTTTGAGAGCTTGGACGAGACCAATCCAGCGGAATGGAAAGCGATATTTTATTTGCTTAATCTTGGGGTAAAAAAACTTCAGGATAAATTAAAGATTAATGATATTTACATTTTAGACAGGCCATTGTCAGGGTTTAAAACCGGTAAGACTGTAGCCCATAGCCATTTCCATATCATTCCCTACAAACAGGAACTGGTTAGTTGGCATTATCAAGAGGTGTCTATTCATCCTGAGGATTTGGCGAAGAAACTTAGATAGAAAATAATGAGCAGAAAATAATGAGTAATGTTATTTGATTTGATTCATTACTCTTTACTTCTTACTCATTACTCATTATGAACGCTGATATTGAATTAATGCGCCGGGCAGCCAAAATTGCCGGCAACACCAAATGCTGGATTGGGATTGGATGCGTGATTGCCAAGGGCGGGAAAATTCTGGTCGAGACGTGGAATGAAACTTTGGAGGGGGAGGAGTATTGCCAGAAGTTCCGCAATCATAGAATCAATAAAGGCCCGGCCTTGCAGCACAAAGCCGGGCCTTATCATAACAACGAAGGGTGTATTCGACATGAGCTTAAACTATCCGGTGGCAAAGACGCGGAAAAAGTTTGCAGTATTCACGCCGAAGTCAACGCCATCGCCAAGGCCGCTCGGCAGGGGATTGTAGTTTCCGGCGCCACCATTTACGTCACCAGCTTTCCGTGTTTAATATGCATGAGGGCCATAGTGGCCGCCGGAATTAAGAAAGTTGTGTATATGAATGATTTTTATAAACCGCACAACATAGAATTATTTGATAAGAACGGAGTTGAATTTAAACAAATTCCTGAAAATATAGTTTGGAAATAGATTTTGTTATCTTGTTATCTTGTTATCTTGTTACTAATCAAGATAACAATCTAGCAAGATAGCAAGCTAGCAATTATTCTTGAACTGGCCTAAATACTTTAAAGACCGTTTAATTCTTGGTAATCCTGATTCTGATTCCGCAATTGCAACGTTGTGGACGCCGATGAACGTGGTGGCAAAAATGACGGATGTTTATAAGGTTTCTATCATTGGTCAACTCTATACAAAAAGGGGAATTAATTATTTGTTGAGAAATGTTTTATCTAACCCAAAGATAAAAAGAATTTTATTGGTTGGAGCAGATTTAATGGGATCTGGGGAAGAGCTTGCGCAATTAGCAGAGGACCGTCTTCTTCAGACTGATTGGTTGGATGAGAATATCTCAGTAGGCGGAATTAAAAAATTCTTTAAAAACGTTGAAATCGTCAATAAAATCGGTCCGGTTTCTCCGGAAAAAATTACTGATTTTATAAGTAAAAGTAAAAACTGTAAGCAATGGTCTAAGCCTCTGGAATTTCCGGAACAGGAAGCAGGTAGCAGCGGGGGATTGCCAAGCGAAGAGTCGGGATTTACCGTAAGGGGAGAGAAGGTCTGGCAGTCTTGGATTAGGTTGTTGCGTGAAATAATGAGATTTGGGCGTCCCAGCCCGATGATTCATCATTACGGAGCCGAGAGAACTACGGAAATATTTAATTTGACGGCAGTCATTTATGGTGAAAACCCTGAAAGCCCGGAGTTGCCAAAATGGCTTCCGTATTCCAAAGATGATATCAAAAAATATGCAGCCGGATTTTTATCTGCCTCACGCGGCGATGAGGCCTACACTTATGGCGAGCGAATTAAGGCGTATCCGTTAGAACTTTATAAAAAGGAATGGTTCAATGATTCGAATCATTTAACTGACTCTGACAGCAAAAAGTTTGTCCGATCGCTAAAAAAAACGATAACGGATAATGGGCTAAATCAACAGGAATTGCTTGCTAAAAAACTCAAAAGTTTTCCGGAGAATAAGGGGGCTGTTGCAATTTTATGGGAACCGATTATTGACAATTTTGGGTTGAGGGAAATTTGGCGGACGCCGTGTTTGGTTTTAGTCCAAGCCGTAATCCGCGATAAGAAGTTATTTTTAACCGCTTATTTCAGAAGCAATGATATGTACGGAGGATGGTTTTTAAATGCTTTCGGATTATTGGCTTTTCAAAAAGAGTTGGCTGGAATGATAGGAAAGAATATTAAATTGGGGCCATTGACAACTATCTCCCACTCTGCCCATATTTACGAGTCGAGTTGGCAGTTAGCGGAAAAACTTGTTCATGACCATTGGATAGATGTTTCCTGCGAATGGGATCCGCGGGGCAATCTGCATTTTGAAACTGATGGAAAATTTATCGTGGTTAAACATTTGTCTCCGGACGGAATTTTCCTGGACGAATATCGCCAAAATGGTATGGAAGAAAAGGCGGCTAAAAGATTATGTTTTGCCTTGGAGTCAGCCGGATTATTTTCAACTGTCGGAAACGCCATGTATGCTGCCCGCCAAATTGAACGCGCCGAAACCGCGATAAAATTAGAATTACCTTTTATTTCCGACGAACCTTTGAATTTCAAAAATAAGTATGCCAAATAAATTAAGCTGGATTAATCAAATCAAATTTTTGTGTTTCGATCTCGATGGGACTTTGTTCAGAAATGTTGAGGCGGCCTGGAATGCTATTCAGCAGCAAATTTATAAGACCGTAATGAGGCAGAGGCATTTATCTCTGGAAGAGGCAGAAAATTATGTCCGTCAAAGATATTCGGTCTTGGGTAGTTCTACTAAAGTATTAAATGAATTGGGAATCGATGGCGAAGAGTTTTTTGTTAAGGCTTTCAAAAAGATAGAATTAGATAAATTTATCTCTAAAGATGATGAAATTATTCAGCTGATATCAAATCTTAAGAAAAAATATAAAGTCGGGATGATTAGCAACACTCATCGGTCAATCGCTAGAAAAAAATTAGAAGCGATTGGTTTATCGCTGAAAGAATTTAATCCGCTAATTACAACTTACGAACTAGATGTTTATAAGCCCGACCCGGCGCCATTCTTGAAGGCTTTGGAAATAGCCAGTTGCTCACCGGAAGAATCAGTGTATATTGGGGATAGCGTCGAAACTGATATCATGGGGGCAAAAGCCGTGGGGATGAAAACGATTTTGGTATGGGGTAAAAGCCCGGAAGCCGATCTATCAATCCCGACAATTTACGATCTGGCTAAATACTTTTGAAAATGATATAAGAAAACGAATATGGTTATCGGAACAAAGCAATTACTTCAATTGGTAAAAACTAAAAAATTAGTAGAAGGACTGGATAATCGAGAATTGACTAATCCCGAGGGGGCAGGTTTCGATCTTCGGATTGAAAAGTTATTGGCTATTCAGGGAGAATCCTTTTTAGGGATTACAGACAGGTCGACTGCAGACATGAAAGAAGTAGCTTCATATAAAAAGACATCTGGGAAACAGAAGATATTTTCGATTAAGCCAAATGAATTCTATTTAGCGAAGACTATTGAGAATATAAATATGCCGGATAATTTATTGGCAATCATAAAGCCCAGAACCACACTGTTTAGGTCGGGTATTTCGATGAGAACAGGATTTTGTCCTCCGGGTTATCACGGAGAATTATTTTTCGGAATTTATAATGTTGGCAAATACTCTTTCAAAATTGAAATGGGAGCAAGATTTGCCCATATCGTTTTTTTTGAAATTGCAGGTGATTTGATTAGGGGATATGAAGGGCAATGGCAGGGTGGGCGATCTACGACAAAACAAGACACTCAAGGATTAGAAAAGCAAATTTAAGATTACTTACTGGAAGATTTCTTAAAGAAAGCGATATAAGTTAATAGCGCTACAGTCATGGCCAGGCCAAAAGCAATTGCAGCCCTGATATTTATGTCAACTAAATCTATCATAATTTTTTAGTCTTATTATTCCAATTCTTAGTTTGAAAGATACAATTATACATACAGTACCAAAAACAATATCAGCAGTCAAGGCGCTTAAATCAATCACAGTTGGTTTTAGAGAAGAAATTGGAATAATAATGGCAGCTCCATACCAACCGGCCGCCAAATTTATCAATAACTCTGATAGAATCTGTCTCAAGATCAACTTTGAAGATTTGCGCATAAATTTCGATTCGTCATTGTGGCAATCTCGTTTCATAGTTTATAATTTTATAAAGTATGCTGTCAAGCAAAAGTCAAAACGGAATTTTCATCGTCATCGAGGGCATCGACGGCTGCGGCAAAGCCACCCAGACGGAACTATTGAAAAATCGGCTGGAAAAATCCGGCCGCAAAATCCTGGTCGGCGACTTTCCCCGCTATTATTCTTCGGAGTGGGGCAAACTGGTCGGCCGGTTTTTGACCGGTGAGTTCGGCAAATTGGACGAAGTTAATCCTCATCTGGCGGTTTTGACTTACATGATTGACCAATATGTCTGGAGTCGGGACGCCGCTAGGCTATGGATTAAAAAAGGTGGAATTATTTTGTCCAATCGCTATTTCACTTCTAATGTTCATCAAATTGCCAAACTTAAAGGCCGTGCCCGCAAGAAATACCGTGACTGGCTGTGGCGGATGGGATACGAAGAATTAGGAATCTTGCGGCCTGATTTGGTTTTATTTCTTGACGTCCCGCCGAATATTTCCGCCAAACTCAATCGCCAAAAACTAGACAGAAAATATTTGAAAGGCAAAAAACAAGATATCGCCGAACGCCATAAACATCATCAGCTCGCCGCCTA
Organism: Candidatus Collierbacteria bacterium; assembly: GCA_016219325.1. Taxonomy (GTDB): domain Bacteria; phylum Patescibacteriota; class Microgenomatia; order UBA1400; family JACPES01; genus JACPES01. The sequence goes on from JACRNH010000002.1 coordinate 43,078, forward strand.
TAAATCTTATCTTGACGAAGTCCGCCGCAACGACTGGTGGGCCAAAGTCAAATGCGTTTCCAAAACCAAACTTGACTCGCCGCAACTGATTCATCAAAGGATATGGAAAAAAGTTTTGTATTATCTACTTGACTAATTACGTATCTTCTATGTAAGATATATCGCAACCATGAAGAAATTCAGCGGTTGTGTGTTTATTATTTTTGAGAATTGATTAGAATTTAACCGGCATTTTTGCCGGTTTTTTTATGAAGAATATAGTTGACAGGTTGGTGAATATTGGGAACATTAATTGCGATGAGTTGGCAGATATTTTGCCATTAGTAGTAAGAGTGATTCCTGAAATAAGCAGTGGATCCACAGAATTGGAATGTCAACCTCATAGCGGAGAACATTCCAGGTACGGTGTTTTTTTTCATGCCATAACGAACGAAAGTGATCTTGATAGATTTTCTGGAGATCGGCAGAAAATAGTTTTATCAACTTCTGATTTGTTTGCTAATACAGGCATATCCGGAGAGCTAAAAAGTGCTGGGGTTTTAGTTTTCCCCAGTAATAAATATCAAAATGAACTATCTAGGGCTGGTGGAACAGGAGAAAGTCATTGTTTGGGGGAGCAGATTGGAGTAGATAGAAATATTCAAGAAGAGCATATTACAATTGATCTTGCCGGGGTGGCTTACGGCAGTTTTCCTATTTTAAGTATTCCTCAAAGGATTTTGATCCCGGTTGGTTTAATGAAAAGATAGGGTTGATTTTCTGATAAACGGCCTTATTCTATATAATATCCGTCTTAAGATGGATAAAGAGTCAATAAGATTGATTTTGGCTAATATTCCTCAACTTGCTGATATTGTCCAACTAAACGATGGGGAAATAGAAAAAGCAATTGCGATGTTAGACGGAATGGTTGTTGAGGAAAAGGGTCCCGGATTTTCAATAGAAGCTCCGGCATATCCTTTATCCGAGTTACCATATTATTTAGAAAAATCCGGAGCTGTAAGTGTTAAGTTCTCTTCAGAAATGCAGCTAACGGATTTTACCAGATTTGCCAGACCTGTGACGGAGGCAGAACTGACAAGGGCATTCGGAAAAACTTATTAATTTGAGGATGACCCCGGGATACTTCTAGTCTCAATTTCCGATTTGTATATAATAGATGAATTGTGAAAATAAGTGATCTAATTGCAAAAGAGCGTCGGCGCCAGCAGGAAACTTTAATGATGATTCCGTCGGAGAATTACACTTATCCCGAAGTTCGCCGCGCCGTCGGCTCGGTGCTGATGCATAAATATTCCGAAGGATACGCCCACCGCAGATATTATCAGGGTAACGAAATTATCGATAAAATCGAAGATTTGGCAGTTGAGAACGCTAAAAAATTATTTGGCGTTCCTTATGCCAACGTTCAGCCGTATTCCGGATCGCCGGCCAACGCCACGGTTTACTTCGCCCTGCTTCAGCCGGGAGATAAAATCATGGGTCTAAAATTATCCGGCGGCGGCCATCTGACTCACGGCCATCCCAACATCACTTTTTCAGGAAAATATTTTCAATCAACTCAATATGACGTCGAACCGGATGGCCGGATTGATTACGAAAAATTAGAAAAGTTAGCCAGGACTGAAAATCCGAAATTAATAGTGGCCGGAACTACCGCTTATCCGCGGATTTTAGACTGGAAAAAATTTGCCAAAATAGCCGATAGCGTCGGGGCGATTTTGATGGCGGATATTGCGCATATAGCCGGTTTGGTGGCGGGCGGTTCTCATCCTTCTCCGGTTTCATATGTTCATATTGTGACAACGACTACCCATAAAACTTTAAGAGGTCCGCGGGGAGCGATGATCATGATAACTGAAAAAGGTTTAAAACTGGACGAAAAAATGGGGGAGAAAATTGATAAGGCGATTTTCCCCGGATTGCAAGGTGGGCCGCATAATAATACCACTGCCGGAATTGCGATAACATTGGAAAAATCCATGGGTAAAACTTTCGCATCGTATGCCAAGGCAATAGTTTCTAATGCCAAAGAGTTGGCTGATGAATTATTAAAATATGGATTTAATTTGGCGACAGGCGGAACGGACAATCATTTAATGGTGGTTGATGTCCGGCCGTTTGGAATTGACGGCAAAACATTCGCGATTGCTTTAGAAAAAGCCGGAATTATAGTTAATTTTAACACTATTCCTCATGATCCCAATCCTCCGTTTCGCCCCAGCGGTATCCGCTTGGGGACTCCGGCGGTAACTGCCAGAGGAATGGGAAAACCACAGATGAAGCAAATAGGAAAGTGGATTTTAGAAGTGGCCAAAAATTATTCTAATGAAAAAAAACTCAAGTCGATAAAGCTCCAAGTAAAGTCTTTGTGCAAAAAATTTCCGGTGGATTTGGCATAGCATGTTTATTATCGATGGTAAAAAATTAGCAGCGGAAAGAGAACAGCTTCTAAAAATTGAAGTCCAAAAATTAACCAAAAAGATTGGCAGAAGACCAAGATTAGTGGCAGTCGAATTGTCCGATGACGAGGGAGGTAGGTTATATTTGAAATTAAAAAAGGCGGCAGCGGAGAGGGTGGGGATAGAATTTGATGTTGTAAAAAGGCCTGGCCTTGCATGGCAAGGCCAGGCCTTATCAGACACTGACGGTATCTTCATTCAGCATCCTCGGGGTTACAATAAGCAAAAATGGCAGGAGCTGGTTGATCAAATTCCACCGGAAAAAGATGTTGATTGTTTGACCAGTGAAAATCTCCGATTGATAAAAGAAGGAAATCCAAGGTTTTTGCCGGCGACAGTGAAAGCCGTTTTATATTCTCTGGAACACGTTTTTCGTCTGGAAAGGCCTGGCCTTGCTTGGCAAGGCCAGGCCTTATCTGATGCTCTACGCGGGAAGAAAATCGTTATTCTGGGGCGAAGCCCCATTCTTGGATTACCGCTATTTTGGTGGTTGAAAAGCCTTGGCGTTAATGTGACGCTCTTTCATTCTCAATCGACGATTAGCGATTTACGATTAGCGGTTAGCGAGGCTGATATTTTAATTTCTTCCGTCGGTAAGCCCGGATTAGTCACCGGCAATATGGTTAAGAAAGGGGCAATTGTAATTGATTGCGGTTCGCCTTTGGGAGACGTAGTTTTCAGTGAAGTAGCTCCCAAAACCTCAGCTATAACCCCTGTTCCCGGCGGCGTTGGGCCGCTGACAGTGGTCAGTCTAATGGAAAATGTGGTACAATCCATAAATAACGCAGGCCGGGAAAGCTCCTGATTTATTGAGTTCCCGACTGTCCCGCGAAGCGGGATCCTGCTTTGCAGGAAGGATTAAGGAGCTATATGCCAAAAAAAGACGATAAGATTTCGATTGATGTTTCTTTGGAAGAATTAATGGAGGCAGGGTGTCATTTTGGGCATCAGGCCCGCCGTTGGCATCCAAAAATGGCTCCATATATCTGGGGTCAAAAGGATGGCGTTCACATTTTTGATTTGGATAAAACCCGCCAGGCTATTTTAGAAGCCGTAGAGATGGTCAGGAAGCTTGCGTCGGAGGGAAAATCAATTATTTTCGTCGGGACCAAGAAACAGGCTTATCAGATTATTACTGAAGAAGCGGTTAGAGCCGGAATGCCGTTTGTGGCCAAACGCTGGTTGGGGGGAACTTTAACTAATTGGAAACAATTGAAATTAAGCATCAATAAATTGATTGATCTGAAGATGAAACGTGATGCTAAAGAGTTGGATAAATATACTAAGAAAGAAAGAATTTTAATTGATAAAGAAATTGATAAATTGGAGAAATTTGTCGGCGGGCTGCAAAAATTAACAGGTTTGCCGGATGCCATTTTCGTTGTTGACATAAAAAGGGAAGAGTCGGCCGTCAGGGAAGCTTTCATATTAAATATTCCGGTGATTGCCATAGTCGATTCCAATTGCAATCCGGAAAAAATAACTAAAATAATTCCGGGTAATGACGATGCCATCAGAACTATCAGATTAATTACTTCTAAAATTGCCGATGCAGTGCTGGAGGGAAAAATAAAAAACAATGAACAGAAAGCAAAGAGCAATGAAACAAAACTACAGTCATAACATTGTTTTCTGTTTTCTGCTCATTGTTAATTAATTTAATTATATGTTTTTATTAACTGATATTAAGAGGCTTCGTGAAGAGACAGGCGTTGGAGTGATGGATGCCAGAAAAGCATTGGAAGAAAGTAAAGGTGATATCAGAAAAGCCGGAGAATGGCTCAAAAAGAATGCCGTAGCCAAGGCTTTAAAAAAGGCGGACAGAACTACCGGAGACGGGGCGATTTTTTCTTACGTTCATCAGACGGGCAAGATTTCGGCAATGGTGAAATTGGGATGCGAAACAGATTTTGTGGCCAGAACCGATGATTTTCAAAAGTTAGGAAAAGAATTGACAATGCAGATCGCCTCAATGAAGCCTAAAAATGTTGACGAACTTTACGATCAGGATTGGATCAGGGATAACAAGAAAAAAATCAAACAGATAATTGATGAAGTAATTGCAAAAGTAGGGGAGAATATTAAAATACTAGAGATGGTGAGGATGAGTTTTTAGCAAGCTCAAATCGCAAATCTCAAAGTGCAAAATCAAGCTAAAAGTTAAAAACTTTGAATTTTGAACTTGGAGTTGATATTTGAGTTTTGAGTTAATTGATGCTACAACACATACTTCAACAAGTTGATCAAATATTCCAAGGCGTCTTGGAGGTTGTCAGAGATGATCTCTCTACCGTCAAGACCGGCCGGGCCAAACCTGACTTGGTTGCCAATCTTCAGATTGCGGTTCAAAGCTATGGATCAACCCTTAAGTTATTGGAACTTGCCAACATATCAGCTCCGGATTCACAAACACTATCAATTTCTCCTTGGGATAAAAACGTAATTGAGGATATCTCCCGCGGAATTTCCAAAAGCGATCTAAATTTAAACCCGGTGGTTGATGGCCAGACCATCAGGATTTCGATTCCGGTTTTAACCCAAGAAAGGCGGATTGAGCTGACTAAAATGGTGGATAAAAAAGTTGAAGGCGGAAAAGTTTTACTGCGGGAGGAAAGGCAGAGAATAAAAAAAGAAATTGATGCCGGAAAAGGCAAGGCCGGAGTTTCGGAGGATGATATTTTTAAATCAATTGAAGAATTAGATAAAAAGACTAAAGAATGGGAAGTAAAAATTGACGAGTTGGGGAGCGCTAAAAAATCCGAATTGATGGCGGTATAAACTTCAAAGAGATCTGGTTATTTTCCTTAAATTCTCAATTCCCCAATTTATCCAATATTTCCAGTTTAACGGCATATCATGTGCGGGAAGATAAGCAAATTGCTTTCCGCCGAAACCGCGTTTGAACAATGACGGACCTGCAAAACGATGTGTCAGGAGCTTTTCGTCGGTCACGTCCCCCCACAAATTGTAAGTCTTGCAGCCTCTCTTTTTTGCCTCCTGAATAATTTCCCATTGAATAGCGTACGCGGCTGGAATTTTTCTGGCTTCATCAGTTGAGGCAGCGTAGTGGTAGATAGCCTCGCCACGATAAAAAATAACAAAGGCGATGGAAGCTGGCTTAGAAAGGCCCAGCCTTGCTATTGCAGCAGGGCCGGGCCTTAATTGACTCACGAAAAATAGTTCGACAGAATCAGTCATATTAAATTCTCTAAACTGTTCCAGTAAATATTTCTTTGAAAATGGCACAAACCCTTCCCGTTTCGCAGTTTCCGCCTGTAGTTTAATAAAATCATCAATCAACTTTTCGTCCTGTGATTTCTCAACTTTTATTCCCATCTTCAAAGATTTCTTAATTTCATATCTGGTGCTTTTTCTCATTTCAGATAACAACTGTTCGTCCGTTTTTGTCAAATCAATAACTCTGGTTAATTGGGCGTGGAGATGCATTGGAGCCGGCCGAAAATCCATCATCTGTAAAGTATCTGATACTTTACAAGTATCAGATACTTGGGGGCGGATTCTTATAAAAACGCATCTTTCTTTTACCGCGATTTCTTTCATTAGAGTTACTGCCTGTTTCCATTGTGGAACAGAAAAATAGTTTTTTAATAATGGTCCGCCGGGAACTGTTAAATGCCGGCCGCGTTTAGCCGGTTCGACAATAGCTTGAAACATTCCGTTGTTAAATTTAACCCTATAAACGGGCAGTCCTAATTTTTGATGAAATTCTCCCCATGCCCAGGATTGCAGGAAGTTGCCATCGGGGTGATTACCTAATGATTTTCCCCATTTCGATTTAGTTATATCTGTCATTTTATATTAAATAAGGCCCGGCCTTGCTGCAGCCGCAAGGCCGGGCCTTTATTGATTAATCAGCTTTGCCAAGCATTCTGCTTTTTCATTTGAAATACTAATATGCGTCGGTAGATTGAAAATATGTTCCGAGAGATTTTCGGTGTTAGGGCAAGAGCCTGGTTGATATTTAACCTGAGAGTCGCTTACCCGCTCAGGGGAAACAGGTGCGTCGTACCAATGATCCATCAGATAAAAACCATGGCGGGTCAATTTTTTTTCTAACTCGTCCCTGTTTCCCACCCAAATCGGGTAGCGTAAATTAGAGCCGTTTTTTATGTCATCAATTATCACCAATTTAAACTTCCGGTTAAGAATCCGGCCGTAAGTTAAGGCAATATTCCGGCGGTGAACTATTATTTTGTCTAATCTTACTAATTGATTGAATGTCAAAGCAGCCAGAGCGTTAGGCAGCGCGGTAGGCGTCGTCGGAGCGTCAACAGGAGAGTTCATTAGCCCAAAGAATTTTGCCAGCCAATGAATTACTTTTCCCACTCTAAACTTGCCAATCCCAATTTGATAAGTTGATCTTATTAACCAAGTACAGATAGGATAGAGGAGATGTTTTCCGATTTCTATTAAAATTAAATGATTCGAATCATTTAATTTTTCGGGCAATGGCAAAATTTTGCTGGCGATCAATGCTCCGCCGGAAACTCCATCAATCACTTTATCTTGGGAGAAAGAAAGAATGATAGCGTTAGCAGAAGCTATTAGTTGTTGGTTATTAGTTGTTGGTTTTGGCGTTGGGATAAAGAAATGAGCTAAGTCCTGAATTATAAAAATCTTGTGGTTCCGGCACCACTTAACTATTTCGTCATTCTCCCGGTTAATATATCCAAGAGTGTGTTGTAGAATTATGGCCTTAGTTTTAGAAGTGGCGGATTTTTTAATTTGCTCAAATGACGGATTGAGATTTTTGGTGTCAACATCAACATAAATAGGTGTTGCCCCCAAATCTAAAATCGGTTGCACCACTGCCACACAGGTAAAAGCTTGAACTATAACTTCGTCATCCTGTCCGATTCCGAGCTTCCGTAAGGCCTCATAAATTGCGTGCCGGCCTTTTAAAAATAGTTCCACTGTCATTCCGGGCTTGACCCGGAATCTATTTAAATAGATTCCCACCTTCGCGGGAATGACACTTTTCAGTGTCTCAAGCTCCTTCCCCTGTTTCCATTTCCACGGTTGAAATAACAATTTCAGAGCTAAAATTCTGTCTCCGGAAGTATAGTTTGATCCTAAGGAATTGGTGATGATCATATTGATATCATAGCTAATTGATACAATTGGCGCTATGAAGAAGCTGAAAATGAACTTGGAGTTATCCAATCTGGGTGAAAAAACACATATTTGGTTTCCATTGCCTCAATTAGTATGCGGAGAGCCTAAAGAGTGGTTAAATCCAATAGATTTTAAAATTGTAGCTGATAAAAAATTTGGAAACCAATCGGCATATTTTATTACAAATGAACCCGGAATTAGAATTTCCGCCGCTTTCCTATTATCAGATAATAGGGAAAGCGGAAATAAAAACCCAAAAATATTTTTACAATCAAATCCCATGGTCCAGTCAGATTCCCCGGCAATCAAAAATATAGCCAAATATTTGTTTTCTGGAGTATCGGGCGATAATGGAAAAGCCAAAAAGTGTTTTGATTGGGTGATTGGATATTTGGAATACGCCAATCCCATAAGAGGGCTTTACTCGTCAATTCAGGCTTTGACAGATAGAAAAGTGGATTGCGGTGGGTTTTCCACACTGTTGGTGGCGTTATTGCGGGCGGCAAAAATTCCGGCAAGGTGCGTTTTCGGCTGGGCGGTTGAATCAAAATACGGCTATCACGCTTGGGCGGAATTTTTTGATAAAAAGAAACATTCCTGGATTCCGTGCGATCCGTCTGTGGCTCATTTAGGAAATAGGACAAAACTAGACGCTGGTTTTGGATTTATAAATGATAAAAGGGTTATATTTTCAGTTGGTGAAGATTTGGAATTAACAGGGGATAATATTAAATGGAATATTCCGCTTCTACAGTCGCCGGTGGTGGTGCCACTTGACGATAACGGAATTCCAACAAAATTTTTTGAAAGGCTGATCTGGTCTGTGGTTTAAAAAGGCCGGGCCTTATCAGACTAAATAAATGGTTTTCGTTTTTTATCCCAGAATTTTCCGCGGCGGCAAAGATTTTCAACATCAGATTTGTTTTTCAATAGAGCTTCAACCATAATTTCTAGAAAGATAGTATTTTGCGAACCCTTAACTAAAATGATTTCATTCCCTGAAAGATTTTTTGTTAAATAATTTGCCGCCTCTCCGGCGGCAGAAAACCATTCGACCGGCAGTTTTGATTGTTGAATTGCCGGCAGAAAGTATTGTTTCATCAATGGACCGACAAGGATAATTTTGTCAGCTGATTTTATCGCAGTTTCCGCCACTTTTTTATGTTCGATTTCAGCCTGTGATCCGAGCTCTCTCATGTCCCCTAAAACAGCAATTTTAATTTTGCCCCCCCCAATATTTTTTAGCATCTCAAGACTTCCATTCATAGTTTTTCCCGAGGCGTTATATGAAGAATCAATAATTGTGGTGTTTTTAATTCCTTGAAAAATCCGGCCTCGGCCGGGGGGAAGATTAAAATTAGCGGTTAAAGCCTCTGAAATTTTTTTGACCGGCAAATCTAAAATCATTCCGACTGTTGCTGCCACTGCCATGGTTTCACTGTAATAATTGGGAAGAGCAAGATTTAGCAGATTTATGAAGTATGATTTATGATTTATGAATAAAGAAATAGATGTTCCATCTAGGCTTGGAAGTATAGATTTAATAACAACGTCAGCGTTCTTCTTTCTTCCGAATGTCACAATGCGGGCTTCATCTACCGGTTTTAATGAAATAATTTCCGGTTGATCGGCATTCAAAATGGCGTATTGAAGATCCGGGTTTTGTGTCACCAGTTTTCCTTTCTCTTTGGCTATCGTTGCAACAGAGCCAAATTGTTGCGTATGAACAGGTAGGGCATTTAGAATTACCCCGATATCCGGATGTAGAATTGTCAATAAGTATTCCATATTTTTTGGCAGGGTCGGTTCATCGATTCCCATTTCAACCAGATAGCAGTCAAATGCTGAATGCTGAATACTGAATACTGAATGCAATGCTTTAAGCGGAGCCAGAAGACAAATTTTTAGCCAGTCAAAAAATGAATAGTCGATAAAGTGCAAGCCGAGAATATCAGCCGGAATTCCGGATTCGGAATTGGCCTTTTCGGCGACTTTAAGATTTTTGAATTTTAGTCTTAACACCGGAGCGATAGCGTCTACGGCACTGGACTTTCCGGCAGAGCCGGTGACTCCGACTATGAATGGGCGGTTAATTTTTAATACTTGCCGCGCCCAAAACCTTAACCACCATAAAACCGGCCAGCGGAGAATGTTTTTCATCGAATTTATTATAGCTTGTTTAAAGGCTTGGTTTGGCGTAACCACTTCCAAAATTGCTTTGGCGAGAAAATTTTGATCGGTCTTAATGTCCTTTTTACTTTTGAAACTAGGATATGTTTTTTATCCAGCGATATCAGAATTGTCGCTCTTGAATGAACTACTCCGGCAAGCACGTGGGCGTCGCCAGGATCGTTAATCATAGGTATAAACTTCATGATCTTTTCTTCGCTTGGAGTATTAATGACTTGAATTGTTCTTGAAGACAGTAAGTTCTCGAAAGCTTGAGTTTGAATATTTACTTTACTTAAATTACTAGCTGCCTCACGGACAATTTTTTCGGTTGCGATTAACTTAATCTTCTTTTTGGCCCCGGCAGTCAGAAGTTTTCCTGATCCGCCGGTTGAAGAAATCAATCCGGATAGAATTACGGAAGTGTCAAGGAAGACGGTTAATGATTTCATCTATTCGCGCTTGTTGTTTCGCGGTCAATTTATCATCATTAATCCATTGCTGTATCCGCTTGAGATTAAAAGAACGAGGTTTTATTTCATTTATAGTTTTTTGACGAACCGGTTTTATTTCTGCCAGCGGACGGGAGCGATACAGAAGCAAAAGAGGCTGTCCATTCTCCATAGCGTCTTTTACTTGAGAAAAATCTTCCCGCATTTGTTTGGTGGATATAGTTTGAATATTCATAGTAATTTATAGATTATCTTAAGATTATCTGAATGTCAATAGCGATTATTCTTGAATAGATGTTACAATCAACCGGATGCTAACTGTTTTGATATTTTTTATTCTCCTCTCGGTTCTGGTTCTGGTTCATGAACTAGGGCATTTTATCGCAGCCAAAAAATTGGGTGTGGTGGCGGAAGAGTTCGGATTGGGATTACCGCCGAAAATAAGGAGGTTATTTACCTGGCAGGGGACTGAATTTACTCTTAATTGGTTGCCGTTGGGAGGGTTTGTGAAGATGAGGGGGGAGAATCGCGAAACAGAAAACAATGAGCAAAAAACAATGAGCAATGAGGGTGACGGTTACTTTTATGCGCAGAAGCCGTGGAAGCGGGCGGTGATTTTGGTGGCCGGAGTGTTTATGAATTTGGTTTTGGGAGTGGCTGCATTTACCGTGGTTTATACGGTTATGGGAATTCCGGAAGAAAGAGATGTAGTAGTAATTGACGGTGTGGCGCCGGGAAGTCCGGCGGAACGAGCACGATTAGAGCCGAATGATATCGTGCTCGAACTCAAATCTCAAAACTCAAATCTCAAAACTATTAAGACAGAACAATTTATTGAGTTGATCAATCAGAATAGGGGAGAAGAAGTTAAACTCGTTGTCAAGCGCGGAAGCGAGGATAAGGAGATTTCTATAACTCCCAGGGTTGAGTCAGAGACTCCGGCAGGGGAAGGGGCTTTGGGGGTGGCAATATCCAATATTCAGTTTATTCATTATCCTTGGTGGCAGATGCCGTTCCGGGCGTCCGTAACCGGGTTTAAGGAAGCTTTGGCGTGGGGAGGAAACATCGTCGGAGGATTGGGGAAAATGCTGGTTGATTTAATAGCTCACGGCAAAGTCCCAAATGACGTTGCCGGTCCAGTTGGAATTGCTAGAATTACCGGAGAAGTTGCCAAAAGAGGCTGGATTCCGTTATTCCAGCTAGCCGGAATTTTATCAATCAATTTGGCGGTGGTGAATATTCTGCCGATTCCGGCTTTAGACGGCGGCCGGCTGTTATTTTTAGGCATAGAAAAACTGCGGGGCAAGCCGATGGATCCCAAAAAAGAGCGCTTAATCCACTTAGCCGGTTACGCGGTGCTGCTGGGCTTGATTGTGTTGATAACTTTTCGCGATATATCAATGGCGGTCTCCGGGAAATAATGAATTCATTGGTGTTGAAAATTGCCGGTTTAAATTTGGAATTGAGATTCAATCGTAAAGACTGGTTTGCTTTTTGCCGCGGAAAATACATGAAGTTTTGGTCCTCTGATAATGGCAAAATTGACATGTCAATTTTGGTCGAAACGGGATCTTTAAAAAATAAAAAAGTTGCGGCCAGAATAAAATATTTTTCGAAAAGTTCTGCCGAGCTGTTATTCAACCGGGATTTAGAAAATGATTTTCTGATATTTAATTTCCTGATTAAAAAAGTTTTTGCCGGAACGCTTTTGCTAAATGACGGATTAATGATTCATGCTTCCTCCGCAGCGATTAACGGCCAGGCGGTTTTATTCGCAGGTGAATCGGGAAAAGGAAAATCGACGATTGTTAACAAACTAAACTGCCGGATTTTGGCAAACGACAGAAGTATTTTAAGATTTGAAAACGGTGTTTCGTTGGTTTTTTGTTCCCCGTTTTATGAACAGGATGACTTTCCAAAAGTCAATATCAGTTGCCCACTGTCGGCGATTTTTTTATTGGAAAAGAAAAATACTGCTAAAATAAATTTTGCAAAACTTGATAAGGGTGAGGCAATATTCAGGCTTATGCCGCAAGCTGTTGTTAGGGAGGATAGCCCGGGATTGTCAATAAATCGTCAAGCAGATCTAGCTTTCGGACTGGCTGAAAAATTGGCAAAGAAAATCGGCGTGTATACTTTGTCTTATCCTCTTAATCAGTTTTCCTTTTTGAAAAAAATGTTAAATGAAAATCAATTTTAAGACGGTCATCAGGCAAAACAGTAACGTTGTCTCTCATAAATTCAGGAACAAGGTTTATTTACTGGACCCGAAATCTAACGAAGTCAGAATTTTAAATGAAAGCGCCGGGCTGATTTGGGAAGCTTTTGAAAAACCTAAAAAAGTATCGCAAGCGGTTAAGGCTTTGGCCGAGTTCTATAATTTACCCGGAAAGAATGTTAAAAATGACGCATTTGAATTTATCCGGGAGTATTTTAAATTGAAGTTGTTGAATGTTGTAAAACAAAGCCTAACTCCACCAAGCCAATTTTGAGCCGTTATAAGAGTACGTAAAATCTCCGGGATTGGCGGATATATATCCGGCGTTGCCCGCCAAGGTTAATTTTTCCACCCTGTCTTTCGGAGGTGAATACAATCTTTTTTTATTTGTTTTTCTGGATTTAATTTTCATAGTTTATGATAACAATAATAATATACTTTTGACATATAGTGTCAACTTTAAATTTAATGATACCAAAACAGACGGAAAATTATTTCAGGTTAAAAATATTCAACAAATCATCGGGCGGAATTTTCAAGATGGTTATCAGGGGAAACAGTATGTGGCCGTTTTTAAGGCACGGACAGGAGATTACGGTTAGAAAGTTGAAGGAAAACGAGTCGTGCCGGATTGGAGATATCGTGGTTATAAAAATTAGGAATTTCTTTTTGATCCATAGAGTTCTGTTAAGAAAGAAAACAAAAGATGGTGGGGGCTATGAATATTTTACGAAAGGTGATAGGAGGTTGGTTGGCGATGGGTGGATAAAGAATAAGAATATTGTCGGTCGAATACCGACAGGGAAAACACAAAGAGTATTTGGTTATTTAACAGCTTGTTACTCTTTTGCCCTGCTTCTCATTGGGGAAATAATTAACAGAAGAAACGCCTGAATCTTTTGCAGAATAGATTGATTGGCAATCAAAAGCCTAAGGAAAATATTGTAGCGGAATCTAAGATGCATATTGCGGATTGGCGATTTTACGGTGTGGGAATTGATAAACAACGGAACCAATGAGCTAAGGATATTTTTGGGTTTTAATTTTAATAAGACGGAATTAGGCACATTTGCTTTTGCGGTTTGCTTAGATAGAAGCAGAGGATAATAAGCGAATTCTTTTAAATTCCATGAAGCAAGTCTTGAAATAACGATTTCCCAATTAATATCTAGATTTCTTGTAATTAATGAAATATCAAAAGACTGATGCTGATTTCGGCAACTATGATGGAAGAAAAAGTTAAGGCATTGATGAAGGAGCATGTCCTCATTTTCCAAAATCAGAAATTTATTTCTTTGAAAGATAATTGATTGCGCCCGCCTGATAAATTCAGAAGTGATTCGTTTTACTAACTTTGGAGGCAGAACATTAAAAATATACTTTGTGGGAAAAAATATCTGATTATGAATATCGCAAACAATCGTTGCTCTTGGCAATTTCTTTACAAAGTTTATTTGTGGCCTTAATGATGGTTGTTGATAGAAACGGTGTTTTGAATAGCCTAAGGATTTAAGAATAAGATTGACTTTAGAAAACGAGCTATTAGGAATTAGGATATCGATATCAACAGGATGTATTTTGGGCCATCGGCCGGTTAAGAAATAATATTGGGTAATTCCTTTTAGATATACCGCCTGAACCCCTTTGCGGTTTAGGGCGCGCTGGAGTTTAAGCAATTCATCGACGTAGATAAGTAATTTTTCCTCAATCATTTTGTCGGGAGAAAATGATTAATGTGAAAGTCAAATAATTTAACGAACAAAGCCCTGCCGTATTTCTTGTTTAATATTACCTTTTGATAAACAATTTAGAATCAATTCCCAATCTCCGCAAAATTTATATTTAGGATTAAATCGTAATCCTTGGACCGCAGATTTTCGGAAAACCATATGTGAAAGTTGTCCAAGAAACGGAGCGGAGCGGGGAAGACGCTTTTGGTTAAATAAGCAGGAAGCAATTTTAAGTAAATCTTTAAATATATTGACCAATTTAAGTCGGAATATTCTTTGTGGCGGCCAATCTTTCGGATAAATCTTTTGGGACAGGCAAACGGTCGCTATCTTTAAGTCGGAATATTCTTTGTGGCGGCCAATCTTTCGGATAAATCTTTTGGGACAGGCAAACGGTCGCTATCGTGGATTGATCGTTTTGCAAATATCGCAGAGAAACTTTAAGAAAATCTTTATTCCAAATGTCATCCGAGTCAAGAAATGCAATATAATCGCCTTTGGCATATTGGAACCCTGAATTTCTGGCAGCCATAGAACCTTTTGATTTATTGATTCTAACAATTTTGACATGACCGCTAAAAGTTTTTAGTTGAGAAGAAAGCGGGGGTTGCGATCCGTCATCAACAATGATTATTTCCGTGGGAATATTTTGAGATAATACCGATCCGATCGTTTTCCGTAATAAGGCAACTCTGTTTTTAGCCGGAATAATGACTGAAGTTGCAAGAGACATGATATAGTGATCAGCTTAATTTGACTATATTATATGATTGTCTCTCAGGGCATAGAATTTTTGCTGATTATGACTAAAAGAAATAAGTATAACTGCTTAGAACAATGAGCTATTATCCTACAATTGCAATTGTTGGATGTGGGGCTATTGTTGAAACATTTTATTTGCCATCGTTTCATAAATTGGGATATGCAAAGAATAAAATTATTCTTGTGGATACAAATAACGACAGGTTACATAAATTGGGGGATAAGTTTGAGTTAAAGAAGATGACCATTGACTATAGAAAAATATTGAATAAAGTTGACGGTGTCATTATTACCACACCAAGCTACTTACATTTTGAGCAAACAATTCAATTTCTAAAGAACGGTGTTTATGTTTTAAGCGAAAAACCGCTTGTTACAAGTTTTTCTCAATATAAAAAGATCTTAAATTTAGAAGAGAAAAGTGGATATAAAATATTGATTAATCATACAAAGAGATTATTTCCAGTTTCTATTGAAATAAAAAATAAAATAAATTCTGGAGTAATTGGGAAACCATTGGGCTTTGACTACTCCGAAGGAGGACAGTTTACTTGGCCGACAGCGTCAGGATTTTATTTTCAATGGGATAAGGGTGTGTTAATTGATCGGGGATCTCACGCAGTTGATTTGGTTTGTTGGTGGTTGGGAAAACCAAAATCAATTAGTTATATAGATGATTCTTTTGGCGGAAGCGAAGCCGTAGCATTGTTGAATTTTAAGATTAATTCATGTAAAGGTAGAATAAAGTTTAATTTGTTCAATAAGCTATCTAATAAATATTATATTAAAGGCGCCAAGGGCGAAATTAGCGGTGATATTTACGATTTTACATCGTTTCTATTGACCAACTATTCTGATAAATCTACTGTTAAGATTACGCTTCCAACAAAGCAAAAGACCTACTTCGATTTTGCGGATATATTGATCAGAAATTTTATAGATATGATTTCTAATCATGCTGATCCATTAATATCAGTTAGCGATATTAAAGATTCCGTTGAGACTATTGACTATTGTTATAGACACAGACAAAGATTTAACATGCCATGGTTTTAAAAATGGAGAAGAGGGTCATTTTTGTTACAGGCGCTACCGGTTTTATTGGGGGAAGAGTTATAGAAAAACTTTCTAATGATAATAAGAATACGGTTATAGCAGGAGTCCATAATTGGAGTAACGCCGCCCGAATTGGACGGTTTCCGATAATAATGAGGCATTGCGACGTTTTAAATTTGCCCAGTCTAAAAAAAACTTTGAACGGTGTTACTCATATAATTCATTGTGCCGCAGGCTCAGACGAAATTATTATTAAAGGTACAAGTAATATCCTTAATGCCGCAATGGGGCTAAAGGTTAAAAGATTAATAAACCTTAGCAGTGCTGCTGTATATGGAAAAATTTCAGGATTAATTGATGAATCTGTTGTGCCTAACCCGATTGATCAATACGGTAAGGCAAAGCTTTGTGGCGAAAAAGAATGTTTTAAATATATGCTTCAGAGAGTGCCAATCGTAATATTGCGGCCATCAATAGTATACGGTCCGTTTAGCCAAAAATGGACAATTGGAATTGGCAGGCAAATACTTCGAAAAAAAATCGGTTTGTCGTCAGGGTTTGAGGGGAAATGTAATTTATTATACGTCGATGATTTAATTGATGCAATCTTCTTATCTTTACATAAAGAAGAGGCGGTAAGTGAAACATTCAATGTTAATGGTCCGGAAATTGTGAGCTGGAATGATTATTTTAGAATTTTTAATAGATTGTTATCATCCGAAGCGCTCATCAGCATAAAACACACAGAATACCTTAGATTAATGGTTGCGGCTAATTTTTTAGGTCCAGTTAAAATAGCGGCTAAATTAGCTCTAGCCAAGCAGGAATCGTTAATCAGATTTATTTATAGAAGATTTCAATTAATGAGAAAAATTATGGATGGGGTTGAAAACGAAATTAAATTAAACATTAATTCGTCTGACCTTAGATTATTCCAGCTTCGCGCAATTTATGAAACCAAAAAGATAAATCGCGTTTTAAAATTTAAACCGAGAACCAGTATTGAAACTGGATTAAAAAAGACGATTGCGTGGATGAAACATGTTGAAATCATCTAGATTTTTCTTGGGTCACATGACCACCAATATCAAGCCGACCATAATCTTCATTACTCAGCTTTATCCATTTCCTCCGGATACAGGTGGAAAATTTAAAACATTTGGGACGATAAAAGCTTTGCGAGATTTAGGCTGCAAGATTAAATTATTTTCCTTCTGGGATAGTAGAAGTCCGTTTTACATGAAAATGAGTAAGCCACTGAAGGGGATTGAATCTAATATTATTTATAGCTCAATAATTGATGATTTACACCCTTTATATAAATATTGGAAGGTATTTTTATCAATTTTTTCGTTTTTCCCCTATAGGGTAAGAAAGTTCTATTCCAAAGGAATCATTAAGACAATTAAAAAAGACGTACCAAATTTGGAGAATCCCTCTATTATTTATTTAGATCACTTATCTTCATGTATTTATTTATTTAAAAATACCCCTGCCTATTATCAGAAAATTTATGATGCTCATGATTTTGAGTCAGAAATAATCTATCATAGGATCAGGAATTCAAAAAGCTTCATTAGAAAAATTTTCCTTTATCTAGAATATCTCAAGCTTAAGAAATTTGAAAAAAAAGCTTTGATGGCGGCAGATAAGGTCTTTGCAATAAATGAGCCGTTAAAATTGAGATTGGAGACCCTTTCATCTCGCACCGTATTAACATCATCGGTCGCTGTTTTTGGGAGTAAATCCCTTAGGCTAAATAAAAATAAACCCGAAGGTAAAAGAATAGTTACTTTTATTGGCACCTTATCATGGGAGGAAAATTTAGAAGGGATTGATTGGTTTATTTCTAAGGTCTGGGGGATGGTAAAAAGAATTGTTAAAGAGGCAGAATTTAATATTGTTGGGAGTTATGGGAATGAAAAGTTGCGAAAAAAATTCTCAAAATACGAGGGAGTAAATTATTTAGGTTATAAAAAGGATTTAAGGGAGATCTATCAACAAACTTCCGTTGGGATAGTTCCTATTTTTTCTGACTCCGGAGTAAAAATTAAATTTTTAAATTTTATTTTTAATTCAATACCGGTGGTGTCAACATCTATGAGTGCTGCCGGAATACTGGGGGTTAAGGATTCAGTTAATTGTTTTATTGCAGATAGGCCTGAGGAATTTGCTGAAAGAATAATAACTCTACTTCAGGATAAAAAGTTACGGACTAGTATGGTCACAAAGGGTAAAAAACTTACTTCACGTTATTATTCGGAAAAAAGCTTAAGAGAATTTTTTAAAAAAACATTGGCTCTATCTCGTCGAAGCGATTGATCCTCTGTAGATTTTTTCCAGTTTTTCGATTTTATCTTCCCATCTGAAGTGTTTCTCAATATATGATCTTGCAGTGAACCCGATTGCTTGACAGAGATCGGGGTTACGCAGGAGGTTAACTACTGATTCTGCAAAATCAATTTCTTTGTCGGCAATTATTAATTCTTTTCCAGACTTAAAATTAAAATTCTTGCAAGATAGACTGGTCGCAACTACTGGTTTGGCTAACGCCATGGCCTCCATTAATTTATTATGAATGCCGGCTCCCATGATTAACGGACATACAACTACGTGGACATCATTAAATGAATTTGCTAGATTTTCAACATAGCCGGTAATCTCTATGCGATTGTCTTTTGCTAAGTTAAGAATGGTTTTTGGCGGGGATGCTCCAATAATTTTAAACTTGATATTGGGAAATTGCTCGGCTATAAAAGGAAAAATTTTTTTATAGAAATATATAACTGCGGTTGAATTAGCAATATAACTAATTTTTCCAGAGAAGGCGATAGTTGGCTCTCTTTTGCAATTAAAGTTTTTAAAGCTTGGAGAAGGCGGAAATAATGTTAGGTCTACGCCATTTTCTATACTTGCGATTCTTTTAATTCCGCTGATTTTTTTTAGTAGTAATGCCTCATGATTAGTGCTAGTTATGACGTACCGAAATTTATTTAGGCGCTGTTTTTCAAATGCGAGTACACGTTTAGATTCCATAGCATAAATTTTTTTCCAAATTGAGCTTTCAACAGTACCTGCAAACTGTTTATAGAGATCACTGAAACAATCGACGGCATCAATAATAATAGGAATCAAATTATTCAGTCCCAAATCTCCCGAAACAGAGTTCGCCACCTTGAAGGTTTCAACATGTATGCAGTCGTATCTGTGGTTTTTTAGCAACTGTAAAATTAATATTTTTAGGCTCTTGGAGACAAAATAATGTTGCTGAAAAGGTTTTCCATCAAAGACCGACAAAGTCGTTCGCAGTTGGCGTAAAACACTGAAGTCTTTAACCAAATATTGCCTTATCCTATTGTTTTTTTGTAAGTCTTCCATTCCTATAATTTCTGCTGATGAAGAATATGGAGCTATAATATCTACGAAATGACCTCTATCGGCCAACCCAATTGCGAAATTCCGTAATCGAGTACGAATTGGATTTGGAGGATAAGGAGCAATAAATAATATCTTCATTTATTACTATAATTAGCTTTAATTCCTCGTAATATCATAAATGCATAAAGTGACGATTTTGAGTATGAGTCGATTAAGCTATTAATTAAAAAAAGCCAACTTGAAATAATCATCGCAATTAGATATGGCGTTGGTGAACTTTTCATCATGTGGACATCTGCTTTAAATATTTTCCAGGCTATCGTGAATAGTAGTATGGTTCCTATTAGTCCAAGTTCCATCAATGATTCAACAACAATGTTGTGTGATTCGGGAATAATATAATTGACTGTGGGTAATTTTCCGATAAACTTACCTGTCGTATTTAATAATACGAGTTCTGACGATTGAGAATATTGCGTAAAATTTCCGGTCCCAATTCCGATAATAGGATTATTCACAAATAGAAGCATGCCTTCTTTGAGGAGGCTTATGTGTTCATAGGTAGTACTTAAGTCAAAGTCATTTTTCATTAATAATCGATCTAAAAGGTTGATTTTTAATAGTTGCTTAGAGCTAAATAAAGAAAATGTAGTTACCGATATAAAAAGTAAAACAGCATACAAACGATTCGATAATGAAAATGTTTGATTTTTTTTCTGAGAGCAACCCAGAAAGAACAAAAAAGCGAATATCCCAATACTTGACGTGATTAAATGGCTGCGATAATTCCAGAATACAACCATTAATAGAATCATTGCAAAAGATGTTGCTCCAAAAATTTTCCAAAACCGATTTTTAGAAGCAAAAAATAGCGCCAGTGGAAAAAGGATGCTCATTTCTAGAGGGCTGACTTGAGACAGTCTTCCTTTTGATTTTTCAGCTAACTGGTAATACAATCCGAAATCTTTTAGTAAATAACTCCATATTTGAGACCATAGGTTTTCATTGATGAAGGCTGTTATCGTTATCATAAATAGTATAATTCCTATGGCAATCATGATTGAGATAAATAACTTAAGTATCCATTTCTTAATTCCTTGAAAAGAAAAAATATATACCAAGCTAAAAGCTGTAATTAATCTCAATATTCGCTTGAGATTTATGATTGAGCAACAATTAAACATGCCATTGATAACAGTATATTGAAGGAAAATTAAAACCAGCAGATAAGTTTCCCCATTTAATTTTTTATGAATATTATTGGGTCGGATTTGTCGATAGATTGTAGTAGAAGCTATAATGAAAATTAAGAGATTTAAAATAATATCTAGTTGTGTTGTCAATGAATGAAAAAATGATAGAAAAATAACGGTTGCAAAAGACATTTTTTCCAAATAACGAAAAATTATTTTACCTTTACCAACATTATCGTGTTCATGGTGCATAAAGTAAATTTTAACCTATTGACTTTTTATTATGAAATCGTTTGATTTTATAAATCTTTTTTTATACGGTTTCCGTAATCTATTAGATAAGTGGATCTATCTTTATACCGGTTTATTTATCCCAAAGCCAATCAATTTTTATATTGTCCCGACCTTAAGATGCAATGCTAGATGCAAGATGTGTTTTATTTGGGCGCAAAAAGATCCAGAGTTAACGTATAGTTATTGGAGGATGGCTATTAACCAAATTGTTGGTTGGTGCGGCCCTGCGGCCAAAATTAACATTGCCGGAGGTGAGATTTTATATTCTTCAATGGCATTTAAACTGTTGCAATATTCTGCCAGGAAATCATTTATGACAGGTTTAACGTCTAACGGATACTTGATAGATAAAAAAATGTCAGTAAAATTGATCGGTCTGAATCTTGCGAACATCAATATATCCTTAGATGGGATAAACGATAAAACTGTTAATTTTCTAAGAGGGAGGAGCGATTTTTTTGAGAAGACAATTAATGCAATTAAATTTTTGGTTGAAGAGAGAAATAAAAAAATGAGCAGAACTAAAATCATTATCAAAACTACAATTATGGGTCCTAACATAAAAGAGATTTATGGATTGGTTGAAATGGCGCTTAAACTAGGTGTCGATAATGTATATTTTCAGCCAGTTCTCCCGCCATTTGAAGGAAATTGGACGGAGAATCAATTGAGATCCAGCGTTCTTTGGCCATCTCTGTCTGAGAGTGAAGTTAAAAATGAATTTAACAGGGTAATCGGTCTTAAAAAAAAGATTAAAGGATTCATATTAAATTCAGAAGTTAGTTTGATAAGCATGATGAATTATCTCCTGGGAATTCCGCTAAAAATCGATCATCCTCATTGCGAAATAGACTTAACAACTTTATTCTTTGAGCCCAGAGGCGCAATTAGATTTTGCAGTTATTATCAACCAATTGGACATATTAAAGACTTGCAAAAGATCAAAATTGAAGAAATGGTGAAAAAATCTCCCGCGCTAAAATTAAGGAAAACTATGCGTAAATGCGGCAAAAACTGTCTTGTGACGTGTATGTCTGACAAATCTATTTCGGATTATTTTAATATATTTTCAGCTTTAGTTGGATGGTCGTATAAACATAAGTCTGTTTAGAACAAAGGTTATCCGAGATGGTGAATTTTTTTGATTGCGATTAATAAACTCATGACAATTAGTGTTTTAATTACAACCAGAAATCGGGCGGAAATCTTAAAACGATGCTTAAAATCATTGGAGAGACAATCGACAAGGCCAAATGAAGTAATCGTAGTTGACAATGATTCTTCTGATAATACAAAAACAGTTATAAACAGTTTTAGATCGCTACGTATCCGATATTTGTTTGAGAAGAAAATCGGAATTGCATTTGGAAGAAATCGTGGATTAGCAGAGGCAAAAGGAAATATTTTGGCTTTTATTGATGACGATTGTATCGCGTCGCGAAATTGGATTAAAGAAATAGAAAAATCATTTAAAAAAAATGTTGATATTGTCGGGATTGTTGGCCGCAGTAAAAATATGTTTACGCAAAATCCTTATGCTTGCGCGGAACAATGTTGGTTTTTATATTGGTATTTAAAACATATTTCTATTTCAAATAAGGAAGAAATATTAAATGATGGGGAATTAATAAATTTTAAAAACATGGCTTTGCGGAAATCATTTATAAGGCAAACTCGATTTAATACTAAGTTGACAACTGGAAAATTTAGCGAAGAAGATACCGAAATCAGAAAGCGACTATTTAAAAAATTGAGATTGAAAGAAAAAATAACCTATCAGCCTAAAGTGATTGTCTATCATAAAAACAGATCCTCATTTTTGCAGTTATTATTGCGAAGATTTTATAAAGGAGTTGCGTTAGCCGAACTGTGCCAGAAAAAAAAGATAATAACGGTAAACTGTTTTAAGCGCCAATATTTGTTTTTGAAGTGGATGAAAAGTATTGTTCCGGAAATGGAACGGTTGGATCATCTCCATGATCAAGTTTTATGTTTTTTTTGCATCCCGTTGCTGCCGATTTTTTCGAAAATAGGCTTTATTTTTTATTATGTTAGGCGCGCGCTTGGATTTCCGCTTTCAACTCAAAGCGATGGCTAATTTTTAGAGGTTTATTTTTATAATACTGGCTTCGCTGATTTCGAAAGTATCAAAATCGATCCACAGTTTTCTGCCGATTTTTACCGGTTGAACTCGATTGAAATAAATTAATCCGTTTTTCTCCACTACTTGAACTTCTAAATCAAGAGTAAGATCTACCCTAAGCGGATCGCGACGGGAAAGAATTTTTCCATCCGCGGTATAAGCAGAGGCTTCTGCCTGTTCGATTTTCTTGTTAATGATTTTAGCAGCCATATTCCCATTCTCGTCTTTTCTTGCTGATCCGATGCTAACGGCTTCTGCCTGCCATGATTTTATTCCGTACTGTTTGACGGTTATATTTACCATCTTATATTTAGTTTCTGGTTTTCCATCGATGCTGACTAAATTTCCGGATAAGCTAACGTGATCAGGTTTAACGGTTATGATCGAGCCGATCGTTAATGGCTGCTGCTGGAACCGCCAACCGCCGTTTGATTTGTCTTCGGTAACTAAAAGCCTGATTTTGGCCCAAAGAATTTTGCTATAGTCTTCACTATATCTGATTACCTCCAAAACCTCTGCTAATTTTTTTCCGCCAACTGAATATTCAATAGCTCCCGGAACAACCGCGTCTGCCAGCCAATAGGGGACTTTGGGTTGGGTTTGCCACCAATTATCGCCGGAAGCCATAATCTCCACTTCAATAAATTTATCCTCAGATAACCAAACCCTGATACTTAAAATAGATAAACTGATTGCTATCCCTATAATCAGTAGAATTGAAATATTTTTTGAGTTGAATAATTTTGTTGACATAATTTATTTTCCAGTATAACATCTGATTGTGCTGAAGGGTTTGACAGTTTTAATTTTATTGACTGCGGGAATATTGGGATTGACGTATTTTGCAGCCCCGAAGAAAAATCAACAAAGCTTACAGCCTAAAGTTTACTGGTTCATTCCTGACGGGATGCGGGCGGAACCGGGACTTTTCAATATCTATAAATGGGCGGAAGAAGGGAAACTCCCGAACATTAAAAAGATGATTGACGGTGGTTCTTACGGATATGCTAGGCCAAATTTTCCTTCTCACACCCCGACAAATTTTGCCACCCTTCTAACCGGAACTTATCCCGATGTTCATGGAGTAAACGATGGGCCAATGCGGGCAATAGGAAAGCCTTTGGATAAAGTCGCCATAGGCGGATTCAGTTCTGTGGCTAAAAAAGTTCCGCCGATTTGGACCACGCTGGAGCAAGCCGGAATGACTGTGGCGTTATTGTCAATTCCCGGATCTACTCCGCCTGAACTGCAAAAAGGGTTTACTTTCCGCGGCCGCTGGGGCGGATGGGGAGCTGATTTTCATGCCCTTAATTTTGAAACTAAAGGGAATTTGAACCAAAGAATTTTGCAGGGCAGGGGAGCCAGGCTGTTTTATTTTGGACCGGAGTTAACCCAGTATCCGGAAACTAAACCTGCCGATGGCTGGGCTTCATCGTTGGCAGAAGGAAGTTTTAGTCCGCCGTTGGAAATGGCTATGACCGGTTGGGGGAAAACGGTTTATGGCCTGATTATTGATTCAACCGATGATTCGGCTACGAATTACGACCAGATTATTTTTTCGTTTGATAAAAAAGAAAAGATAGCTCAAATGAAACAAGGCGGCCAAAGCGATTGGTTGCCGATACAACTGCAATGGAAAGTTAAAGACAGCTCTTTAAACGTTGATACCCGGTTTAATATAACTGTTATTAAGCTGGACAAAGATGGTTTTTTCCGTGTCAGATTTTTTTATAACAATTTAAATAAATACGTTGCCTCACCGGCCGAAGCCGCGGATAAATTGTTAGAAAAAACCGGACCGATGGTGGATTTTGCCGATAATTTTCCGCCCCAGCTGATTTTTTATCCGGAAGATAAGGGTGTTTTCCTAAAAGAAGCCCAGGCGTCTTTAGAATGGCACAAATCTGCGGTCAAACCGTTGATCAAAGATTTTAATTCACAGATTATTCTTCACGATATTTATACTCCCAATCAAATGCTGACCAGCCGGTGGTGGTTGGGATATATTGATCCCAATAGCAAACGATATAACGATGTTTCGGATGAAGAAAGGCAAAAATTGTGGGAAGAGGTAATGGGAATGTATCAGGGCTTGGATAAAATCATCGGGGAAATTATTGATAATGCAGATAAAAATACTTATATTGTTTTGAGTTCCGATCACGGAGCGGTGCCGCTTGATCGATCGGTATATCTAAATAATTTATTCGCCAAAAAAGGTTGGTTAAAATTTACCACAGACAAACAAACAGGCGAACCGATAATCGATTGGAAAAACACTAAAGCCATGTATCTTAAAATGGCTCATGTTTATATAAACCCAAATGGTTTAGTTGGAGATTATCAAAGGGCGCAAGGGGACGAATATGAAAAATTACGCGATCAGGTTATATCCGTTCTAAGTGAATTGCAGGATGAAAATGGAGTTAAGCCTGTAGTCGAAATTGTCAAATGGGAAAATGCCAAAGACTATATGCGTTTAGCCCCGGACAGGGTAGGGGATTTAGTGATTGCCAACCGGCCCGGGTACGGCTGGAATGAAGAAATGACTGATGACCTAAAATTATTTGACACTCCTTTGATTGCCGGTTACAAGCAGGCCATAAAAAGCGATGACGTTCAGGGGATGTGGACTCCGTTTATGATTATGGGGCCGGGGATTAAGAAAAATAATTTCTTAGGGGACAAGCCGTTTGAATTGATTGATGAATATCCGACGATTATGAAAGCATTAAAACAAAATATTCCCGATTTCGTCAGAGGAAAAGCGATGGATGTGTTTAATTAGAACAGCCTAAAGAAGAAAGAATAGTTTCTATTTTATCATTTTCTTTCGGACTAATCATTTCAACTTGATTTAGAGTATTTGTTTGTGAACACCAGTACCAGGCAATAAAGCCTTTATTGGGAAGCAGGTCGTCTACGCAGGCTCCCATAGTAAATCTGTCGGTAAACAGGCCCTTGGCGAAAGTTATCTCAGTATCATTTTGAGCAATTTTTTCAATTTCAGGCTTATACTTTTGATTGCAGGATATTTCTTTGGATATTTGGCCGGGATAGGCAGAGACCTTGTCTTCAAACAATGCGTTTAAGGCCATTATGCGAAGATTTGTAATTTCTTGGGCTTGAGATTTAGAGATTTTGTTTTGGATATTTACTCTGATTTTGTTGTCATCGCTGACATAAAGGCCGCGGAATCTATTTTGCGTGTCTTCGTAGGCCTCGACCAGCTTGAATTGTCTTAGGAATGGCGGGATGGATTGTTCTGTGTTGATTGACCGATAGAAATATAGCCCTCCTACGGCAATTGTTATGGCAATTATAAAATAAATGAGCTTCATGTCTGTTACAATAATTCTATCTTAGCAGAGATTAATATGCGACACCGATTTTTAATTTAATTCTAAGGGAAGTCTTGGAGACGATGATTAAATCCAGAATTAAAATAATTGTTCATAAACCCAACACCAGTGGATTTTTTATGGGGACGGCCATTTCAATTAATAAATTTGGGGAAAGGGGCGAAGATCATCCAATAAAAAAGCCAGAATCGGTCTATCGTATTGTCGCGATAGGGGATTCTGTTACTCTCGGTTGGGGTGTTGACTTAAATGAGACATACGCCAAAAAACTAGAATCGAAATTGAATGATTATATTTCTCAAAATAAATCTGATATTTCTCGCGTTGAAGTAATTAACATGGGAATTGGCAATTATAATACTGTTCAAGAAGTCCATCATTTCATTCGAGATGGGCTTAGATATCAGCCAGATATGATTCTTGTCGGATACATCATTAATGACCCAGAGCCAGTCCCAAACATCCAAAGCAATTTTATCTCTAGAAGATCGTATCTTTATGTTTTAATCTATTCTTCTGTAGATCGTATCTTAAGAAGTATAGGAATGAAACCAGGATATGAACAGTATTACCGTTCATTATATGCTGATAATAATGACGGTTGGAGTCATGTTGAAGAGTCTCTGAACTTGCTTGCCGAATCGGCGTCCAGAATCGGTTCAAAGGTTATAACCGTATCTATTCCGGAATTGCGTTCTGTAGGCCAGCCAAGTGTTTTTTCATTCGTCGACGAAAAATTAAAAGATTTTGGATCGGAAAAAAATATTGAGGTTATCAATCTGTATCCTATCTTCCACGATTTTGACTCGGATAAAAAACGGGAAAAACTTTGGGTAAATTCTGGAGATTCTCACCCAAGTCCTTTAGCTCATGAGATTATTGCTAATGAATTGGCTAAAATAATTTTTCCTCAGATTAAATAGGTTATGAATCACAAAAATTTCTTTAATAGGATTAGTAAAGCAAATAAATTTCGTTATTCAGCCCAAATAATTATGGGTCTTGCCCAGATAACAGCTTACTGATATAGTGTTAAGAGCTGTATGAAGGGCAAATCCAGATTCATAAAACGAGTTAAAATTTCTTCGCTGAAATTTCGCCTTTTACTCCGGTGTTTCTTAAGCGACATTACCG